>NZ_JBSWYM010000004.1:0-367761 GCF_056161105.1 Pseudoalteromonas sp. AWH4_217 | reverse complement strand
TGCCAATGGCATTGCCCGGTAGCTACGTTCGGAATCGATAACCGCTGAAAGCATCTAAGCGGGAAGCGAGCCTCGAGATGAGTTCTCACTTGGACTTAGAGTCCACTAAAGGGCCGTTGAAGACTACAACGTTGATAGGCGAGATGTGGAAGTGGTGTGAGCCATTGAGCTAACTCGTACTAATTACCCGTGAGGCTTAACCATACAACGCCAAAGTGGTTTTGTTTGTTAGAAGTTAAGAACTAAAGTAGACGAAAGAATTTAATACGCTTTTCCAGATTTTAAGTAAGGTGACACCCTCTGCAGTAGTGCGGAAATCGATTCACCTTGCGCAAATGAAATGCTCGCAAACAACGCGATGTCATTAACCATTTGCACGAAAGAATTTGCTTGGTAACCATAGCGTTTTGGAACCACCTGACCCCATGCCGAACTCAGTAGTGAAACGAAATAGCGCCGATGATAGTGTGGGGTTTCCCATGTGAAAGTAGGACATTGCCAAGCTCCTAATTTATTTTAATAAAAATAAAAACAAAATAGAAAAGATTTTCCTGGTGAAAATAGCGTTTTGGAACCACCTGACTCCATGCCGAACTCAGTAGTGAAACGAAACAGCGCCGATGATAGTGTGGGGTTTCCCATGTGAAAGTAGGACATCGCCAGGGCCTTATAAGAGAAAGCCCGATTCGAAAGAGTCGGGCTTTTTTGCGTTTGGAGTAATTTAAAGAAACTGCAGACAGAATGGCGTTGTCTATTCGTCCATGAAGCTGGTATCTAGCAGTCTTTGGACACACTTCCCTGTGGAGGGCTCCCGGCTCGGCGTCCATGCCTCGCGTTCATTGCGCTGCGAAGCGGTGCTTCGGTCGCAATTCACCCATGTGAAAGTAGGACATCGCCAGGGCCTTATTACTAACCCGTTGCAGTAATGCAGCGGGTTTTTTGCTATGTGTGACTTAAAAAGCTGTCGATGAAGCTGTAGACAGAATAGCATCGCCTATTCATCCATGAAGGTGGATTGGATGCTGGAATAGGTCTGCGTTCTCTAAAAAGGCTTATTTCACCTTGCGCAAAGGCCGAGCTAAAGCTCGACTTTGCACGACAAAAGCCCGGTGCAAAAGAGTCGGGCTTTTTTGCGTTTTCACCAATTTGCTCCTTCAAATTGAACAGGTATTATACCATTATTGAATAATTAACTGGTCAGATTTATCCAGTCCCTAAAGCACAATGATTTCACCCTGTCAGCACATGAGATAAACGCATTCCATGCTTCGCTTACCTGATCCAGAATGTCATTGTAGTTTGCAAAGTTTCTGTTTGATAACTTATGTTGTCTGAGCCAACTCCACACTTGTTCTATGGGGTTTAACTCTGGGGAATAAGGTGGCAGCCTAATGAACACTACATTCTCCAGGCCTTTTACCAAACCATCTTTGAAGTGCCAGGCTGCGCGATCCATGACGACCACAGCCATTCTTCCTGGTTGAGTCCTTTGTGATATTTGCTCCAGGTGAGAATACATGACTTCTTTATTCACTAAAGGTGAGATAAGTGCTTCTGTTTCGCCAGTCGTTGGACACACAGCACCAAATAGATAGGCATATTCGAATTGTTGCTGCTTTACAACTCTTGGGCGTGGGCCTTTTTCAGCCCAAACTTTTGTTGTTGAAGTTTGCTGACCAAATCGTGCTTCATCCTGAAACCACACATCAATGCGTTCAGGAAGCAGGTGTCTCGGGGTGTGAAGGATCGTTTCCAGCTCGAAGTTCTTTAAAAGCTTCTTGGTGAGCCTGGTTTCCTTTTGGGTGGATTGACCGACTGCTGATCCATGAGAAGTTTTGCCTTTTCAACAATCTGTGATCGGCTGATAACTCGTACTCAATGTGAAAAGACTCAGATATATACTGCTGAATATCTTCTAGTGTTAGCCGACCACCTTCCATGCGGTTTATAGAGTCGGGTACATATGCTTTAAGCTGCTTCAGTTGTGCATCATCCAGTTTGCAAGGGCGGCCCGAGCGAGGTAGCTCCTCCAAGCCTTCTAATCCATAGTCAAGATAGTCTTTCACCCATTTGTTTACGCTCGTACGACTGACCTTTAAGTATTCAGCAATCTGATAGCGAGGTTTACCTTCAAAGAAATGAGCCAACGCGAGCATGCGTACTTTCTTTCTGGGATCTTTAGTCTGTTTGGAGAGCTTAATAAATTCAGAGGGCTGCAAAATCACTATCGCATCGATGGATGGATATTAGATTTTGACGTTAGATCATAAATTTAATCAATTTGATATTAGGTGATCTCAGCAGTGAATAGCTTAGCTTTTCGACGCCGAATCTTCCTTTACCTGATTGTAGCCTTGTCGGCAATGCGGCAATTTTCCGCCACCATAATATTGGCCTCATTCTTGCTTTTATCTCACTAAGTCAAATTTTTGGAGTCGGGTTATGGCAATTAGTTTTGATAAAGCATTGGGGGTTCATCCCCACACTATGCTGATCCGGTCTCAGCGTGCTGAAATTTTGGCTAGCAATATAGCCAATGCAGATACTCCTGGATACAAAGCTAAGGATATCGACTTTGGTCAGGCTTTTAAAGCGGCAAAATCGGCACAGCTAAGCGGCAATAAGATGGTGAGAACCAATGATAAACACCTTAGTGGTGGGACTCAATTAAATAATGGTATTGAACAATATCGTACGCCAAATCAAGCGGATACTGGTGATGGTAACTCTGTTGATATACAAGTGGAACGAAACTTGTATGTACAAAATGCATTAGAGTACCAAGCTAGTTTGAATTTTTTATCTGGTAAATTTAAAGGGCTGAAGAAAGCCCTTAGTGGTCAAGGTGGGTAATCATGAGTTTATATAATGTTTTTGATATAGCGGGCTCAGGCATGAGCGCTCAGAATGTCCGTCTGAATACGACCGCCAGTAATATTTCCAATGCAAACAGCGTTAGCTCAAGTCAGGATCAGGTTTACCGAGCCAGACACCCAGTGTTTGCTGCTGAATTGAACAAGGCAGCAGCTGCTCATCCTAACACGATGGGATCATCCGTGGGGGTGAAAGTACTGGGGATTGTTGAAAGTGACAAACCACTTCAGGTTGAGTACAACCCAAATCATCCGAGTGCTGACAAAGACGGGTACATCTATAAACCGAATGTGAATGTGGTTGAAGAGATGACAAATATGATCTCTGCATCGCGTTCGTACCAAACGAATGTTCAGGTAGCGGATGCCGCTAAGCAAATGCTTAGCAAAACCTTGCAACTTGGTCAGCGCTAAGTGGGAGTATAGCCAATGAGTAACGACGTCAATTCAGCAACCTCGACCTATGTCGATTCATTGCGTTGGCCAGATAGACAGGTGCCGACAGAAAAGAATGATGAGTTGAAGCAAGAGGATTTCTTTGCGTTATTGACTCAGCAATTGTCCTATCAGGATCCGAGCAAGCCTGCGGACAATGATCAGATGATTGCGCAGATGACGAACTTCACAATGGCCGAGGGAATATCGGATCTGAATTCAAAGTTCGAATCATTGGCTGATTCTATGACTTCTAATTCTGCCTTGCAGGCGTCTACCTTGATCGGTAAAAAGGCGTTGCTAGAGTCGGACACGATTGAGCATGGCCCAGACATGCAAGCACGTGGATCAATCATTGTGACGGAGCCAGTGGAAAAACTGACGGTAAGTATCCTCAATGATAAAAACGAGCTTGTCAGAACCATTGATATGAAAGATCAGCAACCCGGCGCGGTGCGATTTGAATGGGATGGCAAAAATAAAGAGGGCGAGATGCTTCCGCCTGGTGATTACACAATCAAGGCTGAAGGCTCAGTAAATGGCAAGTTTACAGCCTTACCTACGGCGACTTTCAGAAATATAGAGAGCGTCAACGTCAATGGTGCTAGCGGCATCGTTATTAATACTAAAGCAGGTGCCGTGCGACTGACTGACGTCGCAGAATTGGCCTAATTAAAAAGATTTAACCTTAATCGCAAGAGGTGAGAGTATGAGTTTCAATATTGCATTAACAGGTTTAGCTGCGGCTCAGAAAGATCTGGATACGACAGCTAACAACATTGCCAACGTAAATACGACAGGCTTTAAGGAATCACGTGCTGAGTTCGCATCCGTCTATGCATCTTCGGTATTCAGCGCTGGTAAAACAAAAAATGGTGATGGTGTGCAAACCACTATGGTTGCACAGCAGTTCCACCAGGGGTCTCTGAACTTTACTCAGAACTCGCTGGATCTGGCGATTACGGGTGAGGGCTACTTCGCAATGAGTGAAGAGTTGGGTTCTCAAGACTTTACTTATAGCCGTGCAGGTGCATTTAAGCTCAATAAAGATAATTTTATTGTTGATGCTCAGGGCAACTTCCTGCAAGGTTTCCCTGTTGACCCAAGCACAGGTGACACGACATCGGTCAGCTTGAGTACATCTGCTGCATTACAGATCCCAGATGCATCGGGTTCTCCTCGTGCAACAACAAACGTTTACACCTCATTTAATCTGGATTCAAGAGTGACATCGCCTACATTGGCGTTTGATCCAACAGTAAGTGCTTCATACAACAGCTCAACGTCTACAACGATTTATGACAGCTTAGGTGAGCCGCATACACTCCAGATGTACTTTGTTAAAGAAGATCCAGCGACAAACCCAAACCAGTGGCAGGTTTATGCAACACTGGGTGGGCAGTTAGTCGGCCCTGCGGGTGACGGCAGTGTAGCTGGTCCAATTACCGAGTTTGAGTTTGATTCTAATGGTAACCCTGCCTCAACCGGTGATCCAGGTGTACCAGTCTCTGGACCAACTTTTGACCCGTTCAATATCCCGGCGGGTGCAGGCGCGGGGTTGTCAACATTATTGACCAATGGTGCAACCTTCCCGAGCAATATCCAGATGAACTGGCGTGACGAGGCAAATACTAAGCCACCGACACAGTTTGCGAGCCGTTTTGAAGTAAAAGCACTCGAACAGGATGGTGCGACAACGGGTCGACTTGCAGGTATTGATATTGGCTCTGATGGTAAAATTGTCGCTTCTTACAGTAATGGTGACTCTACCTATCTGGGCCAGGTTGCGATGGTTCGCTTCTCAAACTCGCAAGGCTTACAGCAAGTAGGCAACACAGGGTGGAAAAAGAGTTTAACATCAGGTGAGCCTATTGCAGGTGAGCCAGGGTCAGGTACGCTGGGAACCATCAACTCCTCAGCACTCGAGCAGTCGAATGTTAACCTGACTAACGAATTGGTTGACCTGATCAGTGCACAGCGAAATTTCCAGGCAAACTCCCGGGCACTGGAAGTGAACTCAACACTTCAGCAGAACATTCTGCAGATCCGATAATCACCTTCATCACCTCTCAAGGCCGCTCAATGCGGCCTTTTCATTTTCTTGACGATCATGTTGGCATTTATATTGCTTTAATCAGTATAGATTGAACAATTTTAGGTCGTTCCCATGGATAAAATGCTGTATGTCGCCATGTCTGGTGCCAAACAAAACCTGGTTGGTGTCGGGCTGAAAGCGAACAACCTGGCCAACGCCAATACCACCGGATTTAAGGCAGACTTTGCACAGGCCCGCTCTATGCAGGCTTTTGGTGAAGGGCTTCCTACCCGCGTGTTTGCTATGCAGGAGCGTCCGGGGACTATGATGACGGGCGGGGCTATCACTGAAACGGGGCGTGATCTTGATATCGCGGTTGATGAAAAGTCCTGGATCAGTGTGGTGGATGCTGCAGGTGAAGAAGCTTATACCAAAGTTGGCACGCTGAATATCACCTCTGATGGTGCATTGGTCACCAGCCATGGTCGTCAAATTATTGGCGAAGGTGGTCCCATCATTTTACCTTTACCGGTAGAAAAGGTGGTGTTCAGTGACGATGGTTCCATTCAGGTCAGGCCCCAGGGAGCGCCGGCCAACTTTTTGGAAGTGGTCGACCGGTTAAAGATTATCAGCGCAGACAATAGCAAACTTGAAAAAGGCAATGACGGTTTGTTCAGACCAAAAGAAGAGCTACTGGAAGATGGGGTGTGTGGATTTTGTGAAATATCCCCTACCGCCAAGGTTATGAGTGGCTATCTGGAAATGTCTAATGTAAACCCAGTTCACGAGATGGTGGATATGGTAAACCTTCAGCGCCAGTTTGAAATGCAGATGAAACTGATGAAAACAGCTGAAGAAATTGATGAGCGACACACTTCGCTCCTGCGTATCGTTTAAGAGAGTGAGGTAAAGATTATGAACCCAGCATTATGGATCAGTAAAACCGGCTTAGATGCCCAGCAGACTGATATATCAGTTATTTCAAATAACCTGGCGAATGCTAGCACGGTTGGCTACAAAAAGAGCCGCGCGATATTTGAAGACTTACTCTATCAGAATATTAACCAACCTGGTGGGCGCTCCTCTCAGGATACTGAACTGCCATCAGGTTTGATGCTAGGTGCCGGTGCAAAGGTGGTTGCCAACCAGAAGAACTTTTCGCAAGGCAATATGCTGAGCACAGAGAACTCACTGGACTGGATGGTTCAGGGACCAGGATTCTTTGAAATTCAGATGCCAGACGGCACAATCGCATACACGCGTAATGGCCAGTTCACCACCGATGAAGAAGGTCGTATCGTGACCTCTGGTGCAGGTTTCCCGCTACAGCCGGAAATGAATGTGCCGGATAATGCCAATTCCATCACCATCTCTCAGGATGGGGAAGTGTCTGTCAGTATTCAGGGGGAAGCGGCTAATACAGTTATTGGCCAGCTAGTGATTAGCGACTTCATCAATCCGTCTGGCCTTGAGCCGATTGGCCAAAACCTTTACACCGAAACGGCGGTTAGTGGTGCGCCGGTACAAGGCAACCCAGGCGTTGAAGGTCTTGGCTCAATTGTGCAGGGGGCACTGGAAACATCTAACGTTAACGTAACTGAAGAACTGGTCAATCTGATAGAAACACAGCGAGTTTACGAAATGAACTCTAAAGTGATCAAGTCGGTCGATGAGATGCTTAGTTACATTAATCAACAGCTTTAATTGATTGGGGGTAGTATGGACAAGTTAACTACACTTGGCCTGATAGCGGCAGGCTGTATAGCACTGAGTGGTTGTACAACAACGCAGAATAAAGATGTTAAGCGGGACGATCCTTACTACGCCCCCATGTATCCAGAAGCTGAAGCGGCGCCAGTCGTACCAACAGGTTCACTGTTCAATGCTTATGCCAACGATTTGTACTCGGATAAAAAGGCGCTTCGCACCGGAGATATCATCACGGTGGTGTTGCGAGAATCAACTCAGGCGTCAAAAGCCGCGAACTCCAAGCTGGATAAAGACAGCGAAGTTGATATCGATCCTATATTGGGATTAGGGGGCGCAGCAGTCAACTGGGGAAGCAAAAGTATTCAGTTGGATGCTGGCTCAAACTCGTCCTTTCAAGGTGACGCGCAGGCCAACCAGTCAAATAGTCTGATAGGTAATATTTCTGTCAATGTGATGCGGGTTTTACCCAATGGTAACTTAGTGATCCGAGGTGAAAAGTGGCTAACTCTGAATACAGGTGAGGAATTTATCCGCCTTGAGGGCCTGGTCAGGCCGCAAGATGTCAATGCTGATAATACGGTAGAGTCAAATCGCATCGCCAACGCGCGTATTCAGTATTCAGGTAAAGGCGATACCCAGGAAGTACAAAGTGCTGGCTGGCTGACTAAGTTCTTCATGAGCGCCATCATGCCATTTTGAGGTAAAAGACGATGAGATTATTCAACATGCTTGTTCTGGCCGTGTCACTTGTTACAAGCCAGTTTGTACATGCAGAGCGGATCAAAGATGTGACTATGGTTGAGGGCGTACGTTCAAACCAGCTGGTTGGCTATGGTCTGGTCGTGGGTCTGCCGGGAACAGGTGAACAAACGCGCTTTACCGAACAAAGCTTTAAAGGCATGCTGAATAGCTTCGGTATTACCATGCCTGCCAACCTCAAGCCTAAAATTAAAAATGTCGCGGCGGTCGCCGTCCATGCTGAGCTACCGGCGTTTGTAAAGCCTGGTCAAACAATTGACGTTACCGTGTCCTCCATAGGTAGTGCAGGGAGCTTGCGCGGCGGAACGTTGTTACAGACTTTTCTTAAAGGGGTTGATGGTAATGTCTATGCCATTGCTCAGGGCAGTATGATTGTAGGAGGCCTGGGTGCAGAGGGGTTAGACGGGAGCCGCGTGGTCATCAATACGCCAACGGTAGGACGAATTCCAAATGGCGGGACCGTTGAGCGTGCAGTCAGAAGTCCGTTTACGCAGGGCGACCACATCACTTTTAATCTAAACCGTCCAGATTTCACTACGGCGAAACGTCTGGCGGACACCATTAATGATCTTGTTGGCCCGCAAAGTGCGCAGGCTATGGATGCGGCATCTGTACGTGTTATAGCACCGCGCGATCCATCACAACGTGTTGCTTATTTATCGACCCTGGAGAATTTAGAGTTCACCCCAGCAGATACTTCCGCCAAGATTATCGTTAACTCGCGTACCGGTACTATCGTCATTGGTAAAGAAGTGAAACTGCAGCCAGCGGCCATCACTCATGGCGGTTTGACCGTGACCATTGCAGAGCAGGTGAACGTATCTCAGCCACAGCCTTTGTCTGAGGGAGAAACGGTTGTTACGCGTCAAAGCATTGTCGATGTTGACCAAGATGATTCTCGTGCCTTCGTATTTGACCCTGGTTCAAGCCTGGATGATTTGGTGCGAGCTATCAATGCAGTCGGCGCCGCGCCTGGCGATTTGATGGCGATACTGGAAGCGCTAAAAGAAGCTGGCGCGATACATGGTCAATTAGTCGTCATTTAACGCTTCTTTTATAATCAAACAGTTAGCCCCGTTTCACGGGGCTTTTTTTATTGGCTCAATAATTGCATTGTAATTGGTTATGTATATTGATGTGATTTTGAGCAATGAATACTGATCCGACTCGCAACCAAAGTTTCTATGACTTAACCGATTTGAACTCGTTAAGACAGGACGCGCTGAAAAGTACCGGAGATGCCGATGCCTCTGAGGAAGCGTTGCGCAAAGCGGCTCAGCAATTCGAATCTATTTTCACGCAAATGATGTTGTCCAGCATGCGTAAGGCGAATGAAGTGCTGGAAGACAAAGATAGCCCATTCAACTCGAGCAGCGTCAAATTCTATCGTGATATGCATGATCAACAGATGTCTATGCAGCTTTCGAGCGAGGGCAGTCTGGGTCTTGCTGATCTTATTGTGCAGCAATTGTCACCGAATCGCGACGGGTACATGCCAGGTTCGGTGCTGCGTACCGGCGCAGAGTTACAGAGTGACCGAATAGCTAATGGTGAAGCTAATAAACCAATTCAGGATGAGCCAACTGAGGTCCGGGAAAAGGCGGACGGTGAAGTGCGCTTTGATGATCCTGAGTCTTTCGTTAGCCAGTTGTGGGGCTATGCCAAATCTGCGGCAGAGAAGATTGGGCTTAATCCAGCAGTCATGGTTGCACAGGCTGCGCTGGAAACTGGGTGGGGCAAACACATTATCGCGCGCCAGGATGGAGAAAGCAGCTTCAACCTTTTTAACATCAAAGCAGATAAGCGGTGGCAGGGTGACAGCGCCAGTAAAATGACACTGGAGTTTGAACAAGGTTTGCCGGTGAAAAAACAAGCTAACTTCAGAGCCTATGATTCGCTCAAAGATAGCATCAATGACTATGTCGATTTCCTGCAGTCAAATCCCAGGTATCAGGACGCCTTGAATAAGACAGACAATCCGGAGCAATATCTGGATGCACTGCAACAGGCCGGATACGCAACAGATCCAAATTATGCAGAGAAAATTAAACGTGTGTTGGGCAGAGGAGAGTTTCAGTCCATGTTGTCAGCGTCAGTGCATCAGGGAGTAAATTAAGATGTCCTTTAATCTTATGAATATTGGTACGTCGGGAGTCAGAGCCAGCTCTGAGCTGCTTCAGACCACCAGTAAAAATATCGCAAACCTGAATACCAAAGGCTACGTTCGCGAGCGGACAGAGCATACTACCATGATTAACAATCAGGTAGGCCGTGGTGAAACGGTACGTTTGCTCAATGAGTTTGCCCAGAAACAGCTCAATCGAGATTTATCGAGTCAGGCTTACTATGAGCAGTTTGTGACCGAAGCCACCCGGGTTGATACCTTGTTTGGTGAAGAATCAAATAATCTGAATCAAAGTATTAACTCCCTGTTCAATAATATGCAGGAGGCGATGAACTTGCCCTCCTCAACGGTTGCGCGCTCTCTGTTTTTGACTGATGCCCAGAACTTGATCGATCAGATGGATCGATTATCCGGTATTGTGTTTGATCAGAGCAATATCGTTAACGAGCAATTGTCTATCTACTCTGATGAAGCCAACAATCTCATTCAGAAGATCAGCGATATGAATGGTCAGGTTGCTGCACTGAATGGTAATAACAGTGATGGCAGTGGCAGCTCGTTGCTTAACCAACGCGATCAGGCCATCAGAGATTTAGCCGAGCTGGTGGACATAGAGACCTTAGATGGAGCCAATGGTGAGAAATTGGTTTTTCTGGGTTCAGGACAGTCTCTGGTGATGGAGAATGGCAGCTTTAGTCTTTTTTCGATGGATGGCGATCCCGATCCCAATCATAAAACACTGACACTTGATGTCAAAGATGGTTCAGCCGTCGCACTTGAAGTAGATCATACGACGCTGCGAGGCAAAATCGGCGGGCTGATGGCTTTTCGTGATGACATTCTGGTACCGGCTCAGACTCAGCTGGGCCAGATTGGCTTGTCACTGGCCGATGCTTTTAATCAGCAAAACCAATTGGGGATGGACTTAGACGGTAATCTGGGTGGCAATATATTCGAGCTGCCGACTGTCGGTGGGTATCCCTATGCCAGTAACACCAGCACGGCACAGTTAACGGCTACGGTTGAGCCAGGTAAAGGTAAAGAAGTTCCAGCGACGGATTTCAGAGTCACCTATACCGCAGCAAACACTGTCGAAATTGCAGCGGTGGACAGTAAGGGTAATGTTCAGGGAACTCCCGTAACCGCAAACGTGATTGGAGGAGTAATAGATTCAAACTCAGTTGCGGCAGGCGTTGACATGTTTGGTTTGCAAATGAACCTGACAGGGACCGCTAATGTTGGGGATAGCTTTTTAGTTAAACTTAATTCAGGCACCGCAGGTAACCTTCAGCTGGCAACAGACCGCCCGGAAAGTCTTGCATTAGCCTCTCCCATTCGTACAGAGACCGCGGCAAATAATGTCAGTAATGCGACTATTTCAGTGGGTTCTGTAACTAATACGGACCCCGCTACCAGTAACTTTACGGCGGCACCACCGAGTCTTACCAATGGCACCATTACATTAACTAAGACGGCAAATGCCAACGAATATCAGATCGTGGATGGTAATGGTACTAATACCTTTACCATTACACCGCCAGCTGAAAACATCCTTGCACAGGCAGGCGGTGCGTATGCCAGTTATGGTTTCGATTTCAATATAGAGGGAACACCCTCAACGGGCGATACCTACACCATTGAGTTCAATACGGGCGGTTTCGATGATAACCGAAATGGCCTGGAGTTGAGTAAATTGCAAAGCGCGGAGTTGGTTCGACAAAATGTAGTTACTACTGCAACAGCAGACAATCTGAAGACGTTCAATGAAGCTTATGCCGGCCTGGTGACAGAAATAGGGGTTGTGGCCAATCAGGCTAAAACTAATGGCGCAGCGTATGAAGCGCTGGCAGCACAATCTGAAGCCTGGTATGAATCGATGGCTGGTGTAAACCTGGATGAAGAGGCGGCCAATTTATTACGTTTTCAACAATCTTACTCAGCAGCTGCGCAAGTATTAAGCGCGGCAAGAACTGTGTTTGACACCTTATTAAGTGCGGCGAGGTAATTATGCGTTTATCTCAAAATATGATGTATCAGAACAACCTGAACTCCATACTAGATAGTCAGCAAGACGTGAATAAAGCTATGCAGCAGGTTAATACCCAAAAGCGCGTATTGACTGCATCCGATGATCCTTCTGCGATGGCGCGAGCTTTATTGTATACAGATAGGATCCAGACTAACGAACAGTACACAAAAAACCTGACCATGCTTAAAGGTCGTTTGGATACTCAAGAGGGTGTGCTAGATAATATTAAAGACTCGTTAACGCGGGCTTTGACTCTCACAGTTCAGGCTGGTAATGGCTCCTTGGTAGATGTAGACCGGGCTTCGCTTTCAGAAGAGTTGAGTGCAATTCAAACGGCAGTGCACGATCTGATGAATGCAAAGACAGAAGATGGTCGATATATTTTCTCCGGCTATCAGGATAATACAGAAGCCTATTCGTATAATAGTACGCAACAACGTTATCAATATAATGGAGATCAAGGTCAGCATAAAATTAAGGTTGCCGAAGGGGTTGAAATTAAGTCCAGTGATAACGGGTTTGACGTGTTTGAGAGCGTAAATACGCGCCTGAATGTAGCCTCCAATACCGCAACTGTGTCAGGCGGCGTGGTGAGCTCTGATGTATATGTGACCAAACAAGGTCCTTTTGATGAGTTTCACAAAGCGAATTACAACCCTGATCCGACAGCACCTGCCGGCTCAAATACCTTTAGTCTGGTACTGACTGCAGGTACGCCTAATACCTATACTTTGCAGCAAGGCGCAACAGTATTGGCAACCGGAAGTTATGAAGAAAACCATATTGAAGTGGCGGGAATGGAGTTTAGCTTCACGGGGAGTGCGCCTGCACAAATCGACTTTGACCTCGAAGCGCCAGAAAAAGACAATGTACTTAACATGCTGGATGATCTGGTCGCAGCACTGAATGACACTACACTCAGTGAAAAAGACTACCGTCAGGTACTGGCCGATTCCATGATAGGAATAGATAACGCCAAAAATCGGGTTTCGCAGACACAGTCGGGTTTAGGTGGCAGGCTCAATACAGCAACACGTATCACTGATGCCAACGCAGACTTAGATATTAATAACAAGATTGCAAAAGCCGAGCTGGTTGAATTGGATATGGCAGAAGCCATCACCGATTTGACTAAGCACGAAACCGCTTTGCAGGCATCTCAGGCCACCTTTGGTCGGCTTTCCAACCTGTCTTTACTTGACTATATCAGGTAGTCCTACATTTTAGCGGCTTTTGAGGTGTACCTCGGCCGCTTACATTTCTTTCCGTTTTTTACCATTCTACATTCTAACCCTATAACTTATATGCCTTTTACTATTCAGTTTCAGATTAATTCGTAGAATAAAAGGCGGCAATTTATTTCCCACTTTGAACAACTTTAATAAGTTAATTCCATTTAAAATCAACGATTTAATAATTTTTTATAAATTTCTCTAAAGTATTTTTCCTGCCGCCCGATAACTTAAGTAACCAAGCCGGAGAGTGAAAACAAACCTTGAAGGCTAAGAGAGTAAGTTTTAGAAGTTTGAGAGTGGGCACTTACAGAGTAAGCACTCGAAGAGTAAGCACTCAGATTACAGTGGGAGAATCACCATGGCACTTTATGTAAATACTAACGTAAGTTCATTGAATGCTCAAAGACAATTAAACAATTCAGGCAACTCGCTTGATGTTTCCTTCAAGCGTTTATCATCGGGCTTCCGTATTAACAGCGCTGCTGACGATGCAGCAGGTCTACAAATTTCAGACCGTTTGACCTCACAAATCAACGGTTTAAACCAAGGTAACCGTAACGCCAACGACGGTATCTCGCTAGCTCAGACAGCTGAAGGCGCGATGGACGAAGTTACCTCAATGTTCCAGCGTATTCGTACTCTGGCACAACAAGCATCAAACGGCTCGAACACAGATGAAGACCGTTTGGCAATTCAGGAAGAGATCCGCTCACTTTCTTCAGAAGTGAACCGGGTAGCAGCAGATACAACCTTCGGTGGCCAAAACCTACTAGATGGTTCTTACTCTGCAAACTTCCAGGTTGGTGCTGATGCAGTACAAACTATTGGCTTCAGTATGCAAAATGTTGCCGGTACAGCTAACGACATGCAAGCCAACGGCGGTTTTACACTGTCAGGTATTGCGGGTATCGCCAGTGGCGTGACAGGTGTTGCACTGAGTACGACGACAGAAACCATCAGTACAAACATCGGTACTGAAGCGGATGCGAAGGTGTTCTCTAACGTGTTCACTGAAACTGGTATCTCAGTATCATCTCAGGCAAACGCGCAGGCAGTATTGGCTGGTATGGACAACCTGATTGCAGTAGTTGACAAGAAGCGTGCAGAGCTAGGTGCGGTTCAAAACCGGTTCCAGTCTACGATTCGTAACCAGTCGAATGTATCTGAAAACCTGTCAGCTGCGAAATCACGTATCAAAGACACTGACTTCGCTCAGGAAACTGCAAGCTTGACTAAAATGCAGATCCTACAACAGGCGAGCCAGACAATCCTGAGTCAGGCTAACCAGCGTCCACAGGCTGCGCTAAGTCTACTGGGATAAGATAGGTAGGAAAACAGGTGCCCGGACTTGATGGGGTATTAGCCCGGGCACCTAATTGGATGATAAAGCGGAGGAGCTTAAATCCAATTCAGTTCATCAAAACAATGAACACGTTAATATTAGCACTTTCCGTGCCAATATTATGAAAAAATATTGACACCCACTCTCAAACTTCAAAAAAAGAGGCTGCCAGGCCTCTTTTTCTTTATACTTTTTATTTAGATACGCGATTTGGTTTGGCAATATAACACTTCTAGAACACCTGAAGGCCCTTCCTTACGGGTATCGCGTCGATGTCAGCTTTATAAACAGTATAGCTCAGAGCACAATGTAACGAGTCCAGGACGCTATTTACGCATTGTCAAAATTTCTTGGCACGCCCCTTGCTTTATTCACTCCAGAAGAAATTAAGTTTGTACAAGCGGCATTGGATTGCCCCTTCACTGAGCCCCGGCCAGTGATAACAATTGCCTCCTTGTACACCAATGAACAGCTCAATGCTGAGCATTTGTATAGAGAGAGTGAATCATGGCTTTATTTGTAAATACCAATGTCAGTTCCATTAATGCGCAACGACAACTACAACAGTCTGGTGTTGAGCTGGATACGTCCTTCAAACGCTTGTCATCAGGTTTACGCATCAACAGTGCAGCAGATGATGCTGCGGGTCTGCAAATCTCCGACCGACTGCAGTCGCAGATCTTAGGTCTTAATCAGGGTAACCGAAATGCCAATGACGGTATTTCTCTTGCTCAGACTGCTGAAGGTGCGATGGACGAAATTACCTCCATGTTCCAGCGTATCCGAACTTTGTCGCAGCAAGCCGCCAACGGTTCAAACACCGATGAAGACCGACTGGCAATTCAGGAAGAAATACGCCAGCTGGCGGCAGAAGTGAACCGGGTAGCCAGCGACACCACGTTTGGTGGTCAAAACCTTTTGGATGGCTCCTATTCAGCTAACTTCCAGGTGGGTGCAGATGCAGTTCAGACCATCGGCTTTAGTATGCAGTATGTGGGTGCCACGACTAACTCTATGGCTGATAATGGTGGTTTCACCCTTTCAGGTGTGGCAGGGGTGGCCAGTGGTGTGTCGGGCGCAGCCCTGAGTGCGACAACAGCAACCATCAGTACAAACATTGGTACTGAAGCGGATGCTAAAGTGTTCTCTAACGTATTTACTGCAGCAGGCATTTCTGTGTCTTCACAGGCTAATGCACAGGCGGTCATGGCGGGGATGGATGCTTTGATTGCAGTGGTCGATAAAAAGCGTGCTGAGCTAGGTGCGGTACAAAACCGATTCCAGTCGACGATTCGAAACCAGGCGAATGTCTCAGAAAACCTGTCTGCCGCAAAATCTCGGATCAAAGATGCGGACTTTGCGATGGAAACCGCTAAACTGACTAAAAACCAGATCCTGCAACAGGCTAGTCAGACCATTCTTGGTCAAGCAAATCAGCGTCCACAGGCCGCACTGAGTCTGCTACAGGGTTAATGACACAAAAAAATTAAAATAATTTGCAAATAAGGCTAAAGCTTTCGCTTTATCAGTCGATAGCGGATTTAGAGAACTATAAATCTAGGACTCTAAATCATCGCTGCTGGCAGGGTAGGGGTATCCCGTCTCAGCGAGTTATATTGATAAAGCGGAGGCTATTATGGCTTTATATGTAAACACCAATGTGAGTTCATTGAACGCACAGCGGCAATTAAACAAATCCTCAGGTGCGTTAGATACGTCTTTCCAACGCCTATCATCGGGTTTGCGCATTAACAGTGCAAAAGACGATGCTGCAGGTATGCAAATCACCAACCGTCTGAACGGTCAGATCAACGGTCTGAATCAAGGTATCCGAAACGCAAATGATGGTATCTCATTAGCGCAAACTGCTGAAGGTGCGCTGGACGAAACCACTCAAATGTTTCAACGGATCAGAACGCTTGCACAACAGGCTTCTAACGGTTCAAACACCGATGAAGACAGACTGGCACTGCAAGAAGAAATTCGCTCACTTTCTCAGGAAGTAAACCGGGTAGCAGCCGACACCACCTTTGGTGGTCAGAACCTGCTTGATGGTACTTATGACGCAAACTTTCAGGTAGGTGCGGATGCAGTTCAAACCATCGGTTTTAGTATGCAGAATGTTGCCAGCACGGCTAATGACCTGCAAGCCAACGGTGGTTTTACCTTGTCTGGTATTGCGGGTGTGGCCAGTGGTGTAACTGGGGTGGCACTGAGTACCACCACAGAAACCATAAGTACGACAATCGGTACTGAAGCAGATGCTAAAGTGTTCTCAGATGTATTTACTGAGACGGGCATTTCGGTATCTTCACAAGCCAATGCGCAGGCGGTACTTGCCGGTATGGATCAGCTCATTGCAGTAGTTGATAAGAAACGTGCGGAGCTGGGCGCGGTACAAAACCGGTTCCAGTCAACCATTCGTAACCAGTCAAATGTTGCGGAAAACCTGACAGCTGCGCGTTCTCGTATTCAGGACACTGACTTTGCGGCTGAAACAGCCAGTTTGACTAAGATGCAGATCCTGCAACAGGCAAGTAGTTCAATCCTGAGTCAGGCTAACCAGCGTCCTCAGGTCGCCCTGTCGCTCTTAGGCTAATAATAGTGTAACGTCAAGTAAGCATGAGAAATCGCGAAACTTGGCGTATACTTACAGTTAGACTAGTGAATGGAGGTGTATTGTGAAAGAGATTCAGGCAACATTAGGGCTTGGCTCAAATAATGCGGTGCTCACTCCTGGTCAAATTAAGCCTGAGGAAAACGCAGAGACGCTAAGGGCTGTAGAGAAGTTAACCAAGTTGGTTGATAATCCTGCGGTCCGTACTCAGGATAAGCAAAAGGAAGAAGCTGACCCTGATGCACAGGAAAAATTGTTCGCTCAGGTGAAATCTGATCTGGCGAAGCTGAATGACTTTATACCGGTCACCGCAACCAATTTGTCGTTTGAATTTGATGATAAAGGCAATCCGCCATTCATCAGAGTCATCGACAAAGGCAGTGATGAAGTGATCAGAGAGATCCCCTCAGAGGAATTTCGTGAAGTCGCTAAGGCTTTGGAAGAATTTGCCGATAAAGTATCAGGAAAAGGTTTGCTGTTTGACAGGACAGCATAAATGAAAGTGAATTGGAGGTAGCAAATGCCACTTATAACGTCTGCAGGCGTCGGCTCAGGTCTGGACTTGGAGAGTATTATCAAAGCATCGGTTGATGCTGAGAATATTCCCAAAATGCAGGCCTTCGTCAAGAAAGAAGAGTCTTTGAAAGTAGAACTCTCTGCCTTGGGCGAGGTTAAGTCTGCTATCTCCAAACTCAACGATACAGTTAAAAAACTGGCCGACCCTGATAACTTCGGTAAAAGGGTTGCCAACATTACACAACCTACATCTGGCGACATTATTAGTGTGACGCCCACGTCAGATATTTCAGTCGGTAATTTTGATATTGCCGTCAAACAATTGGCACAGGGCAGTCGGGCTGTCTCGGCAGATGGCGCCTATACGTCAATAGATGATGTCGTGAGTGCCACAGGAGGCACGTTAACCTTCGGCGCCGGAGTTGATAATAGCTTTACGTTGGATGTGACTGCTGGCATGACACTTGGTGAATTGCGAGATGCGATTAATGCGTCCGATACAAACTTTGGTGTGACAGCCAACATAGTAAACACCGGCACCG
The DNA here is from genome assembly GCF_056161105.1 of Pseudoalteromonas sp. AWH4_217. Classification (NCBI taxonomy): domain Bacteria; kingdom Pseudomonadati; phylum Pseudomonadota; class Gammaproteobacteria; order Alteromonadales; family Pseudoalteromonadaceae; genus Pseudoalteromonas; species Pseudoalteromonas sp. AWH4_217. The sequence goes on along the minus strand of NZ_JBSWYM010000004.1, from coordinate 349,543 downwards.
CAGCAGGGTCTAAGTTGATATTGACATCTAACGTGAGCGGGTCAGGTAACGACCTGACAGTAACCAATGACAATGCAGAGCTAGATAAAGTCTCGATAGGTACAACTGGTGGAATGACTATTGCTGCGGACGATGCCGCACGTAATTCGATCATCACTGTGGATGGTCTTGAAATACAAAGCGATACCAATACCTTTAAAGATGCAGTGCAGGATATGACCATCAAAGCACTGGCGAAAAGCGAAGGGAACGACACCGATGGCTATGATACCGCAAGCTTGAATGTGGACTATGACAGAGAGTCAGTTAACACACTCATTGATGAGTTTATTTCGAATTATAACAATCTGGTTGGTAACATTGGTTTTCAGACACGGATAGGCAAACCCTTAAATGGTGATTCGTCAATGCGTACCTTGAGCGACCAGCTCATCACCACACTGTCGACCAACTTAACCAATGCAGGACCATTTGAAACGATCTTTGATATCGGTCTGGGGGTTGACAATGACGGGTACTTAGAAAAGTCGTCTCTGGTTCGTAGTTTGAATGATGCTATGGACAGTAACTTCGATGATATTGGCACAGCGTTTGCAGGAGATAATGGAGTCGCGAAACAACTTGAGACCTTGCTTGATAATTATGCGAGTTCGAGTGGTTTGATTAAAGATCGTGAAGATGGCCTCAATGGTCAGATTAGCGATTTAGAAGACGATGTTGAAAATCATGAATTTCGAATGGCGTCTTTGGAAGAACGGTTGAGAAAGCAGTATGCTGGGCTAGATGTATTGATTGCTCAGATGCAGCAAACCCAGTCTTATCTTGGGGCTCAGCTCGCGAATTTGCCAGGGTTCACCAAGTCTAAGTAAGGAGCCATTATGTATAACGCAAGAGTTAAAAATTACCAAAAAGAAGCACTGAAAACCCGAGTGGCAGGTGCGGATCGTTACGAAATTATTCAAATGCTAATGGCTGGCGCAGTCGAGAAGATGGTACTTGCCAAGGTATCTATTGAAAAACGTCATCTCGAAGCGAAGGCAGAGCATATCTCTAAAGCTTCTGCAATTTTGGAAGCGCTTCGCGGCTGCCTGGACTTTGAAGTTGGTGGCGAAGTGACCGAGAATCTGTATGCATTGTATTCTTACATGATCGATAGGTTGCTGGATGCCAGTATTCAGAATGATCCGGCGATCGTTGACGAAGTATCAAACCTGTTAAAGGAAATTAAATCAGCCTGGGACGCAATCCCTGTTGATGTGCGTCAGCAGACATTGACTGCAAATGGCGCGGACGCTAATGTCGGTTGATTTTGCGCAAATAGAAGCAACCCTGAATGAGTTAGATGTTGCTTGCAAGGCAGGTGAACTGGAAGAGGCGCAACGTCTCTTCAAGCAAGCAGATGTGCAGATCCGCGCAACATTGACCCGAGAGGTACTGGCAGAATCGGAACAGTGTCAGCGCTCTGCTGCTAACATCTACAATCATATCCAAGAATTAACCACCCAATTGCACCTAAACAGAACGTCAGTTGCAAAAGAACTGTCGCAGTTTGTCGGTAATCAAAAAAAGATCAAAGCGTATAAAAATACTTAATACGACATTGGCTGATGTATGAACAAAGATCCTTTATCACAACAATTAGAGTCGCTCAGTGAAAAACTCTCTGAAACAACGGCTCATCAGGCCCGCGAAGCGGAATTCGCAAAAGAGGCTAACGAGCGTTTCAGTAAAAATCTACAGAGTTTCGAACAATATTATCCGGACATTGCCAAGGCAATTACCAACCATAGCATACGTGAAGACTTCTGCCTTCATGTGACCACATCTGGGCATGGTAATTTTGTTCCTCAGGGCAGTAGTGCACCCATTTATTCTCAATCGCCAATAGAGCAAACCGCAGAGCAGGTTGAGCGACAACTCAGTCAGCCTGTTATGAGCCTGACGGATTATACCGGGTATGGTCAAAACCAGGAAGATGAGCGTTTGCATGTGCGGTATATGACAGAGCTGACTAACCTGATGATCGATATCCGCGATCAGGGACAAACGCCGCTCAGCAAAATTCCTGAACACTTTCCAAGCGCCGTTATTTTCGGTATTGGCTTGGGTTACCACATTCCTCTGCTGTTTGAACGCACCCAATTTGATTACATATTTTTGATTGAGCCTGATTTTGAACAGTTCTTTGCCAGTCTGTTTTGTACCGACTGGTTTAAAGTGATTGCAGACATAGATGAGCAAGGTGGTTGTCTGTTCTTTCACTTAGGTGTAGATCATAGCTTATTCATTCAGGACATCGAAAAGGTCGCAGAAGATGTAGGCGCATTTGCGCTGGTACGCAGTTTTTGTTATCAGCACACACCCGGCGCTCAATTGAATACGTTGATCCAGCAATGGGCGAAAGATTATTTCAGATTCCAGTTTGGGCACGGTTTTTATAATGATGCAGTGACAGGGTTGGCGCATAGTATTCATCATGTCAGAAACAAGGCAGCCTGGCTGACGAGGAATGCGTCGAATGTAAATAAAGACACCCCCGTTTTTATCATTGGCAACGGCCCTTCCTTAGATGAAGCTGAAGCGTTTATAAAGCGCAACCATAAAAAAGCCATTGTGATTGCAGCAGGTACCTCAATTGCAACCTTACACAACAAGGGTATCCCAGTTGACTTTCATGCGCTGGTAGAGAGACCGTACTCAAATTACAAGATCTTTGGCGACATTGTTCCACCTGAGGTATACCAAAACACCAACTTGATTGGCCTTAGCACGTTATACCCAGATACTAATCACAGATATAAATGGGCGGGGATTGCTGCAAAAGGGGCTGAGGCAGGTACATCTATGATGGACATATTGGCACTATGTCATATGTCACAAACCTTGCCAAAAATCCCATACAGTAACCCTGTTGTTGCAAACACTGCATTGTCATTCGCGCTTTACCTTGGTTTTCGCAATGTATATTTATTTGGGATCGATAATGGCAAAGATCCACAGGGCGCACACCATAGTAAAGACAGTATTTATCGACCACGAAACGAGGATGATGAATCCAAGGGATACGGTCATCTTGATATTACCGGCCATACTCTACCAGCTAACTTCGGCGGGCTCGTCGTATCCAATGACTTATTTATGATTGCCCATGCCCAGCTTGAAAAACTACTCAGATACTATGATGTAGACACGTGTCTGAATGTAGGCAGCGGTGCGAAAATAGCAAAAGCGCTGCCTGTAAAAGTAGAGGATCTGCTTGATATTGAGGAACAGTTTGATATTCATGCCACGGTTGAAGCCATCAAATCTGAGTGCTTTGATGTGTTTCCGCTGGATGACGTCAGCGATGAAGTAATAGCACTAGATGGCTTAAAAGAGCTGGTGGATCACATTTGTTCCATTGCATCTGAGCCTGTGCACACCCGTCAGGAAGCCGCGGATCAGCTGAGACGTCAGGCACGATATGTGTTTGCTTACCGAGACTCCAAATGGGGACATCTATTCCATGTGCTGAAAGGCTCACTGCTGTATTACCACTGTCCCTTGATTACACTTTTGTATACCTACGAGGATGAGGCATTTTGCCTTGAGCAATACCAGCGTTTAAATGAGCTGTGGATGAGCTATATCAAAGAAATATATGCACATTTTTGTGAGCATTACACTGAGAAGTGTGACCTGGGGCGGGAGTAGTGATAGTGCCATATCAAGAAACAGAATCCTTTTATAGCGACCTTTATGATGAACTGTTTCCAATCCTGAGATCGATCACCGGACCTGGGCTGAGAAAAAGCTACGACATTTTCGAACGCTATATGCCTCTGGAACGGCTTGCAATTCCATCGGGCACGGCTTTGTTTGACTGGCAGGTTCCACAGGAGTGGCACTGTGATGAGGCGTATCTGTTAGGACCTGATGGCGAGCTTGTAGCGGACATGCGCAGGCTTAATCTCGAGGTCGTTAATTACTCCGAACCGGTTGACATCACTCTGTCTTTGGAAGAGTTACAGGCGCATTTGTACAGTTTACCTGAGCTGCCTGAGGCGGTACCTTATGTGACCAGCTATTATAAAAAACGCTGGGGTTTTTGCCTGAGTGAGTCGCGTCGTGAACAGCTTAAGCCAGGCCAATATCGCGCGGTGATTAAGAGCCGCTTTGTCGATGGACACCTGGATATTGCGCAAGCGGTACTTGACGGTCAGTCAAAGCAGGAAGTTCTGCTCAGTTCTTATTTGTGTCACCCTTCAATGGCCAACAATGAACTCAGTGGGCCACTGGTGTTACTGGGTTTGTATCACAGGATCAAACAGTGGCCGAACCGTCGCTATACCTACCGTTTCATGCTTCACCCTGAAACGATAGGGAGTCTGGGTGTGCTACACCTGATGCAGGACCATTTTCGGCAAAATTTGGTGTCAGGTTTGGTATTGAACTGTTTAGGGGGAGACCCGCAGGAACTGGTATTTAAACATAGCCGCAATGACAACGGGCTATTAGACAAGTTGTTGTATCACTTGAGTGAGCAAGGTCATGGCCATAGTAATATCCCATTTAGTCCGCTCAGTGGTTCTGATGAACGCCAGTACAATGCGCCCGGGTTTCAGTTTCCCGTATGCTGTGTGAGCCGCAGTTTTCATACTGGCTACAAGGAATATCACACATCATTGGATAACAAAGACTATATGGGCATCAAACCATTGCTGGATAGTATTGATAAGCTCGAAAAAATCTTCTTGGCGTTTGAACAAAGCGCGCGGTTTGAAAACACCCACCCTTATGGTGAACCTAACCTGGGTAATAGAGGTTTGTATCCGACGCTGAGTTTTTTCAGTGAAGAGCGGACCCGTCAGCTCGACGAGCTCAACCACATTAAGATGTTGCTGTGTTACAGCGATGGCCAGCATGACACCATCGACATTGCAGAAAAGTACAATCAATCTGTCACAGAATTTGCAGGTGCAATCAATAAGCTGGAGGCACATGGGTTGTTGAAAATGTTGTCACCAGAGGCTCAGTTGGAGACGTAGTTATGGCAAATAATCAGGCGGTTGTTGTTGGCGGTGGTATTTGTGGCATGGTTGCGGCCTTGCTGTTAAAGCAACGCTTTACTGACGTGGTGCTGATCGAGCAAGCTGATACGGTTGGTGGCTTGTTTTGCTCTGTCAAAGACAGTTCAGGTGCTGCTTACGATATGGGCTCACATATACCCAACGCCACCGGTGTGGCAGAGTTGGACGAGATATTATTCGCAGATGCGGATACAAGCAGTTGGCATAAAATTGCCAGACTATGCTCGGGCAACTACTTTGGCGGCAGCTGGGACTTGGACAGTCCATTTCCGGACGCGTCTAAGTTACCACAAGATATCTATCAGCAGGGCTGTGGTGAGCTCATCAATCATACTGATCTACCTGAGTCTAATTTAATCTATGACTACTGTGCCAATTCTTTAGGTGTCGTCTTCACAGAAAGTATCGTCGTACCTATATTAAGTAAGTTATATGGGCAGGATGCGCCGCTGAAGTCATTGACTATGGCTGCGGGATTATTTGGTTTTACCCGTATTCTGGCATTGCCCGCTGATGTAACAGCAACTCTTAAGCGGCTACCTGCCTTCGACGCCAAGCTGGGTTATCAGCGGGAAGCCGATTTTCAGCAGCGCAAAGCACAGGATAACCTCAGCGAGGTGACTTACTACTACCCAACGACAGGAGAGGGCATTGGCTATTGGGTTACTCAACTGCAAAAGCGTGTTGAGCACGCCGGGGTTGAAATTATCACCTCAGAGCGTGTGGCAAACATTGCGCATCATGATAAAAAAGTGACTAGTCTGGTTTTGGCTAACAGTGAACGCGTACTCGACTGCGATTTTCTTTTCTGGAGTGCGCCACCTTTTATTGCCTTAGCCGCGATGGGTCTGACGCCGGCCAGAGGCCAGGTGACTTTGCGCACCGCGCTTATTTTTCATCTTAACTTTGACAGACCCTTGCTTGATAAGCAGTCCCATTATCTTTGGGTCTGGGATCCGAGTAGTGCGATATTTCGCCTGACCTTGTATCCAAATCTAACCGGGCAGAGTAACCATAATCACTTATCCGCGGAGATCTTGTGCAGTCCCGATGAAGTTGACTCCTTTACCCAGTCTGAGATCATCGAGCAGCTTATGTCGATGGGCATAGTTGACCCACAGGCAAAGTGCGTCAGTGGACAGACTCAGGTGATTAACAACACGTTTCCGGTACCCACTACAGAGTTTCAGGCTGTTAATCAGCAAAACTACGAGACATTGTCAAACTGTGTTGACAATGTCGTGGTATCAGGTCGGTTCAGCGGAAAATGCTGGCGCCAGGCTGAGGTGCTGATCGAGGCCTACGAGTCCATTATGCAGGCAACCGACGCGAGTTAAGCGTCGGTTTTTGCCAACCGAATGTGAAAGTATGGCTCTACATTGCCGCCAAAACTCAGTTTGAACCAACCCCTCTGAGGGCTGTTGATCCCCTCTAAATCTAACCGTGATATGCCTTTTTGTGCGAGCAAAGGGAAAGCCTGCCATAGCACAGCTGTACCCGTATGGCTGTCACGCATATCAGGGTGATTTGCGCCGTAAAAATAATAAGCTGTGTTCTGATGGAGTATGTAAGTCGCGAAACTGCCAATTTCCTGCTCGCGAGTCTGTGCCTGATACATGCAAAGCAGCCCATGTTGTGCCAGCCTTTTGACTCTGAATGCAAGCGCATCCAGTTGCTCTGTACTAATTTCAATTCCCTGGCGTGCCATGGTCATTCCATAGTACTTGGCAAACAAAGCAAAGTCTTGCGATTCACTGAGGGTCACCTCTTTTTTAATACCGTAGCGGATCTCCTGACGTCTCGACACCGAGCTGTTGTTATAGTTGTCAGAGCGTTCTAGTGTATCCAGTGGTGCGGCAAACTCATCCAGCTCAAGTATGGAGGTATAGCGCGGGGTTACAGCATATTTGGGTCCATCGTTATGATAGTTGACCCACAAAAAAGCACGAATATCCTTAATAGCCGGGTGCAATTTGAGCTGCACCTGAGTGTAGTGCTCAGCGAGGTACTCAGCAATGTATTCTTGCGCGGCGAACAACTCGGAATGGCCCTGGGCACGATTAAGGTGACTGATGTTGCGATGCATTATGCCATCATGGATCACATCGTGGTGGCCGATTACCTGAGTTTCGCTTTCATCCACGATCAGCAGTACCGCAGCAATTTTTTCTCTGCCTTTACAACAATAGTAGGTGTGATACTTCACGCCCAATAGAGCGATAAACTGGCTATGGACAAACGGGGTGCCATGGGGAGATGTGGCAATGAAGCTATCCCAGTTCGGGTCCAGTTCACAGCGTTCAAGGCTATACTTATTCTTCATGGGCTGGCTTTTTCAGTACCATACTCCACGCCGCATGGACTCCGTCACTACCATACTCGCTTGACTGAGAATGGCTCAGAGAAACTATCTCAAATTTTGACACCAATTGGTGGATAAGATCAGCATCAAAAAAATTTACGTTACCGACGCCTGCAAACGGGCCCCAGGTGTAGCCGGTTTTGGTGTATTTATCGACCGATTCTGGCGCTTTGTCATAGTCAGAATGCTCAGTGCTAAACCAGTCTGTGATCAGAATTACACCGCCGGGCTTAAGTTGAGCGTACGCCTGATCCAGATAGCGCTGAATGCTACTGGCTGGGTTATGCACAGATGCGCCCCGATCGACGATTAAATCGAACTGTGCCTCAAAGGGCCAGGGCTGAGTAAAGTCGCCCACATATAAGTTTCCGGCAATATCAGTGAATCGATTCTTCAGTTCACCGATAATGAAGTCACTGCCATCAATGCCATAGACGTTTGGACAATAACTCAAGAAAAAGGGGAAATTCGCACCCGCCCCACAGCCCACTTCCAGTATGGTGAACGATGGATCGCCGTCGCGCAGACGGGTATTACGTAGTGCACCGCTGACGACTTCGCTCCACGGCCATACGGACATGTGCTGATTGCTGCGGTACAGTTGATCCCAGTTTTGACAAAATGACATATATAAATCCTTCGAAGTAACTATGCTTTATTAAGCAAGGTTTGAGCCAGTATCACTGGAAAGACAGGCCGCTGTTTGGGCCATGTTTTGTGCCTGTGCGTAGCTGTCTGGCGTGCCAATATCTATGTAATGATCATCTACTAGCCAGCCTTGTAACTTACCAATCATATTTGGTACGACATCCAGGCTAAGCTCATAGGGCCGCTGTGCTTCCAGGTGCGAGAAGTAGCGTTCATAGACCTCAGGTGAAAATATAAAGAGGGCGCCACTGGCAAGGTTGCCAGGCGGGTGCTCGACCTTTTCATGAAACTCCTGAATAACCTGATTGTCATCCAATTTTACAATACCACAGCTACGGGGTGTCGGGGTTTCGAACAACAGTAACGTCGCATCGGTCTGTGTCTGACGTTGGTTATGTGCTTCAAGCATGCCCGCCAACGAGCTTTGACAGTAGTTGTCAGCATGGATCACCATGCAAGTCTGGTCTTGCCAGAAAGCTCGGTTGCGTACCAGTGTACCCGCAGTGCCCATCAATTCAGGTTCGTAACTCAGGGTAATGCGGTCGTGATATAGGCTGGTGGCTACAAAGGCTTCAACCTGTTCATTAAAATAATGGGTATTGATGAGAATTTCTGTTACCCCGAGACTTATGAGTTTCTCGATCCACAGACCAAGTAACGGCTGTCCTTGTATTGGAACCAGACATTTTGGTATTTTGTCGGTAATTGGTCTCAAGCGGGTGCCGAGACCCGCTGCCAGTAATATAGCTTTCATGTTACTTAAACGACTCTGAAATGGCTTGCTTTAGCACTTTTATAGACAGTGGGGTATTGCCCAGAGAATCAACTTGGCATGCCGCTGCTAGGCTTCCTAAGTAGAAAGCCTCCCAAGGCGAAGAGTCGACACACAGGGCCAGAGAGCTTGCAGCTAAAAAACAATCTCCGGCACCTGCGGGATCTGTAGCATTGCGATTGAGCGCTGGCAATCTGTCGTTTTCCCAGTCCTTTGAGTGGTAGTCCGGGATATGAATGAAAATACCTTCCTCACCGAGCGTAATTACTAGGTTATTGGGTTTTGAACGTTCAGCCAGTTTGTGGGCCAAAATTACCAAACCATCGTCTGGGTTATTGAGTGCAACACGGGTTTCCCGCTCAGTAGGCGTAATTAAATCCATCTCATGATAGCGGGAGATGTCTCCTACCTGAGAAGAGGTTTGGCTGTCTGCAACGACTTTGATGTTGTGTGCTTTGCATAGTGCAATGATTGCCTCCACCAGTGGTTGGGGCAGAACTCCATAATTGAAATCAGAAAACACCAGTAGGTTTATCTTAGGGATCACATGTTCCAAGCGCTTCAGGATGCTTTCTTGTAACTCCTTCGCTATTTTGTGTTGCCTCACCTGGTTTACCCGCAGCAGTGTCTTGTTAGATGCCCTGTATCTTGTTTTGAGCGGTGTTGGTCTTGTCGAGTCTGTAAAAAGCTCAGCTTCTACCTGGTATTGTGCTACTTTGTCTTTTGTATATTGTCCGGCCGCGTCATTACCTACAACCGAAAACAGCGACACAGACTGAGCTCCAAGTGCTTTAATATGGCCTGCAGTAATCGCTGCGCCGCCAAGAAATGTGTCTGTTTTATTGGGTGTCATAACAATCGTCGGATCTTCTTGGGACATGCCAACAGCGGTACCCTGGACGTATTCATCAACGATGACTTCGCCAATGACAAGTACGTTTAAATCACAGAGTTTTGCAATCACATTACTGAGCTTATGTTCCGAAATATTGTGTCTTGTAGCGTATGCTTTGGCTTCAGAAAAATCAAAGTTAGCACCTAGTTTATTCGCTCTACGTATGTACTGCTCTGCGATACTTTCGTATTCGCCAGAGCCAAATATCAATTTTCCGCCATACTGATTCAGTGTTTCCAGCTCAGGGTTATGCCGGTTTTCAAATTCTTTACCTTTTACAACTGCGTAGGGTTGGTAGGTTTGTACTACTTCCAGCGGTGACTTTGAGGTCAGGAATGCTTGATCCACACACTCCAGTGAACTGACCATTTCGAGGCGATGGGTTTCGTTGATTCGGCTTTTTACCGTCATGGATACGTCAGTGTTGACGGCAACAATCAGTTTGTCACCACATGCGCGGGCAAAATTCAGAAGCCTGATGTGCCCTGGGTGAAGTACATCGAAGTTACCCTGAACAATAATACATCTTGGCGTTATAGTGAGGTCTGTCATATAACGAGCTCCTCGATACAAGATTGCATTGATTTAAACGCGAATCCGGCGAATAGTTCTGAATTGACCATGCTGGTGTTGAGAGGGCGTTTGCCCGACGGATCTAGCTCGGCAAACAAAACCGGTTGAATACGGCTTTTGTCCATTCCCAGAGTTGAGGCCACCATGTAGGTTAAATCAAGGCGGCTGTATGATTTCGGATTACAGAAGTTGAACGTACCTTTACAGTTGTTGAAAACAACATAATCGATAGCGTTGACAATATCTGTGATAGCCGTAGGGTTAAAGATTAAATCTGACGCCGCTTTGACCGGCTTTCCAGAGCTAAGTTGTTGCACTATATCATTGAGAATTGTGCCGTCTTTATTCCTATCACCAACAATTTTAGCTAACCTGAGGATAGAGGCTTGTCCATCTGTTATGGTCATTAAGTGTGTTTCTGCAATGCGCTTTTGAATACCGTATTCAGATAGTGCTTGCTCTGTGTTGTCATCCTTGTACCCACCTGAGGTGCCAGGGAAGACGTTGTCTGTTGAAATAAATACAACAGGAATATTTCGAGCATGTAATTCAGACATCAGACTACAGGTAGCCACCACATTGACCTGGGCGGTTTCTTCTGGTGCTGCATTGATTTTGGCAATATTCGTCAGAGACGCGCAGATAATCGCAACATAGTTTTGTCTTGCGTCTAATCGCAGTTCATCTAAATGAGACTGCACAAGATCGAAGTGTTGTAAATCTGCACGCTCACGCTCACTATAGGTACCTATAGTGAGCGGGTTATGCTTGCGAAAGTGCGAAAACAGGTGGCCGCCGAGTAAGCCACTTGCGCCAAAGATGATAGGCGTTACATACTGAGATTCTGCCATATTGCCTCTGCTAATTTAATATCAATCAACGCTTCTTTTGCGCTAATGGCGCTATCCGTATTTTTCTGCCTGACGTGGTCAATAAAGGCACTCGCCTGATTTTTGAAGGACCAGGACCAGTCGACCTGAAAGTGCGTATTTTCGGAAACATCGCCATGCCTTCGAAGCTCAATATGCGCTGGTACATTACGCAATAACGCAGGTGGTAGTGTGATGATGAGTTGGCCATGTTCAAATACAAACGTGCATTTTTCCTGCCAGTCTTTTTGATTTACTTCACCTGTTTCCAGCACGATGAGCTGATGATCTGTTCGCATGATACAGGTATGAGCAACGGGAGATAAGTAATTAAAATACTCAACACGGGGAGTCGAGTTTAAAAAGAAACGAAGTAGATTGAGCATATGAGAATGCACATTCACATAACGCGCAAAGAGCGCTTTTCGCTTTTGTGTCAACCATTCTGGAGCGAACATTGCCTCGTCTTGCATCTGTGGTCTGGGCTCCTGACCATGAATGTAACCACCGGCTTTACAATAACTATCTCCCATATAACTCTGTGCGCTGATCTGTAGGAGTTTCCCCATAGACTGCTTGTGCACTAATTCATCAAAAATTTCTTTGGCTTTGATGACGCCGAGGTCGCAGCGCTTCATATATCCCACACAGTATACCAGGCCTTTCTGTTTTGCGAGTTCAACGAGTTCTGCTGCAATCTGGCTGTTTCCTGCCATGGGCTTTTCGCTAAAAACGTGTTTTCCTGCCAACAGGCAATCTCTGACAACGTCGGCTGTGTGGCTGCGAGCGGTTACTATTACCAGAGCATCTATATCTGCATTGGCAAGTAGCTCGGTATGTGTCTCATAGCGATGTGGAATAGCAAATTTATCGGCGACCTGTGTGCGCAGGTTAGGGCGTAAATCGGCAATTGCGCTCAGCTTACAGCCTTCAAGCTGAGCGTAATTGTCCAGATGGGCAACTTGTCCAATAAATCCAGCTCCGACAAATCCTAGCTTCACCCTAGGCGATAAATTCTGCATAGTTCTCTTTAGTAATCAATTGCACTGTTGGAGTCAAAGTCAGAAACTGACCGCCATTTTCAAGATAATCCTGGTGTTTCTTAACTATGGCTTTGGCGTGGATCCAGGCTAAAATAATAACCAACTCAGGCTGTGTTCTGTTTATCATAGAGGTGGGCTTAACCAGAATATGGTCTCCTGGTGAATATTTCCCTACTTTTTGAGGGTGGTCATCGTAAATTTCGCTGATCTGCTGACCTAGGCCGAATTGTGTGGTCAGCATGGGGCCACTTCGTGCCGCACCATATCCAGCTACAACGCCTGAGCCAGATAAGGCTTGTTTTACGAGCGTTTGTACCTCTTTTTTCATCAGGTTTAGTCGTTCTACAAAAGAATTCATGGCAGTTGTTGAATGCAGCTTTGCCTCCTCCTCTTGTTTCAGCATTGCTGAAACAGAAGGTTCGGTCCGCCTTGCGGCACCTTTATGCTGCGCAAACCCGATGATGGAGCCTCCTTGTATGGAGACGTGTTCCACATGTATTACTTCCAGGCCCTGAGCTTCTAAAAACTTGACGAGTGGGTGAAGTGAGTGGTTGCATAAGTGTTCGTGAAAGATCGTGCCAATTAACATCTTATCGATAATATCTTTTAAGTAAGACACTTCGAAAACGAATAACCCATTTTTGTCCAACACCTGAACAATGCCCTTGAGTAAGTCAATCATTTCATCGGCATGCGCAAAAACGTTGAAAGCAGTAACTAGGTCGGCCGTGCCATACTGTTCCCGAATATACTTTCCCTTATCTTCTGTCATCAGATCTGCCAGGGTTTCAATCCCTTCACTGGTTGCCTTTGCTGCAATCGCACTGGCAGGATCAATACCGAGCACTCTGAAGCCCCTTTCTTTGAAACACTTTAAAAATGTTCCGTCATTGCTGCCAACATCAATGGCAAACTGTTTGTCAAAGGGACCATACAGCTGCATGATCTGTGACGATACTTCCTGGAAGTGTTTGACTATGCCTTGTGTCTGACCTGAATGGTAGGTGTAGTCTGACCATAAGTAAGTGGGGTCGACAACATCAAGTATCTGAACGTGACCGCACTCATTGCAGATGTAGAGGTCAACGGGTAGCGCTGGTGCCTGAGGGCTATTGGGATCTGCAACGTATTTTTCTGCAAGTGGTGTTGCCTCAAATGGAATGGCTACAGAGACATCTTCACTCAGGCACAGCCTGCAGGTATTTCGTTTTTTTGTTAATTGATTTTCGTCTAATTTCATATCAATCACTTACGGTGTAATAGTTGTAAAATACTGATCTACTTTTAAAACGGCAGTCACTATCGCATTGACATGAGACTCGTCGTAATTCTCGTTGACATAGAGATTAAAAGAGCGATCTCGTGCGCTGGTTGCATTGGGCGTTTCGGTGGGGGTATTGAAATATTTATGTGACCACGCCCAGTCTGCTACCAAAAACTTATAGTCTGGGTTCATTGGAATACCTTCAGCAATCAGTGCCTGACAATACTCATGCTTTTTAAATGCAATTTTTTCTACATCAATCATGACCTGGATGTAGAACACTGATGGGGTGCCTTGCCACGGCTCTATGTAGCACACCTGAGATTGGGCATTCAGACGAGCTCGAATCGCCTCCATAAATGTGTTTCTGCGCTCAATAGTTTGTGGTAAGCGCTTCAAAGAGGAAAGCGCCACGGCGCAACTGAAATCGTTAGTGTTCCAATTGAGTGCTGGAAACAGATGTTGCGAAGGGTCTCGCTCTATGTATTCCTCTGACCAAAGTGGTTTACCTCTGTCAGAATGCGCTAGCACACTATGATATAAGGCCTCTTCGCGGCAGAAAATCAGTCCACCGCTGCCTGGAGCCGCAATGTTTTTTCGGTACATGGTAGAGGTAGCCATGATATCCCCGTAGCTGCCGACCAGTTGTCCGTTTAAAGATGCTCCAGGTGCCTGAGCACAATCTTCCAGTACCTTAATTCCGCGCTTTTTCGCTTCACGGGCAATTACGTCAACATCTGTTGGTAAACCTGCACAATGTACAAGCATGATACAGCTAGTTTTTGCAGTGATCTTTTTTTCAATTTGCTGCCAGCTTGTATTGAAGCTGTTAGGCTCTGAATCAGCGACAACGGGCACAAGTTGCTGCATTATGATTGCACTGAGTGGGCCTGCGTCGGTAACTGGCGAAATGATGACTTCGCTGCCTGCGGGTAATTCAAGTGCTGCTAGTGCAACATAAACAGAGGCAGTGCCGGTGGCGACTGCGACAGTGTAGCCTCCTCCCATAAAATCCGAAAAGGACTGACATAACTGCTGCTCAAAAGGGCCGCGGTAGCAGGGATCATCCCCTTTATCTCGGTAGAAATCCAAGACCTGAAGGATTGCTTGTTCTTCGGCGCTACCAAATGCTTTGCGCGGCGGAAAGCTTACTGTAATAGCTGGTGAGCCGCCATATAATGCCAAAGCGGTTTTTGCTGTACTCATAACGTAATTAACTTTCCTTCTTTTAGAGACTTATCTGCCAACTCTAGGATTCTAATAACTTCAACGCCACAGATAAAGTCTTCCAGCTCGGTGTCATGGCTAGATACCTTATCGGCAAAGTGTATTAATGATTTAGTAAGTGGTAAGCGGGTATCTATGGAAACGGCTTGCCCGTTGATCTTGAGCGGTACTTCAGCCCTGTCTTCAAACAGATAATGGGCCTGTTTCTGACGAATGTCGAGCATACGGGTTTTATCCTTCATACCGTTGCCGGCCCGGATTTCGGCCTTAGAACCGTCGGTAAACTTGAGTGTCAATAAGACCAGTTCCCTGCGTTCATCATCTTGTAATTGTTCAGGAATAGGTAGATAAGTAGCCTGAACTGAGGCCGGGCGGGCGGCAACAATTTTTAGTGCAGCAGCGATAAAGTGTGGAGAATACTCCCATAAAGGCGTCATCACTGAATGATGAGGGTAAGCTGCGCCAATTGCGCCTTGGATTTGCACCTTGTCATTGCTAAGACGAGACTGTATTTCAACAACTGCAGGGTTGTACAGGTCGATGTGATTTACTTGAATGATACTGTTATATTGTTGTGCTAGTTGTAGCAGCTCCTGAGCACTGGAAAAGGTCATTGCCAGTGGCTTTTCAATGAACAGAGGGATGCCCAGAGGAAGTACGTCTCGAGCCAGAGCTAAATTGATGTCGGGTGGCAGTGCCGCCACGATACAGTCGTACTCTCCTTTATGTGCTAGTAATGTCTTCCAGTCATGAAGCACTGTTAACTCGTGCTCATACTTTGCTTGTACATCAGGGTTACTGGTCACTACATGAGACAGGCGTGCATCAGGCATTTCTTCACGAATTGTTCTGACCACATTCTTACCCCAGCGGCCTACGCCAATGACGGCGATATTTAGGGGCTTATTTTTTGAATTCACTTAAACTCTCGATAAACTGTTTGATTGCTTTTGAGTCAGAATCGGCGGGTGCAAACGGTGCCGTCTGGCTGGTATAACCGGGCTGCCATGGACCTGTTAGGACCTCGTGATACAGCACATACTGACTACGCGGTACAACTGTATGGTAGACAGGGGTCGTTACTTTATGAAAAAAACAACCAGGTGTCGCACTAGTCAGTAGTGCAGACAAGTGTGTGCAACCGACAACTTTTCCAGCGTCATTAAAGGTATAGACATCCATGGCTCCTTCGATCATATGATAAGACTCCACCACACCCTGAGGGTGACGGTGCGGTGCAAAATAGTTGTCACCATGCAGGCAAATAATCATTTCCTGAACTGATTCTGTGTGATCTTTGTGCAGGCAATACCGATGACGGCCGACAGTAGATGCTTTTGCCAGCTGTTTCAACTCACTCAGGTGATGCTGAGTGAGTGCGATAACAGGGGCCTCTATTTGCGTTGCATTGGTCATTGGGTTAAACCAGTTTTTCAATCAGGTAACTGTCGACAACCAGATAGCGAATATCTCCATGAGTCAGGAAACTGAGCGCGTTTTCAACAGACTCAACTATGGGTTCCCCTGGGCCATTGAATGAGGTATTCATTAACACGGGTACCTGAGTTCTGGCAAAGAATGCTTCGAGTATATTACGAATTAAACCGCACTCCTTATCGACACTTTGAATGCGTGCTGTTTTATCGACATGAGTAACTGCTGGGATCTGATCGTTACTACACAGCGCTGTTGCCAGCATAAATGGAGAAGGGTCAACGCAGTATTTAAACCAGCTGGTTGCATGTTCCGCAAGGACAACGGGTGCAAAAGGCCGCCACTGCTCTCGACGTTTCACCAGATTTATACCTCGCCAGTTTCGCTCGATTGTTGGGTTGGCTAACAAAGTGCGGTTTCCCAGTGCTCTAGGACCTACTTCACTACGACCCTGATATAGCGCGACATATTGATCATTAACCATTAAATCTGCGATTATTTCAGCCAGGTTATTTGGCTGTGTGACCCGGAATTGTGAAGCGTCCAGAGTACTCAATGCGTTCACATGATCTGATTGAGGTAGCCCCAAATATGCATGACTGGATGAATTCACGTTATGAGTCACCCGTTCAAACCCCAAAATATGGTGATAAATCGCCAATGCACCACCAATCGACAAGCCTCCATCATGTACATAAGGTGGTATGTGCACGGATTGGAAAGACCCTTCTATGGCCATTTTGGTATTGGCGGGACAATTCAGCGCGACTCCCCCAGTGAGGCAAAGCTGTTGCGTTTGTTTGAATTGGTTGCAGATAGAGTGGAGCTGCTCAGATGCGCTGAACATTATCTCTTCTAATAGCTTTTGTGTACTTGCCGCAATATCAACTGCCAGTTTATCCAGGATTTGCTCAGGGTCACCTAATTTGCTCATATCATAATTGAGCGCATGTGCGCGTCGGTAAATATGTTGCATCCATGCATTTAGTAGTGGGTGGCGGTTATCGTCCTGCCAATTATCAAAGCCGACATCAGCGCTATCAACAGGATGAGAAAAATTAAAATTACTGACAAATTTGGGGTCATAGAAAACGGCTTCTCCATATGGGGCCAGGCCCATCATTTTTCCAGGGCCAGCCTCGGCTCCCAGGCCTAAAAATGTAGCGACGCGCTCGTACAGATGCCCTATGGACAAATAATGCGGTGTTAAAGAGTATAGTTTGGTGCCTTCACCGTAATAAAACATACCACCGATGTAGCTATTTTGTGGCAGGCTACCATCATGAGAAAAAATGGCTGCATTATCTGCATTGCTGGTATAGAAAGTTGAGGCCGCATGTGCAAAATGATGAGAAAAAATATATCCGGGTACTTGTCTCCCGAATAGGGTCATCTGTATTGGCCAGTACATATCGAGTGTATTATGTTCAAAGCTCTCACTTGTAACATTGCGAGTCAAATCAGCTAAGGAGAGGCTAGGCTGCCAGTGTGGTGCGTGGTCAAAGTCTTCGAGCGGTGGTAAGTGAGTCTGTGATTCGGTCATGAGCTGAGGCACTACGCGTTTAACATACGGATGTTGTGATGCACTCGTGACATGCTTTATCAATACGCCTTTATCACGCGCCGCTTCAATTTTTATTTGACTTTGTGCAGTGTCGAAGTTCGGGCATTGCTGTAAAGATTGCGCATGATGCTTGATTTCAAAAGACAGCTGCTCAGGGTGAGCAAACAGGTACTCGGTATTTTGTGTGTTCGATACCGCACAATAGTCTACTTGCTCTGGCGTGATATTGAATTTGCTCAACACCAATTGAATGTCTTGGGCTAAAATGCCTATGGCATGCTTAACGCGACGGATACGTTCTAATTCGACACAACACAATAGCTGACCGTCTTTTACCAGTGAAATACTGGCATCATGTCCAAAATGTAGTCCTAAAATAATCATGCTTGGGCCTCATTTTCTGTTTGGTATCGGGCAGCTTCAAACTCGTCGAATGCTGCGCAAATGTTTTCAAATGTATCATCACCCCATTTAATATATTGTTTACCCGGGGCTGCGATAAGAGGTTGCTGATACACTTCGTAGCCACAGCGTCGGTATGTTTGAGGTGAAATTGTTGGAACCGAGTCATCTATTGGCAATACCTGAATCGCATAGCATGACTGTAAGTAATAAAAGAGCGCGGCGGGTCCGCAAGAAACAGAAAAGTTCAAATAGGCCTGCTCATAGATTGCTGCTCGAATATGTAGGTTGCTCGCTGCGATGTCCAGGTGTAGGTAGTCAGGCAAGGGAGACGGCGTCAATAATTTGTATGTGTCACGTATTATCACGGGGCAGTACTGTTCAGAGTCTAGCTGTCTCAGAAATTTATTCCACTCAGGCATGTTATTGTTACGCTCGGCCTGACTGTCGTATTCTCTGAGCGTGATAACAACGAGTTTCCTGTTTTTTACATGTGATGCCATGAAATGTTGGATGAGCTGGCGCGCTTGCGCTGGAGGTGCCATCACGTGGCAACTGTATCCCTGTTTTATACGTTCATGGATGTCGCTAAACATGATCACATTATCACTTGGTTCGGGAAATGTTTGTGCCTTGGGAAGGCGTGCGTAAAAAGAGTCAGCTTCCTCGCGGTATGTCAGCTGGGAAACACTTGTGGTTGCTGGCAGGCATTTAAAAAGAGGTGTGACAATCTGGTCCAGTCGCCATTGAATTTCCTCTTGTGAATAAATCGACTCAACATGAACCTGGCTGTCCTGACAGGAAAATTTTGGGATGATAACGAAATGGATATATTCCATACCACGTCGTTGCCTCTCCATTTCAGCGTATACGACAAATTTATCGACATCAAAGGCTGCATTGTTTTTTGCCAAATCATAAAAGGCATACAGGACTTTGGTTTCATCGACACGTGGGATCATGTGATGTTTAACTGACTCTTCAGTCATGCTTGCAGGGCAGTAAAAGTGGATCTTTTCCAATGGGAAGCCAATCTCGACCAGACTATCGCTGATTTCGTCAACGAAAACCGAGCAAATGACTAGCTTTGTGACTGTATCAAATTCTATCCCGCTCAGAGCTGCCAGACTCATCACTGGACGCTCCGGGTGAGATTGCATACCATCTGTTGTGACTATTGTTGCTGTTGGGTACTTTTTTATCAGCAATTCGGTAATATGATTTAGACCGTAGAGGATGACGTTCATAACTACTGTTCAACTAAATAACTGGGGCTTGTCGCATACGATGTGATGGCAAACCTTTCTTTTAAAACTGAATATAAGTCCTGCAGGCTGAATAGCAAAATCCGACTATTCGCGAAGCTGAAAGTTTTGAGCTTTTGCTGTTGCAGAAGCATGTCTCCTATCTGGTGAAAATTGCGCGGAATATTGCTCTGCTTCGTTGCCTGATAGGTATGTATGTTCTTTTGTGTATCAATTAATTGGTATTCTACAGAGGCACCTTCCAGATCCAGATAGATCGATGGCGCGAACAACTCTTCGAAAAAGTGGATGAAGGTGCAAGATTCTAACCCTACATTCAGCAGGGCAATAAAGCACGGAGTACTATCAACCTCAGAGAATATCTTGCCGTAAGGACTATGCTGTGAGCAAGGAGATGAGCCTAATTGATGCGTGCTGAGAACTGAGTTGAGCTGCTCTCCTTTTCCTGCGACGGAATGTGTCGGGTGCAGACTACGAGCTGTGGCGTACTGGGTTCTGAATAGTTCCGTCAGATAGCCTGTATGCGAGGGAGTCATGCTAACATCAAATACTGGGTCGTCTGCCGTAACAGTTTTCCATGTCATCGTAGGGAGTAGAACACGGCCATTTTGGAAATAGTCGCACAGGGTGTCAAGTACGACCTCAGCATTAACGCCTTGTCGGGCTAACTCTTTAAAAGAGCTGTGCAGCATAAATGTGGCGCCCTTAGGCACCTGTGCTTTATTCAGGAAAGCTGTAAACGATTCACAAAAATTATCCACGTTTGCTCCTTACTGCTGCCGTTCTTAGCGAGTATATAGACTCAACGCCTGTATACATGGCACTTGCTATAGTGATGGTGTGTGGCGCCTTTGTGAGAGCGCCATGATTACCTAAAATACACATAGTGACATTGTTCGTTCTGGCCTTGCTTAGTCTGATTGGGTTTTAACGAGTGCTCTTAGTATTTTATGGTTTGCCAGATCCTCTATGGCCTGATTGATTTCTTCTAACTCGTACTCTTTGGAGAGAAAAGGGGTTAAATTGAGGTTGCCTTGCTCGAATAATTCAGCAAATTTGGGTATATCAGAATCAGGCTTGCTGCCTCCTCCCCAACTGCCACGGATGGACTTACCGCGATGGAAAGCATGTGGCTCTAACGAGATTTTTAGCTCGTTTCTGGGATGAGAAGCGAAAATACACTGGCCTCCGCCATCTCGCACTGATTCAAATGCCTGTTCTATGGTGCGGACAGTGCCACCGGCTTCCAAGCTGTAATCAACGCCTGTTCCATCGGTGATATCATAAATTGTATCTACCGGATCGGATATATTGGCATTAATCGTGTGTGTTGCACCTAGCTGGCGTGCCAATGCGAGCTTATCCTCGCTTACATCAACGGCTATCAGCTTTGTCGGTGCACTGAGTTTGGCTGCCAACAGCGCACTCATACCGATCCCACCTAACCCAAAAATCGCGATGGTTCTCGCTTTCTCTGGCTTGAGCTCATTGAGTACCAAGCCTAAGCCTGTGGGGAGTGCACAGCCCAGTAATACTGCTAGTTTATCGGGAAAAATACTGGGTAACTTAACTAGTCGATTTTCAGCGACAATGGATTTTTCACATAATGTGGTCGCGCTACCAGAGTTTATTACATAGTTCTCATGTGGGTACTTTCCGCCTGGAGCATTTAAGCCTTCACCTTGGATCCAGCCAATAACGACTTTGTCGCCCGGTTTTACTTTTGTGACGTCTTTCCCTATATGTTCAACAATACCCACGCCTTCATGACCGAGTAGGTGAGGTAAATATTTATCTTCACCCCTGCCACCTTGCACTTCCATCAGTTGCGAGTGACACAGTCCACTGTACAGGATGTTTACCTGAACCTGGCCCGTTGAAAGTGGAGGCATTTCAATACCGTCAATAATCTGCAGTGGTTCACCGGTTTTAAATAATACGGCTGCTTTCATGTGATTTCTCTTAAAACTCTATCCAAACTCATGACTTTTAAAGGTATTTCTTTAAAATAGGAGTTGCACTTTTGTAACTGAGCAAGCTGAACTTGCTGTAATTTAGTCTGCTTTTCATTTAAGCAAGATATGTTCCATGAGAACATTCTTCTCGATTGCACTGCGGGCAAAAACTCATTAAGCATGATCAAGCACCACTTTAGTAACGTCAGTTCGTAAACTTTCAGTGTGTCTTGTGGTGCAGTTCTAAGCGGTTTAAACAGAGGCAAAGACAAGAAGGTTTGTGCATAATTAATGTCTACGGGCACGGCTGGCTGGGAAAAAAAGTCGGAAAATAATTTCCATGGAGTGTCCATACCTGCATATTCAAAATCTATAAAAAAGAATGAGTTATTATGACGCAACGCATTGTGAAACCCAAAATCGGAGGGGGACAACACGTCTTGTGCAACAGGATTATGCCAATGAGCAGGTAGCTCAGCGGTGGTGACTTCAAGCCTGCTAGTAATGTTTTCAAGTTGCAGGAGAAGCGCATCGGCCAGTTGTGGCTTGTCTACTTGTACTTGCTTAAGTCGAGCTAAACGCTCGCTTACAATGGTTACGAATCCATATAATGAATTGGCACTTTCGCTGGCTATGCTCAATGAGTCTCTCTGAGGGGAGTCGTTGATAGCCTGAATAAAATTCACTGCTGCTCTGACGGCTTCCGGGGACGCATAATTGACCTTGGTCCCATCGATATATTCAAACAGGCTCACATTGAGTAAACTATTAAATGCGATTGGCCTCGGGGTTGCGTTTATGCCCGCATTGTAAATAGCCTGACTAAACTGGAATTCGTTGTGTTGCTTTTGTTGTGCTAGTGGATGTGCAGTGTCATAACGTTTTAAAAACCAGCATTTCTTAGCTGCCTGTATTTTCACACCTAGATTATTCGCGCCCCCTGAAATTGGCGCTGCTTTGAATCCCGATAGCTGCAGTGTTTGCTCCAGCCAGTGAGTGACGGCTTCGCTTAACATAGAAGGTCTGGCACCTCTAGCCAACTCGAGGCTGTACTTTCTCGCTGAACAGAGTTATGAGGATGAAAAAGTATTGCCTTACACTCACTTGGAAAATTTTTGTGAGCCAGCACTTTTTCGAGGTCATCGACAAAGGCCTGACAATCTAGTTGAGCAATAGTGAGCACTTTTTTTTCGAGTGTCTCATTAAAAAATAAGCTGCCCTCATTGAATGGGGCGCCAGGAGTGCCCACAAAACCATTTTGGTGTAACCAGCTTTTTGCAGCAAGGTGAAAGTCGACCTTCTCGCCGATAATTGGGTAGCGTGTTTTGTGCGAAATCAGCCTGAGAATATGTCCCTGTTTACGCCATTTCTTGAGTGTTTCCAGACAACCTGGGTATGGACGAGCCTGGGTGATTTCTTTCCCGTAGACGATACCCTGTAGCTCGGTCCATCTGGCTTCGTTGTCCTGGTCAATAAAATACTGTTTTACTTCATTTTTGCTTTGACCGACCGACTCTGGTAGCCAGCCAAGCGCACAACCGACGCGATAAAATACGCCGGTGTAGTCGGCAATGGTGTTATCAAAATCTATGCCTATGATCACACCACACCTCGCTCTGATAAGGTACTCATAATATCAGGCACAGTCAGACCCGCTTTGGCTCTCGCATCTGCGGTGGAATGCACCTGATCGATAAAGCGGTCCGGGATCCCGAAACGATGCACCCGTGGCCCGTTTGCCTGCTCACTAACATACTCCAGCACAGCGCTACCAAAGCCTCCGCTGACATTGTGCTCTTCGAGTGTGATCACATGGTCAAAACGGGTTATCGCATCGTTTAAATATGCTTCGTCGAGCGGTTTTACGGTATGGAAACTCACCAGTTCTGGCGATAATCCGTGCTCCGTCAGTTCGCTTACTAATGCTTGTGCAAGAGGCATAATGGTACCCGTACTCAGTACGGCAATGCGCTCACCCGGTCGCATCACATGTACTTTACCAAAGGTAAGGACAGGGTTTCCTTCATGGACTGCCGGCTCGTTTTTCTTACCAATTCTGAAGTAGCAAGGAGCGTTAAGCTCTATCAGCTGTGGCATCAGTTGCTCAAGTTCGTATGCGTCAGCCGGGCAGATCACGTGCATATTTGGCAGTGCGCGCATCAGCGCAATATCTTCGAATGAGTGATGAGTCGGGCCCAGGTTAGCGTAAGATAAGCCAGAGCCGGTGCCGACGATGATCACAGGCTGATTCTGATAGGCGATATCAATTTTGATCTGTTCAAAGTTACGTGACGTGGTAAACGGGGTGATGGTATAAATAAAGGGTTTATGGCCCATCATGGCACTACCAGCAGCCATAGAGGCCATGTTCGCCTCCGCAATTCCCGCGTTGACAGCGCGCGCTTCGGCAAACTCCTTTAACGGGTTAAACAACCGGTTACCTATATCTGCGTAAAAGAGCAACAGTGATTCGTCGTCTTTAGCAAGCTCAGTCAGGACTCGTGCAAATGCGTTTCTCATGATATTCCCAGCTCCTGTTTTGCCTGAGCAACTTCTTCTTCAGTCGGAATGCGGTAGTGCCAGTTGTTGTCGTTTTCCATAAATGACACGCCTTTGCCTTTAACCGTATCGGCCACAATGCACACAGGTTGTTGGATGGATTTAGCGGCTTCCAAAGCTTGCTCCAGCGCACCAAGATCATGACCATCGACGCGCATTGTATGCCAGCCGAAGGCACGCCATTTCTCTTCAAGCGGCTCAAGATGCATAATCTCGGTACTTTCACCGGTACCTTGTAATTTGTTAAAGTCGACAATCGCAACCAGGTTACTTAAGCGCTTACCGGCTGCAAACATCGCAGCCTCCCAGACTGTTCCTTCATTAATCTCTCCATCGCCCATGAGCACGTAAAAGCGGTTCTTAGCGCCTTGTAACTGTTTGCTCAGTGCCATGCCGGTTGCTAACGATAAAGCATGGCCCAGAGACCCTGAAACCGTTTCTACGCCTGCCGGGGCGTGTATTCCCGGGTGCTCTTCAAACTGGCTGCCAGTCTGACCATGTTCGTACAGTGCCGTTGGAGGGAAGTAATCACGGTAGGCAAGCGTTGTGTACAGCGCGCTGGCAGCATGTCCTTTACCCAACAAAAAGTAATCACGCTCAGGATCAGCCGGGTTGTTGGGCGTGATATGCATCGTGCGCCAATACAACACGGTCAGAATATCAACACAGGACAAACAACTGCCCAGATGTGGTGTTTTTGTCTGGCTGGATACGTCACACAAAGTGTAACGGATCTGCGCTGCGATGGAGTTCAAAGTCATAATACGCCTACGGAATAAACCAATAAAAATCGCCAGTGTAACCGTTATCACGGAAAAACTGTTTCCAGTCATCCACATGCATAATGGTCTTGGCTGTCAGTGCCCACTCCATCATACGTTCCTTTTCTTCATCGTTACGGTAGGCATCGACGGTAATAAAAGATTTGCCACGACTGACGCGCTCGATTTCACGCAGTGCCATGGCACATTCATTTTCTTCCAGGTTGTGAATGGTGTTGATTGACATCACCACATCAAAGCTGTTGTCTTCATAGGGCAGCGCCTTGGCATTGCCTAAAGTCAGTAGCTCCTTGACTTCTTCTTTGGCATTTTCCAGGGCATATTGAGAAATATCCAGTCCGCGCAATGTCATACCCGGGATCATCTGCTGCAGGTCGTACAGCATAAAGCCTTTTGCACATCCTACATCCAGCAGGCTAGAACTTTCGTTGAGGCCGAAATGTGCCTTGAGGTCCGGTACAACGGGCTGCCAGAAACGAGGGAAGTAACTAAAGCCACCGTAACCATAGGTACGGTCGCCATCAAAAAAGTCTTTGCCATATTGTCTGGCAATTTCGCGATCTGCTTCGGTGATCACGTTGGCACGGCCCTTAGTATCGCGCTTAGACTTAGGGTAATTTTTCAATAAATCGATTTCTTGTCCGAACATTGGGATCTCACGCTTTATGAATGTAGTCATGGGGTAATGTGCTTAGCTCGCTCTGGTACTGTTTGACCCAGGCGATGGTGCGCTCCAGGCCGTTTTCCAGAGAGACTTGATCTTGCCAGTTGAGTTCTGAGCGGACTTTGTTACTGTCAAGCAGGTAGGCTGCGTCTTTGCCGAGGCGATCTTCAGTGACAGCACAGACCTGTTCAAAAGGCACTTGCAGCATATCGCAGATCAGCTCAACCAAGGCACGAATGGTGATCATGCGTTCGGTTGAGATATGATACGTCTCACCCAATGTGCCTTGTGTGCCAATCTTCAGTGTCGCGTCTGACACGTCATCGATGTGGATAAACGAGCGGGTTGAATGACCACCGCCATGCAGAGGTAATACCTTACCGAGCAGCGCAAACAAAATAGTTCTGGGGATAATGCGATAGAGTTGCTGACCTTCACCATAAACATTCGCAGCGCGGGTAAACAACACCGGGAATTGGTAAACATCAAAAAAGGTATGCAAGCTCATGTCTGCCGCAGCACGCGACACCGCATACGGGGTGCTGGGCTGGTAGTTACGATGCTCTTTTACCAGACCTTCGCAGCTGCCGTACACTTCAGGTGTAGAGATGTGTACGTATTTGTCCAGGTGATCCAGGTCTTTTAGCTGATTGTGTAGCTTGATGGTTGAAACCGCATTGGTCATAAACCAGTGTTCCGGATATTGCCAGCTTTGTCCCACCATGCTCTGCGCCGCAAAGTTATAGACAGTACTGACTTTATGGCGCTTGATAAGAGCCATAATGTCGTCCAACTGGTGGTTCAGGTCGAGCTGATGAAAATCAGGCTGATTGGCCTGCCATTTGTAGGGCAGCAGAGCGGTGTGTGGTTCTGCTGAGCGACTGACAGCCAGCACTGAATGTTCTTGTTTTAGTAAATGGGCGCAAAAAGACGCGCCCGAAAAGGAGTTACTACCGAGTACAAGGGTTGGCGCATTAGCCATGGTTTAGCTCCTGATAAAGGGCTTTCATTAAAATGTGTCCGATCACCACCTGGGTATCTTCAGAGATCTGCATGTCCTGAATAGCAAAGTGAAATGCCTGGTCGAGCAATGGTTTGGCTTTACCGCCATCAAATCCAAGAATTCCTACAGTGTGCATACCTAAAGCCTGAGCTTGCTCAACGGCACGGAGGATGTTGCCTGAATTGCCACTGCCTGACAGCACCAGCAACACATCCTGCGCTGATGCTTTGACCTTGAGTTGGTGAGCAAAAATGTTGTCGTAGCCGATGTCATTGCCAAGGCAGGTTAACACTGAACTGTTTGCTGCCAGTGCTTCCACTTTCAGAGCATCGCCCTGAGGGTGAACACCAAATGTAAAGTCGTTTGCAAGGTGGATGGCATTGGCAGCCGAGCCACCATTACCACATAAATACAAGGTACCGCCGTTGGCTTTCATATCCAGCAAAGTGCTGACCAGCTGCTTGACTTCATTGCCATCGAGTTGCGTCAGAACCTGGCTGAGCGTGTGGATATAGTCTTCAGTCAGGGCGATAATGGGATCCCTACGTGGGATAGGGGCGACGATGCCTTGTTGTTTACTCATAATACTTCTCGCTGCATCCATTTAAGGTTGTAGAAGCGATCTTCATTTTTTAACTGACCTGCGCGATAGGCAGCGATCAGCTCTTCAATCGCAGTGGCGACATTTTTGGTGGGTTTAAATCCAGTCGCCAGCAGTTTGTCTGAGTTGATCCGGTAACATCTTGGGTCGTTTGATGGCGTCACTTCAATATCACAGTCAATCTGAGCTTTGACCATGTTGGCAATGTCCATAATGGAGATATTTTCAAACCCGGCATTGAAGACACCGCTGGTTTTTTCTGGGTGTTCCAGCATATAAATGTACAGGTCAGTGATATCGTCGATATGGATGTTTGGTCGAACCTGCGCACCACCAAATACAGTGATTTTGCCATTCTCAAGCGCCTGCATCGTCAACATATTGACGGATACATCCAGTCTTTGGCGGGGCGATAAACCACATACGGTGGCAGGGCGAACAATTTGTACAGCCATATCGTCGGCGTAGCTAAGTAGCACACGCTCGGCAACCATTTTAGTTTTGTTATATTCTGAGATTGGCTCTAGGGTCAAGTCTTCAGTAACCTGGGCTTCATCTTTGACGCCGTAAACACTGCCTGAGGAAGCGTAGATAAATTGTTTGATCCCGGCACGTTTGGCTTTATCTGCCAGTTGCATCGTGGCCAGTGCGCTTACTTCCCAGGTCAGTTTAGGGTCCAGGTCACCGCATGGATCATTGGCAATAGAGGCCAGGTGAATGATGCTATCTACACCACTCAGTTCGATGTCTGAGGTGTGGCGCACATCACCTTTTATCACGGTCAGGTTTTCATGTTCAGGCAGGAAATTACCAAACCACTGTGTGTCCAGCGCGATAACCTGATAGCCTTTAGCGAGCAGCTTAGGCACTAATACTGTGCCCTTATATCCGGTGGCACCGGTCACTAAAACAGTTTTATTGCTCATTTTTCTCTCTTTTTGAATACTTTAATCACCCGGCATGACAATGCTCTAGCAAAAATTGCGCCTACGTTTGCAGGCGCCATTGACTTTCGCTGTGCTAGACAGTTTTTTGTTCAACGTGCTTATTTATATCGGCAAGGTGGGGGTGATTCTTTAATGTTTCTAATAACTCGCTGTAATCAAAGTCAATGATATTATTAAATTGCTGATAAATTGCCTGGATTGCTGTGTAGTCATCGGGTTCATCCAGTGTCAGGCGGTAGTGGCTGTGATCGTCACCTGCGCTAATGGTGTGGCTGGTCATGGTATTGAATTTAGCCATCCCTAAAGTGACGTGTTCTCTGTCAGGGGCGCTGCGGGCAAATTGGTGCGTTTGCGTCAGCAAACGAAATGCAAACACACAGGTGTCCAGACCGCGAGGAAAACCGCTGTGTGGTCCCAGGCTAACCATATCAACATCATGAGTTTGGTAATAGGTGATGGCCTGGCGAACCAGTCCGGAATCAATGAGGGGGCAATCACTCGTCAGACGCACGATAGCGGTACTGTCTTGGGCACCAAACTGACGGGCGGCCAGGTAGTAGCGGCTAAGCACATCCTCTGTACTACCTTTAAAGTACTTTACACCAAGTCGCTGACAAAGCGCGACTATGGGCTGTTCACTGCCATCATCTGTCGTTGCAATGATTACGTTATTGACTAAATCACCAAGCCGCTCCAGCATCACTTGCAATACTGTGCTATCACACAAAGGCAGCATTACTTTGCCGGGCAAACGGGTTGAGGTCATTCTTGCCTGAATAATAATCTGAACTTTATTCATTGAAGTCATTGTTATCATTGTAATTGAGATCAATATAGCAAATGATTACACTCAAAGACAGAGACAAAGTAGCGATGAAGCGCGCGAACCTATTGACTTTGGACAATGTTTATTCATATTTTCAAAGCAGGCGCACATTTTGCTTAATTTGATTTAGATGCCAGCGTAAAACAAGAAGGCGCACAGTGAATTTTCAGAAACAGATTACCATAGCAGGTGACCAAGTTGGCCATGATCAGCCTTGCTACATCATTGCAGAGATGTCTGCAAATCATGGCCAGTCATTAAGTAAAGCCAAAGAGCTGGTTTATGCAGCGAAAGAAGCCGGTGCGAATGCCATAAAGTTGCAAACTTACACCGCAGATACGCTAACTATGGACTGTAGACTGCCGCACTTTGAGGCAACCGGCCCGTGGCAGGGGCAGTATTTATATGATCTCTACAAAGGGGCCTATATGCCCTGGGATTTTCATGCTGAGCTGTTTGAGTTGGCTGAAAAAATTGGCATCACCTGCTTTTCTTCACCGTTTGATAAAACCGCAGTCGATCTGCTGGCTCAATTAAATGCGCCGGCCTATAAAATTGCCTCTCCGGAACTGATTGACCATCAACTTATCCGTGATGTGGCGGCCACCAATAAGCCGGTGATCATGTCAACGGGCGGCGCCACCCTGGTAGAGATTGCCGAGGCGGTAAAGGTAGCCGAAGACGCGGGTATTAAAGAGTTATGCCTGATGAAGTGTACCAGCACCTATCCTGCTCCGGCCGACAGCATAAACCTGCGCACCATCCCGCATATGCGAGAGGCATTTGGTTGTCCAGTGGGCTTGTCTGACCATACCTTAGGAAATGATGTACCGCTGGCTTCAGTGGCGGTCGGTGCCTGTATGATTGAAAAGCACTTTGTGATGAGCAAAGAGGATAACACCGCAGACAGTTTCTTCTCTATGACACCGGATGACCTGGCTGCGTTAGTGCATGGCGTTCGGCAAATTGAACTGGCAATGGGGCGGGTTCATTACCCCAGCGAGGCGTCTAAAGCACGCCGCTGTGTGTATATCGTCAAAGACATCAAAGCGGGGGAGCGGATCACGCCAGAACATGTTGCACAGATGCGACCTGGTGGCGGAGAAATTATGCCCAAATCTTTACCGGATGTTATTGGCCGCACAGTCAACAAGGCGCTGACGCGTGGCATGCAACTCAGCTGGGGAGACTTGCTATGAGTGTACAACGCGACGCGGTCCTGGCTCTGCTGAAAGAGTTTTTTGAAGCACGTGCTGTGGTGGTGAGCGAGGCTGATTTTGAGTCTTTCGATTTTATCGCCGCCGGTGTGCTGGATTCCTTTGAGGTATTGTCGATGATCATGCACATCGAAGCGCATTTTGGCTTGTCAGTCCCACCCGAACTGCTGCTGGATACGCGCAATGCGCAAGTGGGGCGTTTCGCTGATGCCATAGTGGCTCTGGCATGATAGCCATTCGTGTAGACACGCGCTGTGGCCTGGGTCACTTTATGCGTATGAAGTGGCTGGCTAAAGCGTTGCTCGAGCAGCAACAACGGGTAATGATGCTGGTGGATGCGGATACAGTGCCAGCGCGTTTTTATCACGATCTGGACATCGAGTTAGTCGAAGTACCGCAGCAACCAGATACCGTCAGTGATGCCAGCTTTGCCCTGGATGCCCTTGCACAGCGAGGAGAAATCGCCAGCCGCTGGGTGGTCGATGGTTATGGCTTTGACGTGCATTGGGAGCAACTTATTCGGCAAACAGGGGCGCCCTTGTTGGCCATGGATGATTTAGCCCGGGCGCATGTGGCCGACCTGGTGGTGGATGCCAAATGGCAGGGGGCACAGACTGCTGTGCGTTACAATGGCAAACTTGCTCAGCACAGCCAAACCTTATTGGGTCCCGATTATTGTATTCTGGCACCCGAGTACTGCCAGGCGCAGGCTGACGTGCGCGATGGCGGGTTGTTATTTTCACTGGGCGGAGGCGGAGACTGGCAAGTGCCTGCGCAATGGATTTCCCGCCTACTCGATACGCCGCCCGCCGGACTGGAAAACACACCAATACAAGTGGTGATAGGGCCCAAGGCCACGAACACCGAGCAGCTATACACACTGGCCTCACAACACAGCCGCTTAGTTTTGATTGAACAGGCAACCAGTTTGATTAGCTACTATCAGCGTTGTGGCTTTTTTGTCGGCGCGCTGGGCACATCTTTGTATGAACTGGCTGCGACACACACGGCAGCGCTGAGCTTTAGTCTGGCAGCCAACCAGGATAATGCATTAGCCGATCTTGAAGCGCTGGGTCATTACCTGCATATTCCGGACTTGCTGGCGCAGGATACACACAAGGTGACCGAGCTAATTGCAACTTTGTACAATGAGCGCAAACGTGTGCAACGACTTTGTACACAAGCGGCTGTTAAGGTGGACGGGCTGGGTGCGCAGCGTATTGCCTCAGCTTTGTTAAATGGAACCGGCGCAGGGTTGAGCACACTCAGAGACGGCAATGAACAGCCACACATCGGCTGGACACTGGCGGGTAACTTGCGATTGCTGCCGGTGACAGATATGCATATCAACCGTTATCTCAGTGCCCGTAACCGCAGCGATAACGCCTGGCGTATGACCATTACCGAGCGAATTAATGAAGTGGATCATTATCGCTGGTGGTTCCGGCAAACACGCGACTCATTTGTGCTGTTGCAGGACGATGAACCGCTACTCTATGTCTGGCACCAATGTACCACAATAGATGGACAGGCCTATCTGTTTGGTGGTTGGTTTGCAGCCAGTGACGCGGTTAATTTTGTCCATGCTCAGCTCATTTTGCAGTGGCAGCTGACACTCACGGGTGAGGCTTTCCCTGATGCCATCTGGGTTGCGGTGATCAATAAACAAAATCGATTTGTTAACCTGCTCAATGAGCGGGCGGGCTTTGTGGCGCTGGCAGAAGATGAGCCCGGTTATAAAGCTGTGCAGCAGCTCTTTCCTGGTGCCAGTCACCAGGACTTTAATTTTGTCGCCAAATATCCCACGAGGACAGACTGTGAGTAATATCTATCAAATTTTTGCGCAGCATGTGCAGTCTCAGCCAGATAAGGTTGCTTTGGTGTTTGAGCAACAAACAGTGAGTTATCAGGCGCTGAATATCAATGTATTGAAACTGTGTGCCCATTTTAACCGCTTAGGACTGCAGCCGGGTCAGCGGGTAGCCTTATTTGCGCCGAACGGCCTGGAATACCCGGTTGTGATGCTGGCAGCGGCGCGCCTCGGCCTTGCCATTGTGCCGCTACCCATCAGCCTGAAGGGTGATGCGCTGTCGGTGGCGTTAAAGAAAACCCCTGTTGCAGCGGTAATAGCCTGGCCTTCTATCGGGCGAACGCTATTGGCGGATGCAGTTATAGAGCCTGCTAACCTGATCAGTCTTTCACAACCAGTGGCTGATGAGCCGTGCTGGCAGGATATTATGTCAGAGGAGCTGCCCGCACAGGCGACAAATTCCCCTAAGCCACAGGTGGATATTAACGCGCCTTTTATACTCACTATGACATCCGGTTCGACCGGTCAGCCTAAGCCCATCGTACTGAGCCAGCAATGTAAAATCAGTCGTGCCTTTGACGCCACAATCCGCTATTACGGGTTAACTTTGGATGAGGTCGTGCTGGTTGCTACACCGCTTTATCACTCGCTGGCCCAGCGCGGGGTGTTGATGCCGCTGATGCTGGGGGCAACCAGTGTGATCCTGGCCAAATTTACTTTGCCGAAATGGCTGGAAGCCATTAAAACGCATCAAGTCAGTTTTTTATTTGCCGTATCAGCTCAATTAGAAAGCTTGCTCAGCTGTGACGAAGAAATGGACCTGAGCTCGCTGCGCTGCGTCGTGTCATCGTCTGCTGTGCTCGCTGGAGAATCTAAACAAGCGTTACTAAAGAAATTACCTTGTCGCTTGCATGAATGTTATGGCGCTTCTGAAGTGGGCGTCGTCAGTGATTTTTGTGTCAGCGAACGACGTGATAAAAACGGTGCTGTCGGCGCGGCTTTACCTTTTGTTCAGGTTAAAATCTTGGATAAAGAAGGGCGTACTTTGGATATCGGTGAAGTGGGTGAGATTGCCTGTCAGACGACAACCGGGTTCAGTGGCTATTTGAAAATGCCACAGCAGACGCAAGATGCTTATGACTCTGACGGGTATTTTCTTACGGGTGATCTGGGATATCTGGATGAAGACGGCTTTTTGTATTATGTCGGACGTAAAAAAGAGGTGATCTCCAGTGGGGGCATCAATATCTTTCCGCAGGATATCGAGGCTGTCATAAAGAAACACCCCAAAGTCATTGATTGTGTTGCTTTTGGATGTGCAGACAGGCAGCTGGGCGAATATATCAAAGTGGTTTATGAGCAGCTGGGGGATGTGGATATCAGTCGCGAGCTGCGGCTGCTGTGTTTAGCTGAGCTGACGGATTACCAGCAACCACGTGCGCTTGAGTGCCTCAGTGCACTACCCAGAAACCCGATGGGTAAAGTGCTGCGAAACGATGTAAAACTGCGTTACTCTGAGGTGTAAAAGGAGTGTCAGGAGGAAACCTGACACCACCCGTGTTGCTTATTAGAAGTGACTGCCGCTTCAAACAGCGCAAGCCCTGCCTGAGCCTGAGCAAAGCCAAAGACATATTCATTTTTGGGCGCGATACCCGCCTGGTAGGCCGTCAGGCCCTGGTGAATATCAGTGTATAAGTTGGCAAACGCTTCGACAAACCCGGTTGGGTGACCCGGCTTCATGCGGTTGTAACGAAACTGATGCGCGTATTGGCACTGACCAGCGCGGTCCAGTATCTCTCTTCTGCCATCACTAAACTGTAATTGCAGCTCATCCGGGTTGAGCTGTACCCAGGTGGCACTGCCAGCCGTGCCATAAACTCTGATCTGTAAGCCGTTACGATGGCCGATGGCGGTTTTTGACATCCACATACTACCGTTTATCCCGTCGGGGTACTTAAGCAGCATTTGCACGTCGTCAATCAACCCCGGATAGTCAGAGTGATTGGCAAATTGGGCGCAGGTTTCTGTTGGCTCCAGCTCCAGTAAATAACTCGACAAGTGATGTAAATGCACACCCAAATCCAGACAGATAGTCGGCACCTGATAATCCTGCAGCCGCCACGCCTGCGGCTTAGCAGGTTTGCCGGCAATATCCGGCGGACGTTTAAAACCTTCCTGTGGCATTTCCAGGTGAATTTTCTGGATCTGGCCAAGCCTCCCCTGAGTGATCAGATATTTGAGCTCACGGACCATAGCATAACCACTGTAGTTGTAAGTCACCGCCAGGAAGTGTGTCGCCGGGTCATACACTTTGGCCAAGGCTTGTGTCTCAGCGGTTCCACAGACCAATGACTTTTCACAAATGATCGGAATATTTTTGCTCAGTAATGCCGTTAGTACATCCAGGTGATGCGGTGTCGGCGTGAGAACCACCACCGCGTCTACCTGGTCTTTTTCTTGTTCGATAAGGGTGCGCCAGTCACTGTAGGTGCGCTCAGGGGCGATATCCCACTGTTTTGCGGTCGCCGTATTGGTATCCTGATCACGACTGAAAGCACCGGCTACCACTTTGAAACGATTATCCAGTTGTGCAGCACTAAAGTGCACGTAGCCGACGGCCGAATTCATGCCTCCGCCGATAAAAGCAAGGTGTAAGGGCTTGGTTGTCATGGCTGCTACTCCTTTAGTGCAGAGTGATTTTTTTGCCAATCGCTGAGCAGCTGGCAAAGGGTATCGACGACATGCTGCTGTTGTGCAGTCGTCAAAGACGGAAACAGTGGCAAGGTAATCGCACTGTGATAATAGGCTTCGCTGGCTGGGCAATAACCGGACTTGAACCCTAATTGTTGATAATAGGGCTGCAGATAAATAGGGATATAGTGCACATGAGCAAAGACCCCTTGGGCTCTTAACTGCGTCACAAGATACTCATGTAACTGCTCGGTGCTATGAGCAATTCTGACCACATACAAATGGTAAGCACTGTACTGATTATCGGACTGGGATAACGGCGTTACCTCTTCAACTTTTGCAAACAAGACATCATAGTGTTGCGCAAGCTTGTTGCGAGTGGCCACAAATCGGTCAAGTTGTGCTAACTGACTCAGGCCCAGTGCGGCATGCAGGTCGGTCATGCGATAGTTGAACCCCAGCGCTTGTTGCTGATAGTACCAGGGACCATGACTTGGCTCAGTCAGCAAGGTGGGGTCCGCCGTGATACCATGGCTGCGTAATGAGCGCATGCGTTGTGCAAGCTGCTCATTTTGCGTCACGGCCATACCACCTTCAGCCGAAGTTATAATTTTAACCGGGTGAAAGCTGAACACACAAATATCTGAATAGTCACAGTGGCCAACAGGTTTATCCTGATAGCGTCCTCCGATAGCGTGGGATGCATCTTCGATGATTTTAAAGCC
Organism: Pseudoalteromonas sp. AWH4_217; assembly: GCF_056161105.1. Classification (NCBI taxonomy): domain Bacteria; kingdom Pseudomonadati; phylum Pseudomonadota; class Gammaproteobacteria; order Alteromonadales; family Pseudoalteromonadaceae; genus Pseudoalteromonas; species Pseudoalteromonas sp. AWH4_217. Next base: position 314,376 of record NZ_JBSWYM010000004.1, on the reverse strand, counting down.
ATATTGGCTGGCGAGCTTTGCGATAGCTTCCATATCGCAAGACTGCCCAGCAAAGTGTACGGGGATAACTACATCGGGCAGTTTACCGAGTGCTTGGGCGCGTTTCAGTTTGTCTTCCAGTGCACTGATACACAAATTACCTGTTGCGGCATCAATGTCGGTAAAGTCTACTGAGGCGCCGCAGTACAGGGCGCAATTTGATGAAGCCACAAAAGAATTTGGTACCGTCCAGACCAAACTATCCGCTGTGACATCCAGTGCCATACAGGCAATGTGCAAAGCAGATGTTGCACTATTCACTGCTACGGCATGTGCCGCCTGACAGTACTGTGCAACAGCTTCTTCAAATTGCGGTACAACCGGACCCTGAGTCAGAAAATCAGACTGCAATACCGCTACAACTGCATCTATATCTTGCTGCGCGATGTTCTGTTTGCCATAAGGGATCATGTTGTGCTCCTGTCAGGCTAGATCAATGCCTGAGCATTAAAAGCTTTAATGGCTTCGACAGACAGGTAGTCCGGGTTACTGAGTGAATTGTACTCAAATCCAGGTGCTACAGCATGACCTCGCTCCCCGAGTGCATTGGTATCAAAGTCATTGCTGCGGCTGCTAAACTTAATGCCGGGCGCGATGACAAAGTGATCGCTAAATTCAAAGGTATCAAAGCAGAGATCTTCGGGACACATTACTTCGTGCAGCTTTTCTCCCGGGCGTATACCAATTATTTTATGTGGTAGTTGCGGTGCCATGGCTGTGGCAAGATCCACAATGCGGATGGAAGGGATCTTAGGTACGAAAATCTCCCCGCCCAGCATACGCTCAAAATTTTTCAGCACGAAGTCTACCCCCTGCTGGAGACTGATCCAGAAGCGCGTCATATCGGCATGGGTAATAGGAATATGATCGCAACCTTCATCGATAAAGCGTTGAAATACAGGAACAACCGAGCCTCTCGAACACACCACATTGCCGTATCGAACGACAGAGAACAGGGTTTTATGTCCACCTGCGATGTTATTTGCTGCAACAAACAATTTATCGGAAGCCAGCTTAGTGGCACCGTACAGGTTGATCGGGTTAGCTGCCTTATCCGTTGACAGGGCAATCACCTTTTCAACGTTGTTATCGAGCGCAGCCTCAATCACGTTCTCGGCGCCATTAATATTGGTTTTGATGCACTCCATGGGATTATACTCAGCCGCTGGCACTTGCTTGAGTGCTGCGGCATGGATCACATAATCGACGCCCTGCATGGCACGATAAAGGCGGCTTTTGTCTCGAACGTCACCGATAAAGTAACGCATGCAAGGGTCATTAAATACTTGCTGCATCTCAAATTGTTTTAGCTCATCACGAGAAAAAACAATAATTTTCTTTGGCTTATATCGGGTAAGTAGTGTCTTAACATACTTTTTGCCGAATGAGCCGGTGCCGCCTGTGATGAGAATGGTTTTGTTATCAAACATAAAGTCCACCTAAAGGTGCATTGAATTCTTTACAGTATAGAAAAAGGTATGACTGTAAGAAACCCGCCTAACTAAAGATAAAAAAGTGATTACTCAACACTTTATATCAGTTATGGAGTTTTTGCAGTAAATATACCAAGCGTAATATTCAATTTCTTACAATAGATGACTTTTTGAACACAAAGGAGTAGACTTAGTGCTATATAACACCTGATGGGGAGGCGTTATGCAGATAAAATCTCAAAGTAATAGTTTTTTTAATCAGGTTGATCAAACCAATAACAAGCTTAATCAACAGCTTGCCAGCGGTAAAAAGGTCAACTCGGCAGCGGATGATGCGGCTGCACTGCAAATTATCAACCGGCTGACATCTCAGCAGGAAGGATATAATCAGTCTATCCGCAATGCTTATGACGGCATCTCTTACTCGCAAACAACAGACTCTGCTTTGTCTGGAGTGAACGATGCTGTGTCGCGGATCCGTGAATTGTCGATCCAAGCGGGCAGTGGTGCACTGACCGATTCAGACAGACAAGCCTTGCAGGACGAAGTGTCTCAGCTTCAGTCGCAGATCACCGACACCTTTGAAAATACCACCTTTGGTGGCCAGGCCTTGTTTGACGGCAACCAAACCAGTTTCCAGGTTGGGCCAGATGCCAATACAACGCAAGGCTTTACAGCGTCGGACGGCAGCTTTGCTAATCCTATTCTGAGTGTTGATATTTCAACGCAGGCGGGTGCGCAAACGGCCATAGATGCCGCCGATCAAGTTTCTGAAGCGCTGAATACGCAAAGAACGCAGCTAGGCGCGTTTGAAAACACCCTGAACAGTACAATACGCGGTCTGGGTACGCAAAGAGATAATATCGCCGAAAGTCAAAGTCGGATCCAGGACACTGACTATGCCAGTGCGGTTGCAGAGCAAACAGCCAATGATATTTTGTCTCAGGCGTCAATTGCATTGCGAGGCCAGGCAAACCAGTCAGCTTCATCTGTTTTAGGTCTGCTATAGGTCCACTGCGGTCTCAACAAGCATTTCACGAAAGCCAGCGAATCAACGCTGGCTTTTTTGTGCATTTTACCCATTGGCGAGCGCCTTCCCTGCACGTTGATGTAACTGCAATCATACAGTAGCCGACGCTACTTATACCTGCGATGAAAAAAGCTACTCAGCGTACTTACGCACATGTCCCCTTAAAATGTACGCCCCTCTGATTTTTCGACACTTTAATCCTTAAGTATTGATTTAGCGCATAGGCGGTGGCGTTTTTTTGGCGTTGATGTCAAAAACTTGCCACTTAGGTATTGCATCCCCATGTCACTGACTTACAATCAATACTATTGATATAAACAAAGAAGTTGGATCTTGCGGGCATGATTACGATCCTCGATAACAATAATAACAGAGCATCTGGACTGGCAGCGGCATTGGGCTTTGTTGGTCAGCCAGCTCAGGTAGTTGCGGAGTCTGATTTTACTCCTGCGCTGTTAAGCAATCTGCAGGAGCCTGTGGTCATCCTGGGGGCTTTGTCGCAATTAGAGCATGAGGCGTTGATTAAGTCTTTGCCCGCCGTCCCGTTCCTGTTAATTGGGGAAACATTAAGGCCGCTACTTGCTCTGGCCAACGTCATTGGCCTCATCACTGAGCCTTTTGGTCAGGAAGTGACAATGCAATTGTTACATGACTGCCAGCAATACTTGCGCATGCTACCTGGGAAATCGACTCAACTGAACGATGCTAAATCGTTTGATGGCCTGGTCGGAGATACTAAAGCCGTTAAAGAAGTGCGCTTTTTGATTTCTCAGGTTGCTAAAACAGATGCCAACGTTTTGATCCTCGGTGAGTCAGGAACCGGTAAAGAAGTTGTTGCGCGTAATGTGCATTTGCTCTCTAACCGTAATAGTGGTCCATTTGTTCCGGTCAATTGTGGTGCTATTCCTGGGGAGTTGCTTGAAAGTGAGCTTTTCGGACACGAGAAAGGTGCGTTTACCGGGGCGATTTCTGCGCGTAAAGGCCGCTTCGAACTGGCGCAAGGCGGCACACTCTTTCTTGATGAAATTGGTGATATGCCATTGCAAATGCAGGTTAAGTTGTTGCGTGTATTGCAGGAGCGTAGCTACGAGCGTGTTGGTGGAACCAAGCCAATTCAGGCTGATGTCCGTGTGATCGCTGCAACACACCGCAATCTGGAAATCATGATTGAAGAGGGCAAGTTCCGTGAGGATTTGTTCTATCGCCTAAATGTGTTTCCCATCGAGAACCCGTCACTGCGAGAGCGTGCTGACGATATTCCATTATTGTTAAAAGAGTTGCTGCGCCGCGTAAGTGAGCAAGGTGGTAGTTCGGTCAAATTTACCGATCGCGCAATTGAAAGTCTCAAGGCACATGGCTGGCCAGGCAACATTCGCGAGCTGGCTAATCTGGTAGAACGTATGGCCATTATGTTCCCTGAAAAAGTCGTGGATGTGACGGATCTGCCAGGTAAGTATCGCTACATCGACGTCGAAGCCTTTGAGCCTGAGTATCCAGAAGAGCTACTCGAAAAAGATGTCTTCAACGAGTTATTCAGTGAAGGATTCAGCGATTTTGAGGATGAAGAAGAAATACTCGAACAAGGCAGTGCAGAAACCGGCCTGGGATTATTGCCAGACGAAGGGATCGAGCTTAAAGAGTACCTGGCTGAGATGGAAATTAGCCTGATCACTCAGGCTCTTGAGCGCTATGATTATGTGGTCGCCAGAGCCGCTGAGATATTGGGTGTACGCCGTACAACGCTGGTCGAGAAAATGAAAAAATACAACCTGAATCGCGACTAGAAATAATCGTAACACACTGAGAAACGGCGCTTCTATAGCGCCGTTTTTGATGGTCTTGGAAATGCTGCCTGCCGATTTTTCTGGTCGGGTGGCCAGGGCGAAAAAGTAAATATCATCCGGTGTTTTTGTTTTAAATTAATACCAATTCTTCTAACGAAACTTTTAACCTCGTTTGCGGCATATTTGCTCCTTCAAATCGAACAGGTATTCAGTGAAATTGGCATAAGTTACACTGATGTATGCTACTTTTGAGTACTCAGCTTCGCTTTAATATCCAACTGCTGACATGCCTCTATAATAGGTGCTTTGCAACAGCAGTCTTCGTGATGGTCATTGACCATGCCGCAGGCCTGCATATGGGCATAAACTGTGGTGGGTCCAAGAAACTTGAAGCCACGCTTTTTTAAATCTTTCGCAAATTGTGTGCTTATCTCTGTGGTTGCCTGATAATCTTCAGGACTGTGGATCGTGCTTACGATCGGCGTAAAATCAACAAACCGCCACTGGTAGTATGCAAAGCTGCCAAATTCTTGTTGTATCTCAATAAACCGCTTGGCGTTATTGATTGTTGCCTGAATTTTGAGTTTATTGCGAATGATCCCCGTGTTTCCCATCAGTCTGATGACGTCCTCTTCAGTCATTGCCGCGACCTTATGTGGGTCAAATTGATGAAAAGCCGCCCGGTAGTTGTCGCGCTTTTTCAAAATGGTGTACCAGCTCAGGCCTGCCTGTGCCGATTCCAGCGTGATAAACTCGAACAGCTTAGTGTCTTCCAGTACGGGTTTTCCCCATTCCTCATCGTGATAGGTGACATAATCAGGCTTACTTAAATCGACCCAGTGACAGCGTGTGCGCATGATATCTTCCGTAAGTTAGGTGATGTACATGTACCAGTTTAGCGTATATTGAAGTGCTGTACAAATAAACAGTGTCAAACTTTTGAAGGTGTTTCTCTTTACATAATTTGCTGAATTTAATAGAAAATAAAGTTGGCACGTCAATTGCTTTTTACAAGTATCTAGGTTTAAGAGAGCAATATCATGGCATTAGCAAAAGTGATTAATCCACAATTTGTGCCAACGACTCAGTACAATCCCTGTCTGCTGCAAGAAGCCTACATGGGTGAGCTGAGCGATCTGCGTCAGCAGGCCAGCTGGCTGGGTCATCTGGTTGACACCATGCCTGCAGGTGTGGTGGTACTGGATGGTCAGGGCATGATAGCCAAGGCGAATCAGATAGCAATTGATATGCTGGGTGAACCACTGGAAGGTGAAAAGTGGTTCAGTATTATCCAGCGCTCTTTTAGTCCACAGCAGGATGATGGCCATGAAGTCTCGCTTAAAGACGGGCGCCTTATCAAGCTGGATATTACAGCACTGACGCCAGAACCAGGTCAGTTGATATTGATGACAGATCTGACGGAAACCCGACGCCTGCAGGCACGTGTTGCACATATGCAGCGCCTGAGTGCGCTGGGCAAGATGGTTGCCTCTTTGGCTCATCAGGTGCGCACGCCTTTGTCTGCGGCCATGCTGTATGGCGCCAATTTGGGCAGCAGTAAACTGCCAGCTCAATCACGAGATAAATTCCACACTAAGTTGATGTCTCGCCTGAAAGACCTTGAAAATCAGGTCAATGATATGTTGTTGTTCGCAAAAAGTGGTGAGCAACAGGTGATTGAGCGTGTTTCAATGCAGCAATTGCTAAGTGAGGTCAAAGCGGGGGCTGATGCAATGGTGCTACTGCACAAAGCACAGTTGTCCGTTGAACTACCTGAGCCAGATATCGAAATTCTGGGCAATAAAACAGCGCTGGCCAGTGCAATTCAGAATCTGATCCATAACAGTGTTCAGCATATTGGGGCGGGTGCCAAAATTGAGATTTGCGCCAAGCGTGAGTCTGGTACAGACACTGTCCGCATCAGTGTTTCCGATAATGGCCCTGGTGTTGATCTGAATCAGGCAAGCAAATTATTTGAACCTTTTTATACAACTAAATCTCAGGGCACTGGTCTGGGGTTAGCCGTTGTGAACTCGGTCGCCCATTCTCACAAAGGTCGGGTTGACGTCAAGAACAATGAAAGTGGAGGAGCATGTTTTAGCATGTTACTGCCTATTTCCAGCGAACATTCATCATTACAGGAGGCCGTATGAGCAACAAAATTTTGGTTGTCGAAGACGATGCCGGGTTGCGTGAAGCACTGATAGACACCCTTGAAATGTCAGGGTTTGAGTGCGTCGAAGCCGATAGCGCTGAACAGGCAGTCATACTGTTAAAAGAGCAGGTATTTTCCCTGTTGGTCAGCGATGTACAAATGGGGGCCATGAGTGGCCTGGATCTGCTCAGAACGGTGAAACTTAATTACCCTGAGCTACCTGTGTTGATGATGACTGCTTATGCCACAATAGATGACGCGGTTGAAGCCATGCGCCTGGGAGCGATTGACTACATGGCTAAGCCATTTGCACCTGAGGTATTACTTAACATGGTCAGCCGTTATATGCCGGAGAAAGAGAAAGAAACCGACGGCCCGGTGGTTGCTGACAGTAAAAGCCTGGAGTTGCTTGAGTTAGCTAAGAAAGTAGCGCGCTCTGATGCCAGTGTGATGGTGCTGGGCCCAAGCGGTTCAGGTAAAGAAGTGCTCGCGCGCTATATTCACGACCGCTCGGATCGTGCAGAACAGCCTTTTGTGGCAATTAACTGTGCCGCTATCCCGGAGAATATGCTTGAAGCAACATTGTTTGGCTACGAAAAAGGGGCATTTACTGGCGCTATTGCAGCTTGCCCAGGCAAGTTTGAGCAAGCACAAAAGGGCACTATACTCCTTGATGAAATCACCGAAATGGATCTGGGCTTACAAGCTAAATTGTTGCGGGTATTACAGGAAAGGGAAGTGGAACGTCTTGGGGGCAGAAAGACCATTGAGCTGGATGTCAGGGTATTGGCGACCAGTAACCGAGATCTTAAAGAAGCCGTTAATGATGGTGTCTTTCGCGAAGACCTATATTATCGTTTGAATGTCTTTCCTCTGACCTGGCTGCCTCTTGCGGAGCGCGGTGGGGATATTGTCCCGCTAGCTGAGCACCTGTTACAGCGTCACTGTGACAAATCCGGCAAATTGACACCTGTATTATCACAGAGCGCGCAGGATAAATTGCTCAGTCATCGTTGGCCGGGTAACGTCAGAGAACTGGATAACGTGGTGCAACGAGCCTTGATTTTGCAACAGGGAACAGAGATCACTGCTGACGACATCTTTATTGAGAACTTTTCACCGCGATCAGTGAGTACACCGCAGCAGCCAGTTGATCAGGTTCTCACACCTGTGCGCAACGATGCTGAAGAGGTCAGTTCGATTGCCATTAATGTGAATAATGACGATGCTGAGGGGCTCAATTATAAAGAAGAGCTTCAGGACAAAGAGCATCAAATTATTCTGGATACACTTTCCCGGTGTAATGGCAAGCGTAAGGACGTCGCTGAGCTGTTGGGGATCAGCCCCAGAACGCTTCGCTACAAACTCGCCAGAATGCGTGACCTGGGGTTACCTGTTCCAGCCTGAGTGAAACCCCTTTATCCGGGCATTTGATATGTCCGGATAAAGGGGGTTTTTGATGATCCGATCGCAGAACTATCCTACTGTCAAAAAATCGACCTTCCAAAAATTAACTTAACCAGTTGAAATATAATTAAATTATAGTTGGCACGCTTTATGCTTTGTTAGGGGTATGTATAACTCACAAAGTGAGCCAGACCATGAAAATTCAATCTACCGGGCTTTATCAGGAAATGCAGGCAATGGCCTCAGAAGCCGGCCGCGTAAGACCACAGGATCCGAATAAGCTGCCAGTTCAGGCAACAGCTGCTACCTCAAGCGCCCAGTTTGGTGACTTACTCAGCGATGCACTTAATACCGTAGCTGGATTACAGCGTGACGCTAAAGAAAAGGTGACTGCTGTTGAAATGGGCGACCGCAGTGTTTCACTGGCTGAAGCAATGATTGCCAAGAACAAATCTTCGGTGGCATTTGATGCTACAGTACAGGTCAGAAATAAGCTGATAGAAGCTTATAAAGACATCATGAGCATGCCAGTATAATCAGAGTTTAGCGGAGAGTAATCGTGGCTACTAATCAATCAACCGATCTGGCACTTGCTGATGGACAAACAGTTCCCGGCGCAAGTGGCGAAGCAGATACGCAACAAGAGCAAAAATCGGGCTACTTTAGTGCTTTGAGCGGTGTTGATATGCTCCGCCAGGTTACTTTGGTGATCGCACTGGCCATCTGTCTGGCAATCGCGATTTTTATCATTATCTGGGCACGTCAGCCAGATATGCGTCCGTTAGGTCAATATCCTACCGAAGAGCTGGTTCAGACCCTGGACTTTCTGGATGCACAGAAAATTGAGTATGAACTGGATGGCAACACCATCATGGTGGCTGAGTCAGATTATCAGGATATCAAGCTGAGAATGGCCCGTGATGGGTTTAGCCAGGCACCAAGCAGTGGCACCGATATTCTGATGCAGGATATGGGCTTTGGTGTGAGTCAACGTTTGGAGCGTGAACGTCTTAAGCACAGCCGTGAACAACAACTGGCCCGCACCATTGAAGAACTGCAGGATATTAACCGCGCTAAAGTTCTGCTGGCTATTCCGAAAGAGAATGTATTTGCACGACGTGAAAAACAGCCGTCAGCGACTGTAGTCGTGACGCTTAAACGTGGTCGGACACTGGATAGTGAAGAAGTAGATTCAATTGTTGATATCGTTGCGTCTGCGGTACAGGGGTTAACACCAGCACGTGTCACTGTGACAGATCAGAATGGTCGTTTGCTTAACTCTGGCTCTCAGGATTCTCTGGCAGCACGTTCTCGCAAAGAATATGAGATAGAGCGTAAGCGTGAACAGGAATACCTGGAAAAAATCGACAGTATCATGATCCCTGTTGTCGGTTTGGGTAAGTATACCGCACAGGTTGACCTGACCATGGACTTCAGCGCGATAGAAGAAACTCAGAAACGCTTTAACCCGGATTTGCCCGCGGTACGCAGTGAAACCACGTTTGAAGAGAACAATGTGGGCGGCCTGGCGGTGGGGATCCCTGGTGCGCTAACGAACCAGCCTCCGGTGAACTCAAATATTCCAGAAGTAGCCGGACAAGGCAATGGCTCGGGCACAACCCCGTCACGTATACACAAAGAAGCGACACGTAACTACGAGCTGGACACCACTATCTCACATAAACGTCAACAAACCGGCGTGATCCGTCGCATCAGTGTTTCGGTTGCTGTGGACTACATGAATAAGCCCGATGCCGAGGGCAATATGGTTATGACACCGCGTTCTCAGGAAGAGCTGAATAACATTCGTCGCTTGCTACAGGGCGGGGTGGGTTTTGATATGCAGCGTGGTGACGCGCTGGAAGTGGTGACTGTACCGTTTGTACGTGAAAATATTTTGGAAGAAAGCGACTTACCCCTTTGGGAGCAGGAATGGTTCATGAAAACCGTCCGTCTGGTTATGGGCGCGCTGGTCATCATAGTGCTGATTCTGGCGGTCGTGAGACCTATGCTGAAACGCCTGATTTACCCAGAAGATACGCTTGAAGAATATGATGAAGATGCACTAACCTCTGGAGTAGACCTTGGTGACAGCACTTTAGATATGTTAAACAATGACTTTGATGAATCAGCAGTTGGCTTCTCTTCCGATGGTACATTACAATTGCCAGACTTACATGGTGATGAAGATTTGCTTAAAGCTGTCCGTGCACTGGTTGCGAATGAGCCAGAGCTGTCTTCTCAAGTAGTCAAAGCATGGTTAACCGAAGATGAGTGATGAAGAACAAAAACAACTGCCGCCGGCGTTCGATGTAGACAAACTGGATGGGGTCGATAAGGCCGCCATCCTGCTACTAAGCCTGACGGAAGAAGATGCCGCCCAGATCCTGAAACACCTTGAACCTAAACAGGTGCAAAAAGTGGGTATGGCAATGGCGGCACTCGATGACTTATCGCAGGCCAAAATCAGTGCGGTCCACAATCTGTTTATCGAGCAAATTCAGAGTTTCAGTACCATTGGCTTCCAGTCAGAAGACTTCATTAAGAAGGCACTGACTGCGGCACTGGGCGAAGATAAAGCTGCCAGCCTGATCGACCAGATTGTGATGGGATCGGGCGCTAAAGGTCTGGACTCATTGAAATGGATGGATTCCAAGCAGGTTGCCAATATTATTCGTAATGAGCACCCGCAGATCCAAACGATTGTATTGTCTTATCTCGAACCAGAGCAATCCGCTGAAATCCTCTCTCAGTTCCCTGAGAAAGTTCGCCTCGATCTGACAATGCGGATCGCTAACCTCGAAGAAGTACAGCCAGCAGCACTGCAAGAGCTGAATGAAATCATGGAGAAACAGTTCGCAGGTCAGGCCGGTGCGCAAGCTGCGAAAATGGGTGGCCTGAAAGCCGCTGCGGATATCATGAACTACCTGGATACCAACATCGAAGGTCAGCTGATGGACTCTATCCGTGAACATGATGAAGAGATGTCGCAGCAAATTCAGGATCTGATGTTTGTCTTCGAAAACCTCATGGATGTGGAAGATCGCGGTATTCAGGCGATTCTGCGTGAGGTGCAGCAGGATGTACTGATGAAAGCCATCAAAGGCGCCGACGATTCATTGAAAGACAAGATTATGAAGAACATGTCTAAACGTGCGGCTGAGATGATGGCGGATGATTTAGAAGCCATGCCGCCAGTGCGGATCAGTGAAGTGGAAGCTGCGCAAAAAGAGATCCTGGCAACGGCTCGACGCCTTGCTGACTCAGGTGAAATTATGCTTGGCGGCGGTGGCGGTGAGGAGTTCCTGTAAACCATGGCGGAAAAAAAGCTATATCGTGGCAAGCCGGTCAGCTCCGAAGCATTAGATGAGTTACTGGAAAACTGGCCAATCCCTAATGTAGAAGAAGACTTAAGTAAATATTCCGGGCGCTCCACGGCAATGGGCACGCCACTTGAGGAGCTTTATCAGCAAAAAGTACAGCAAACTGCGCCTGAGCCTGAGGAAGAAGAAGTACCAATGCTCACGCTGGAAGAGCTGGAGCAGATCAGACAAGATGCCTTTGAAGAAGGCCTGAAGCAGGGGCACGAACAGGGGTATATTGAAGGCTTTGACAAAGGTGTCAGCGAAGGAAAAGAAGCGGGCTATAAAGAAGGCGTGACACTCGGTAAGGAACAGGGGATTGAAGAGTCTAAACCGTTGATTGAAGAGCGTCTTCAATCGCTGTCTGCGTTACTGGAAGCGACACAAAAGCCGCTGCGACAAATTGACGAGGCCGCCGAAAAGCAACTGTTGCAGCTCGTCAATTTATTGGCAGAGCAAGTCATCTTCGAACAAGTTAAAACCCGCCCCGAGCTTATTCTGCAAGCCTTGAAAAAGGGGCTTGATGCGCTGCCACTGCACGATACACAGATGCGGATTAATCTGCACCCTGAAGATCTGGCGTTAGTGAAAGAAGCCTATGGGGAAGAAACCATTGCCGAGCAGCATTGGCAGCTGGTGCCCGAACCAACGCTTGAGCGTGGTGGGTGTCACATCAGAACGCCGGACTCATCCATTGATTTGAGCCTGAAAAATCGTATTAGCGAAGTATTGGGCAGCTTTTTACAAGACAGTGGTGTAGACCCTTAACACTTTTCATTACTCGGTACCTGCTGGTGGCGGTACCGTCCTTTCTAAAAGTTGGTTAGGTTTTTGCATGAGTGGACTATCTCAATTTTTCACTGATAGCAAATGACAATATCTAGTTCATCAGAGCAGCCACTGGCGGAGCGCCTGCAAAAATTTCAAAAACACATTCAACCCTATGGGGTTGCGGTGGCGGGCAGCCTGACTCGTGTGGTTGGTTTAACCTTGGAGGCAAAGGGCCTCAACGCACCGGTTGGCAGTCAGTGTAAAATAGAAACAATACGTGGCTTTGTGGATGCTGAAGTCATTGGCTTCAATCAGGATACGCTTTACCTGATGCCGAACGATCATATCTCAGGCGTGCTACCCGGTGCCCGGGTTATCCCGCAGATCAAAGAAGCGGGGTTACCTGTGGGTATGAGCCTATTGGGTCGAGTCGTAGATGGTCTTGGCCGTCCCTTGGATGGCTTAGGCACGATTGAGGCCGAAACTCACCTCAAATTTGCACAGTCAGCCATTAACCCATTGGCCAGACGCCCGATCAAAGAGCCGATGGATGTGGGTGTTCGTGCAATTAATTCTATTGTGACCGTCGGCCAGGGGCAGCGGATGGGCTTGTTTGCGGGAAGTGGTGTTGGTAAATCAGTCCTGCTTGGCATGATGACACGCGGTAGTGAAGCGGATGTCATCGTCGTTGGGCTGGTCGGTGAGCGGGGACGAGAAGTTAAAGAGTTCATCGACGAGATCCTGGGAGTTGAAGGGCGGCGTCGCTCCGTGGTGGTCGCGGCACCTGCCGATGCGTCTCCGTTGATGAGGCTGAAAGGGTGTGAAAGTGCCGTCACAATTGCTGAATACTTTCGAGATCAGGGGCTGAATGTACTGTTGTTGCTTGACTCTGTAACTCGCTACGCCATGGCGCAACGTGAAATCGCACTGGCGGTGGGAGAGCCGCCGGCAACGAAAGGTTATCCGCCTTCGGTATTTGCCAAACTGCCTGCGTTGGTTGAACGTGCGGGAAATGGAGGTGAGGGACAGGGCTCCATTACCGCCTTTTTCACCGTACTGAGTGAAGGGGATGACATGCAGGACCCGATCGCGGACTCTGCGCGTGCAATTCTTGATGGTCATATTGTTTTATCTCGTGACCTCGCTGACAGCGGCCACTATCCTGCCATAGATATCGAGAAATCGATTTCCCGGGTGATGCCTCAGGTGGTGTCAGACAGTCATATGCAACAGGCCAGGGTACTCAAGCAGGTGTATTCCATGTATCAGCAGAATAAAGACATGATCACGTTAGGGGCCTATCAGCAGGGGAGTGATCCTATGCTGGATCAGGCCATTAATATGATGCCAAACATTAACGCCTTCTTGCAGCAGGGCATGAAAGATGTTCTGCATTACGATGAGTGTCTGCAAGGCCTGGCACAACTTCTGGGACAAGGCTAATGGCAAACAATAAACTTGATTTACTCTATAAATTGGAAAGTGAAAAAGAAGAAAAGCTACGCCTCAACTTTATCCAGGCGGAGCAAAACTTTCACGCCAACCAGCAAAAGCTCACTGGTCTGAACGAGTTTCGTCTTGAATATAGCCAGCAGCTGCATCAAAAGGCTTTACAGGGCCTGTCCAGTGCCGGGTTTGGCCAATATCACGCTTTTATCAACAAAATAGAAGAAGCTATTCGCCAGCAGGCCAACACAGTTGCAACCGCTAAGCGGGTGGTCGACCAACGCCGCAAGTTATGGCTAGAGCAGCAGGTCAAGGCCAAAGCAATCGCGAAGCTGATTGAGAAAAAAGCGCTGGAACAGCAGCAGAGGCTTGCAAAAGCTGAGCAGAAAATGCTCGATGAGTTTGCGACTAATATTTTTATGCGTCGTAAGCAGGCTTACTAAGGTATATCAAAAATTGCACAATAATGGCGTGTTTTTTGCAGTGTCATTACAGCACATCAATTTAATCCGGTTAGCGGCGTGAAGTTGCCGCATATAAAGGTGAAAGTATGGTCAATGTTTCGCTAGAAGTAGCAATCAATAACGGAGTTTCGGCGAAGGGAAAGGATCAAACGGAACAGTCCGAGGACTCGGGGTTTCTCGCAATGTTAGCTCAGGCAGAGCAAGACAGTAGCGATGAAGCTTCGCAGTCAAATACGGACGAGGCGGGAGAATATATGCCTTTGCCAGGTGGCCTTGACCGCCGGTTGGGGTTGGATGACAGTCAGCTTCCCGCTGGCAAAAAAACGCTGCCGGATGAGCCTTTAAAGCTGGATGATTCAGCCCTCCCGGGCAAGACAGACCCAAAAATGGGGGCCGGTACGGTCGTCACTCCAGGCACTGATGCAGCCACAGATACCAGCAGCAGCCATGCTGATGATTTGCTTTTGCAGATCAAATCATCGAATGCGCAAAGTACTGATTTAGCGCAAAACCTGGCACCGGTTCCTAAAGCACTGAAAGATTATTTGTCTAAAGCTGAACAAGTGACAGGTCCGGATAATACAAAGCCGGTTAATGGTATCGGGCCTGTTTTACCGTCGCCCGCGGAGCAAAATAGCGATGACACAGAGCTGCCTGATGTTTCTGCAAACGCTGAAGCGCAAAGTGGCGTAGTGAAAAAGCCAACTTTGGATGCCAGCCTGTATGGCAGTGGTAAACTTGGTCAAGGTGAAGTGCGGGTAGAAAAGCCGGGAGATCCGATTGTTGCCAAACGAGTTGATAAGGTAGGCCCTGTTATCACGCAGCCGACAGATGAACCTGGATTACAGACTCAAAACAAGCCTGCAGAGGGTGATGTTAAACTGGATCCCATTGCTCAGCTTGCTAAAGGTGAGAGCGCCGATAGCGCAAAACAGGCTGCAGACACAGCAACTGGTAAACAAGGTAACACAGAGGCCGCTGTAAAACTTGCAAATGAAGCTCAGTCAGTAAAGGCCGACACTGAACTGCAGCCTTTACGCGATAACACAACCGCACATAGTCGCGCTGCACACAGCGATGTGAGTGGGTTACAGCCCTCTATTGCCGGGAAGTCTCGACGTCCTGTTGATCAGATTGGTCCCGTCGTTACTGCCCCTCAAGGAGATAAAGAGCGTGTACAGGGTGACGAACAGGTCATAAAATCTCAGCAGCCAGAAAAAAGCAGTGCAACTGTGGCAACGACGACTGAATTGAAGGCGATGGTTGACTCTCTTACTCCTGAGCAAAAGCAAGTACTGGAGACGAACCTTCGCGCGCAATTAAAAAGTGGCGAGCTAAACGATCCTGAGCAGCGCGCTAAGGCACAGCAGGTGTTGCATGAGCTAGGGGCAAAGCCTACAGAGAGTACTGCGAACAAACCACAAGCAGCTATTGAGCCAGGCTCCAAACAGGCAGAGGTAACGGATAAGCCGTCGAAGTCTGCGATTGTCGAAAAGGACGTTAAAGTGTTTAGTGCAACGGACCATGCTGCACCTGATAAAGTCAATAAACAAGCCGCAGCACTAAGCCAGACGGGGGCGAGCAGCGTCGATGCAAAATCTCCGGGTAAAGAAAACGTACAGCAGACAGTGGTAGCAGACACGTTAGAAGGTGAACACCCTGAGTTAGCCCAGCTCAAAAAAGAAGGTGGCCAAGCGGAGCAACAGAATTCACAGCAACGCAGTGCAATGCCTGCGCCTGTTGAAAATATTTTTAAGGCAATTCGTGGCGAGCGTCCCGACGAAGGCATGAAGCACGAGTTTAATGAAGTGCTGGCGCAAGTTGAGCAGGTTAGACAGAGTCAGCAGGTCAATCAGCAAAGTGCTGTTAATCAAAAAGCCATGCAGACAGATCCCGCTATCAGTCAGGCTATTAATATTGCCAGAAATGACGCAGTTAAAGCCTTACAAGAGCGTGTCAATATGATGCTCAATATCAATAACAAGGAAGCCGAGATCCGCTTAGACCCGCCTGAACTGGGCAGTATGCAGATACGTATACGTTCCGAGGGAGAGCAGGCTCAGGTGAACTTTGTTGTGCAAAACCAGCAAGCCAAAGAACAGCTTGAACAGTCCATGCCGAAACTCAGAGAGATGCTGGCCGAGCAGGGGATCCAGCTTGGAGAAAGTAACATTCAGCAAGGTCAGGGCGGTGAGCAACAGCAGCAGGAAGCATCCCAAGGTCATGGAACACTTGCTAATAATGTCAGTGAAGCGCAAAATAACGGCCAACAATCAACAACTAGCAGACGGCAAAGTGATTCAGCAATAGATTACTATGCGTAACAGCTGCTATGATTAAGGTTAGTGTGACTTAAAGAAGCGCGAATATGGCAGAAGAAAGCGATTTAGAAATAGAAGAGACGGGTGGCTCGAAAAAGAAATTAATCATCATCATTGCCGCTGTGGTAGTTGTTTTGGCCGCAGTTGCAGGCTACTTTTTATTTGCAGGGTCCGATGACGCCCCCGAATCGCTGGCCGAAGAAACGACTGAGCAACAGATGCAGGCTAGCCAGCAAAATGCGGCGCAGACGGGCAGTGCATTGTATGTCGCTATGCCTCGACCTTTTGTATTTAACGTACCCGGAGCAAGCCGGGATCGTATCGTACAAATAAAGGTACAACTTCTTGTACGTGGTGACGTCAATGAAGAGGTAGCTAAAAAGCATATTCCTCTGATTGAGGGGACCTTGCTGAGTGTGTTTTCTACCACCACAGCCGACGAACTGAGTACCAGCGCGGGCAAAGAAACACTGCGACTGAGTGCATTAGATAAGGTTCAGGCCGCAATGGAGAGTGTGGAAGGCAGCAAAGTAGTTGAACGCGTATTATTTACCGGTTTTGTAATGCAGTAGGAAGAGTCAGTGAGCGACTTATTATCACAAGACGAAATCGATGCCTTATTGCATGGTGTTGATGAAGTCGAAGAAGAAGAAGTCCCCGATAGTGACGATGGTGGGACGAGTAACGCCCTACAATACGACTTTTCGTCGCAGGACCGAATCGTTCGTGGTCGTATGCCGACCCTCGAAATTGTTAATGAACGATTTGCCCGTCATATGCGGATCAGCTTGTTTAATATGATGCGTCGCACCGCAGAAGTATCCATCAATGGTGTGCAAATGCTCAAGTTTGGTGAGTATATCCACACGCTGTTTGTCCCCACCAGCCTGAACATGGTGCGCTTTCGCCCGCTGAAGGGTACTGGGTTGATCACTATGGAAGCCCGACTGGTATTTATACTGGTAGACAACTTCTTCGGTGGTGATGGGCGCTATCATGCAAAAATTGAAGGACGAGAGTTTACGCCAACAGAGCGGCGGATAGTTCAGATGCTGCTCAAGATAATCTTTGAAGATTACAAAGAAGCCTGGGCACCGGTTATGGATGTGTCGTTTGAGTATCTGGATTCGGAAGTGAACCCCGCGATGGCCAACATAGTGTCACCTACCGAAGTGGTGGTGATCAGCTCATTCCATATCGAGCTTGACGGCGGGGGAGGCGACTTCCATATTTCCTTGCCTTATTCAATGCTTGAACCTATCCGGGAATTACTCGATGCGGGTGTCCAGTCAGACACTGAAGATACGGATCTGCGTTGGAGTAAAGCGCTACGCGACGAAATTATGGACGTCGAAGTTGAACTGTCTACGCAGTTACTTGAGGTAGATCTGTCTCTGGAGCAGATCATGCAGTTAAAAGCGGGAGATATTATCCCCGTTGAAATGCCCGAGCACATCACAGTGTTTGTAGAAGAACTGCCGACTTTCCGGGCTAAAATGGGGCGTTCCCGTGATAATGTGGCGCTGCAGATCAGTGAGAAGATTAAACGCCCAGAGTCTGTTAAATCTGAGCTTCACGTCTTTACCAAGGGTGGTAAGAAGCTGGACTCGGATGCCGAATTGGCGGAATTAGAAGAAGATCTGCACCTGTCTGAAGGTGTGGATTTAGATTGGTGATGAAGAAGTTAATTTAAGGTAGTCAGTGCATGAGCGATGATCAAGATACAATGGACGAATGGGCGGCTGCACTTGCAGAGGCCGAGGAAGCTGACCAGGACGGTGCTGAAGCCGAAGTTGCGGAACTGGAAGAGTTACAGGACAGCGGTGCTAATCTGAGTGCGGATGAAAAGCGCAAACTCGATACGATTTTAGATATCCCGGTCACCATTTCAATGGAGGTGGGGCGCTCTAAAATCAATATTCGTAATTTACTCCAGTTAAATCAGGGATCCGTTGTTGAACTAGACCGGGTTGCCGGTGAACCGCTGGATGTATTGGTTAATGGTACGTTGATTGCGCACGGCGAAGTGGTTGTAGTAAACGATAAGTTCGGTATTCGCCTGACTGACGTGATCAGCCAGGTCGAACGCATTAAAAAGCTTCGCTAGCAGCCTGGGTAATGAGTGTTTTAATGTTCTCCAGTGTGGCTGCGGTGCAGCCACCAAGCGGGCTCAGCGGTGAGTTGTTATCGGTTGGCCTGTCTTTGGCTTTTGTGGTGTTGGCCATTATTGGCTTGGCATTGCTTGTAAAACGCTTCAATCCAAATTTGGGTAATAGCCAGGATTTTAAAGTGATACGAAGCTTACCGTTAGGGAGCAAGGAGCGCCTGTTGGTTATTGAAATTGACGACAAGCAACATTTGCTCGGTGTCACGCCACACAGTATCAATTATTTATATCAGTTAGAGTCGCCACTGGAGGTGACTCCCACAGCGCCTTTTGCCAAAGAACTCAGTCGCTTAATGTCTGGCGCAAATAACAATAAGAAATAAACCTATGATCCGAATTCTCTTCCTCATCAGTGTGTTTTTTTTCGCATCAAATGCCTTTGCTGATGGTATTGAGGCTTTGAGTGTTACAACTAATCCGGATGGCTCTCAGGAATATTCTGTAACCCTGCAAGTCTTGGCCATCATGACAGCATTGAGCTTTATCCCTGCTGCTGTAATTATGATGACCTCGTTTACACGTATCATTGTGGTCTTGGCTATCTTACGTCAGGCAATTGGCTTGCAGCAATCGCCGTCAAATCAGGTATTGGTGGGCATGTCGCTGTTTCTGACCTTTTTTATTATGGCGCCAATATTCAATCAAATTAATGACCGTGCGGTACAGCCCTATTTGAACGAAGAATTGACGTCGATACAGGCATTGCAGCAAGCCAAAGAGCCGATCAAAGCATTTATGCTTTCCCAAACCCGTATCAAGGATTTGGAAACATTCGCTAAGATAGCGGGTTACGATAAGCTGGATAGCCCGGAAGACACGCCGTTTGTGGTCATTATTCCGGCGTTTGTGACCAGTGAACTACAGACCGCTTTTATCATTGGCTTTATGTTTTTTATTCCTTTCCTGATAGTTGATTTGGTGGTTGCCAGTGTCCTGATGGCGATGGGTATGATGATGCTCTCACCCATGATTGTGGCTTTACCCTTTAAGATCATGCTGTTTGTGTTGGTCGATGGTTGGTCTTTGATAATGGGCACGCTGGCGCGAAGTTTTGGCTTAGGGGTGTGACATGGAACCAGAAGTTTTTGTCGACATTCTCAGTGACTCGCTCTTTATTGTTATTAAGCTGGTGACGGCTATTGTACTCCCCGGTCTGATGATAGGGTTGGTGGTTGCGGTTTTCCAGGCCGCAACGTCGATTAACGAACAAACTCTGAGCTTTTTGCCCAGGCTCATCATCACCATTGTGGCACTGATTTTCGGTGGCCACTGGATGGTGCAGGTGCTGATGGACTTCTTCAACCAGTTGGTACTCCAAATCCCTGAAATTGCAGGGTAGTGCAATGGAATACCCCTTAGCAATCATCATACAGTGGCTGAGCGACTACATGTTACCGTTTGTCCGGATCAGCTCCATGATCATGATTATGGCCGGTTTGGGCGCCCAAAGTGTGCCAACTCGTGTGAAGCTTGCTCTGTCGATTGTGGTCACGGTGGCGGTTGTGCCTGCCATCCCCCAGACTCAGTTTACTGACTTATTTTCCTTCGCCATGATATTGGTCGTGACGCATGAAATGATTGTCGGGGTCGCGATTGGTTTCGCCTCGGTACTACTACTGAATACGTTTATTGTGGCGGGTCAAATTTTGGCAATGCAAACCGGGTTGGGTTTTGCGTCTGTGGTTGACCCCGCCAATGGCCTGAGCGTACCCGCCGTAGGTCAATTCTATCTGATCCTGGCGACGTTATTGTTTTTTGTCTTCAATGGTCATCTGATGATGATCAACATGGTGGTCTATAGTTTTCAGACTTGGCCTATCGATGGCAGTTGGTGGGTGGTTGATAACTACTGGCTGATAGTTACCTGGGGTAGCTGGCTGTTTGCTACAGCGCTTGCGCTGTCTTTGGCTCCTTTAACGGCCATGCTACTGATTAACCTGTCATTTGGCATAATGACCCGCGCTGCGCCGCAGATGAATATTTTCTCTGTGGGATTTGCGTTTACTATGGTGTCGGGCTTGTTGATTATCTGGGCAACGATGGGCAACTTTATTATTCAGTACGAGTTTCAGTGGCTGAAAATGACAGAACTAATGTGTAACCTGATCGGTTGCACGGTGTAATCAAGTACCGGGAGCGAAAAGATGGCAGAAGATTCTGGTCAGGAACGCACGGAAGAACCCACAGACAAAAAAATTGCAGATGCCCGTAAGAAAGGGCAAGTGGCCCGCTCAAAAGAGCTGGGGACGACATTCGTGCTTATTTTTTCTGCCGTTTCGTTATTACTGTACGGACCAGACATTGCCAAAGGCCTGTATAACATGATGGGCCGCATGTTTACACTGAATCGCAATGAAACTTACGACACTACTAAAATGTTTTCTGTCTGGGGGGATGCATTTTCCGAGATCGTTTTTCCGCTCAGTATGTTCGTTTTAATCATCATGGTTGCCGGGATCATTGGCAATACATTGCTAGGTGGTTTTAATTTCAGCTGGCAGGCTGCAGCACCTAAGCCGAGCAAAATGTCACCTATGAAAGGCATTAAACGTATGTTTGGGCCTCAGGCAGCTGTAGAGCTGGTTAAGTCAATCCTCAAATTTGTGTTGGTAGCCGGGTTTGCAATCTTACTGATCAAGGTATTCTTCTACGAGATCTTGCATCTGAGTATCGAGCAAATCCCTGGCAGCATTCTGCACTCACTGGAAATTTTGGCCTGGATGTTTCTCGCGCTGAGCTGCACTATGGTCATTATTTCTGCAATCGACGCGCCTTATCAGAGCTACAACCATCACAAACAGCTGAAGATGACGCTTCAGGAAGTAAAAGACGAATATAAGAACTCGGAAGGTGACCCTCAGATCAAAGCCCGTATTCGGCGTACACAGCGCGAGATGTCACAGCGACGGATGATGCAGGAAGTACCTGATGCTGATGTGGTTGTAACCAACCCGACCCACTATTCTGTGGCGCTCAAGTACGACACCGAAAAAGCGGGTGCACCTATGGTTATCGCTAAAGGGGTGGATGAGCTGGCCATGCAGATCCGTAAAATAGCCAAAGGTAATGAAGTCCCGATTGTCGAGTCACCTGTTTTGACGCGATCTCTGTACCATACGACTGAAGTGGGTGATCAAATTCCACAGCAACTCTTCACCGCTGTTGCACAGGTACTGGCTTACGTATTCCAGTTGAAAAAGTTCAACAAAGGGCGGGGTAAGCGGCCTGTCGCCCTTAAAAAAGACCTCCCCATTCCAGACGAACTAAAACACTAAGCTAATTGGTATCAAACTTGCTTTAATGTAACTGCGTCAATAATTTGTGGTTTGTAAGTTATGGATTTTAAAGCGGTTTTACAGCAGATTAATCGAGATAAAAAAGAGTACGCCAAAGGTGTTGGTACCCCAGTGTTGGTATTGGCTGCTTTGGGCATGGTGGTGTTACCTATGCCACCTTTCCTGCTTGATATCTTGTTTTCATTCAATATTGCCCTGGCATTGGTGGTACTGCTCGTTACGGTCTACACCATGAAGCCGCTTGAATTTGGCATGTTTCCTTCAGTATTGCTTATCGCAACAATTTTGCGATTGGCACTTAACGTAGCCAGTACCCGGGTAGTCCTGCTGGAAGGTCATAACGGCGGAGACGCAGCTGGTAAAGTGATCGAAGCGTTTGGCTCCGTTGTAATCGGCGGTAACTACGCGGTTGGTCTGGTGGTCTTCCTGATCCTTATCATCATCAACTTTGTGGTAATCACCAAAGGTGCTGGCCGTATCTCCGAAGTATCAGCCCGTTTTACCCTGGACGCGATGCCCGGTAAACAAATGGCAATTGACGCAGACCTGAATGCCGGCTTTATTTCGGCAGATGAAGCCAGAGCAAGACGTGAAGAAGTAACGCGTGAAGCAGACTTTTACGGTTCAATGGATGGTGCCAGTAAGTTCGTAAAAGGCGATGCGATAGCGGGGATTGTAATCCTGGCGATTAACATCATTGGCGGTCTGTTTGTGGGCATGGTGCAGCATGACCTGAGCTTTGGCAGAGCCATGGAAGTCTATACCTTACTGACGATAGGTGATGGTCTTGTCGCTCAGCTTCCTTCGTTATTGTTGTCAATTGGTACAGCGATTGTTGTAACCCGTCAGAACGAATCACACAACATGGGCGAGCAAATGACCCAGCAGCTGGGCAACGAGAAATCCTTGTCTATCGCAGCAGGGATCCTGATTGTCATGGGATTAGTACCTGGTATGCCTCATGTTGCATTCCTGGGCTTGGGCGCACTCATTGGCTATCTGGCTTATTATTCACACCAGCAAAAACTTAAAGCACAAGAACAGCAAGCCGAGGACTCAAAAGGTGGCGCGGTTGCTGCTCAGCAGCAGGAACAAAAAGAGCTTGGCTGGGATGATGTACAGCCGGTTGATGTGATTGGTCTGGAAGTCGGCTACCGCCTGATCCCCTTGGTTGATCAATCACAGGGGGGCGAGCTGTTGAATCGCATTAAAGGGGTGCGTAAGAAGCTGTCACAGGAGCTTGGCTTCCTTGTGCCTCCAGTACATATCCGTGACAACCTGGAGCTGGACCCGAACGCTTACCGTATTACCTTGATGGGCGTAGGTTCAGGAGACGGCGAACTGAAACATGGTGATGAGCTCGCGATTAACCCGGGTCAGGTGTTTGGTCCAATTAATGGCGTTGCCACTAAAGATCCGGCTTTCGGCCTGGAAGCTGTGTGGATCAAACCTGAACAAAAAGATGAGGCTCATTCTCTGGGCTATACAGTTGTGGATGCAGCCACAGTAGTCGCCACACATATCAGCCAGCTGCTGACTAATAATGCGTCTTTACTGCTGGGCCATGAGGAAGTTCAGAATCTGTTGGATATGCTGGCTAAGAGTCACCCTCGCCTGGTCGAAGGTCTGGTGCCGGATATATTACCACTGACAACCGTAGTAAAAGTGCTACAAAACTTGTTAAACGAAGGGGTCGCAATTCGTGATATGCGCTCTATTGTTCAGACTCTGGTTGAATATGGGCCTCGCAGTCAGGACCCTGATGTATTAACGGCTGCTGTACGTATCTCACTACGCCGACTCATAGTGCAGGATGCGGTTGGCGGGGCTGATGAAATCCCTGTCATAACATTGGCGCCCGAGTTGGAACAGATGTTGCATAAGTCACTTCAGAACGCAGGTGATGAGGGGGCAGGCATAGAGCCAGGCCTTGCAGAGCGGCTTCAAGGTTCATTAAGAGAAGCCCATCAAACGCAAGAAATGCTCGGCGAGCCGTCCATCTTATTAACCTCAGGTATGTTAAGAAGTGTGCTGTCACGATTTGTAAAACACACCATCCCGGGACTCAGAGTCATGTCATATCAGGAAGTACCGGATGAAAGACAAATTAAGATAGTGAGCTCAGTTGGACAGTAGAGGACTAGAAGGGGCTGACCATGAAAATTAAACGTTTTTTTGCAAAAGATATGCGTACCGCTTTGAAAGAAGTGAAAGAAGAGCTTGGTGCGGATGCGGTAATTATGTCAAACAAGAAGCTGGCTGACGGTGTAGAGATCGTTGCCGCAGTTGATAATGACCGCACGCCTGCGCCTCAGCCTCAGGCGGCACCTCAACAGCCAGTAGCGCAAGCTGCCCCTCGTCAGGCTGCGCCTCAGCAAAGCGCGCAGCAAGGCTACAACCAGGCTGCCAGAATGGTCCGTCCACAGCCTCGTCGTGCCGAGCCACAAAAGCAGGCACAAGTTGCAGATAGTCTCGAAGCTTTACTTGAGCGCCAAGCCCCTCGTCCTAAGTCGCCTGAGCTTGCTTCGATGTTTTCTCAATCTGGTATCAACACAGATGATATGTTTCAGCCTCAACAACGCAGCGAAGCCCCGGCTAAGGCTATGCCTCAGGCAGCTCGACAGCCGCGTTATGAGGCTCCAAGTCATAGTTTTGACGCGCGTGAAGAGAGTACCTCCTGGGAGTTTGGTGATGATCTGGAACAAGGGTTTGGTGACGAACCTGCGGTGCAGAAAACAGCCAACGATGACGAAATGTCCTCTATGCGCGATGAAATGAACGCAATCCGCCAGCTACTCGAGTTTCAGCTGTCAGGGCTGATGACTCAGGAAATGGCACGTCGAGATCCAACTCGTGCTTGCCTGGTTGAACGCCTGAAAGGCATGGGGATCGGTGCTGAAGTGGCTGAGCAGATGGCCTGTTTTATTCCGGATGATGTTTCTCGTAAAGAAGCATGGAATGCGCTGCTTAATATGGTCGTCAATCAGATGCATACAACCAACAACGATATCCTGCGTCAGGGTGGTGTGTACGCGATGGTTGGACCAACAGGAGTAGGTAAAACGACTACCGTTGCAAAATTGGCAGCACTGGGCGCCCAAAAATATGGTGCTGACAATGTGGCATTGATCACCACAGATACTTATCGTATTGGTGCTTATGAGCAATTGGCAACCTATGGTCGGATCATCGGCTGTCCTGTCAAGCAAGTAAAAGATGCCAATGAACTTGCTGAGGTTCTTTATCATTTACGCAATAAGCGTCTAATATTAATAGACACGGCAGGAATGAGTCAGCGCGACCTGCGTTTAACCGAGCAGTTAAACACTTTGATGCGCAGCAGCCGTGTTGACATTCGCAGCTACCTGGTATTAAGTGCAACAGCACAAATGCATGTACTGCAAGAGACAGTAAACCACTTCAAAAAAGTCAATTTAAGTGGTTGTATTTTTACAAAACTTGATGAAAGTCTAAGTTTAGGTGAGATTATTAGCATAGCGATTCAAAATCGTCTGCCAATAGGGTATCTTACCAATGGTCAGCGAGTGCCTGAAGACATTCGCGTGGCAAACGCTCAGAAGTTAGTCAAAAAGGCTGAGCAATTGTATTTAAAGAGAACAAAAGCACAACATTCGCGACGTGTACCAGTGGCGTCCCAGACAGTAGGAATGTATGATTAATACAGTTTTAGATCAAGCAAGTGGCCTGCGGAGAATGAACCAAAAAAATAACCACAGTGTAAAAGTAATCGCAGTGACTGGTGGTAAAGGTGGTGTAGGTAAAACCAATGTATCCCTTAACACTGCCATTGCGTTAGGACAGCAGGGTAATCGGGTCTTGGTGCTTGATGCTGACTTAGGTCTGGCCAATTGTGATGTCATGTTGGGTTTAAGGGTAGAGAAAAATTTATCTCATGTATTGTCTGGCGAATGTGAACTAGACGAAATCCTGGTTGAGGGACCTGCTGGCATCCGCATCGTCCCGGCGACATCTGGCTCGCAGAGTATGGTAGAGTTAACACCTGCCGAGCACGCAGGCCTAATTCGTGCATTCAGCGAGCTCAGTAGCGAATTCGACATTTTAATTGTCGATACCGCAGCAGGTATTTCAGATATGGTTTTGAGCTTTTCCCGAGCTGCTCAGGACGTTTTAGTGGTGGTGTGTGATGAACCCACCTCAATCACCGATGCTTATGCGCTGATTAAAGTTTTAAGCCGCGAACATGGTGTATATAAGTTTAAAATTGTGGCCAATATGGTACGCAGTTTAAGAGAAGGGCAAGAACTCTTCGCTAAATTATCCAAAGTCACCGACCGGTTTTTAGATGTTGCTTTAGAACTGGTTGCAACGATACCCTTTGATGAAAATATGCGTAAGTCTTCGCGACGTCAAAAAACCATCGTTGAGCTTTTCCCCAATTCACCTGCTGCCGTGGCATTCAGAGGTCTGGCAAGCAAAGCTGTCAAGTGGCCCATCCCCCATCAACCATCAGGTCATTTGGAATTCTTTATTGAGCAACTGGTAAACGGTTAACGATGGCTTCACCGGTCAACCGCATGGCGGGATATAAAACGACGGACCACCTTCATAAGGTGGTTGAACGTCATACGCCATTGGTAAAAAAAGTGGCCTGTCATTTATTAGCTAGGTTACCAGCCAGTGTTCAGTTAGACGATCTCGTGCAGTCTGGCATGATAGGGCTAATCGAAGCCTGTAAAAACTTTGATGCAAGCAAAGGGGCAAGCTTTGAAACGTTTGCAGGTATCCGAATTCGTGGCGCAATGATCGACGAGATCCGCCGTGGTGATTGGGCTCCGCGCTCTGTTCACAAAAACGGCCGGATGGTAGCAGAAGCCATTGCTGAGTTAGAATCTCAGCTTGGGCGGGAACCAAAAGATACTGAAATCGCTGAAAAACTTGATATTACGCTGGATGAGTACCATCATATTTTACATGATGTGAATGCGAGTAAAGTTATCGGTATCGAAGACTTGGGGGTCGACGAAGACGTAATTTCTCCCGCAGGCAACGATTTTGCGCTAGACAAACCATTCAATAATGTTAAAAATGAGCGCTTTAACGAGTCGTTAGTCAATGCTATCAAGACTTTACCTGAGCGTGATGCCTTGGTGTTGTCTTTGTATTACAACGACGAGATGAATTTAAAAGAGATTGGCGCGATCTTAGAGGTCAGCGAATCTCGAGTGAGTCAGATTCACGGTCAAGCAATGATCAAGCTTCGTGCAAAGATCAATGACTGGATCAATTAGAGTAAGTTTTACAATATAGGTTCAAACCTCACCGGAGGAAGTTTTGGATAAGAACATGAAAATTCTCGTGGTTGATGATTTCTCTACGATGAGAAGAATAATCAAAAACCTGCTAAGAGACTTAGGCTTTACCAATGTTCAAGAGGCTGATGATGGCAGTACGGCACTTCCAATGTTGCAAAATCAGGACTTCGACTTTGTCGTAACTGACTGGAATATGCCGGGCATGCAAGGTATCGATTTGCTACGTGCAATTCGTGCTGATGACAAGCTTAAACACATCCCAGTACTCATGGTTACAGCAGAAGCGAAAAAAGAACAAATCGTTGCCGCTGCCCAGGCTGGAGTTAATGGTTACATTGTTAAACCGTTTACGGCAGGAACCCTGAAAACCAAACTAGAAAAAGTGTTCGAACGTTTAGGCTAGTATTGATAAGGGTAGGCTTATGTCAACATCTTCTGTGCCACAGATAACTCTGGAACAGGCTAAACTGCTCGTTGAATACCTTGAACAAGGTGAGCAGGAAAAGGCTGATGAGATATTAATTGAGGCCACCAACAAAGAACAATCAGAGCTATTCGCTGAAGTGGGTAAACTGACTCGACAACTTCATGAGTCGTTGAAAAACTTTGAGTTAGATACCCGATTAGCAGACCTCACGACAGAAGCCATTCCAGATGCCAAGCAGCGCCTCAATTATGTCATGGAGATGACAGAAAGCGCTGCTAATAAAACCATGGATGCCGTAGAAGCGAGTCTTCCCTTAGCCCAAGAACTTGCCGATGAACTCTCTGAAATTAAGCCCACCTGGGACAGACTAATGAGCCGGGATATCCAGCTCGGAGAGTTCAAGTCTTTATGTCATGATCTTGACAGTTTTATGCAATCCTCAAGAGGCCGTACAGATGAGTTACAAAATCTGATGACCAATGTACTGATGGCGCAAGATTATCAAGATTTAACCGGACAGGTGATCCGGCGTGTCATAGAGCTGGTTCGTGAAGTTGAAGACAGCCTTATTCACTTGTTGACTGTATTCGGTACTGCAGATGAAAGTCAACAAACTGCAGCCCAGCCGCAGTCACAAACTAAAGCCACCCCCGTTGCTGATGAGTTGTCAGGTCCAGAGGGTCCAATAATGGACGCTGAGTCTCGAGATGATGTCGTATCCGGGCAGGACGAAGTTGATGACCTGTTGTCGAGTTTGGGCTTCTAATAGGAGAGTATGCGAATGAGCTTTGAAGTCGATGAAGATATCTTACAAGACTTTCTTGTTGAAGCTGGGGAAATACTCGAACAGTTATCAGAGCAGCTTGTCGAACTAGAAAATAACCCGGAAGATAAAGAGCTGTTAAATGCCATTTTCCGAGGCTTCCATACAGTCAAAGGGGGGGCAGGCTTTTTAAGCATGACCGAACTGGTGGACGCCTGTCATGGTGCGGAAAATGTGTTTGATGTCCTACGCCAAGGGCAGCGTCACGTTACGGCTGAGTTGATGGATGTGATTTTACAATCACTGGACACTATCAATGAAATGTTCTCGTGTATCCAAAACCGCGAGCAACCCGAGCCGGCGGACCCCCATTTATTGGAAGTATTACACCAACTTAGCCAGCCTGAATCTGAAGATGAGGTGATTGCAGCCCCTGCCGCAGCAGAGCCAGAGCCAGAGCCAGTTGTCGCGACACCCAGTGCAGACGATGTGCTTTTTGATGCACCATCCGATCCAGTAAGCGAGTCTTCTGGTGAAAGCTCTGACAGCATTGATGAAATCTCCGAGGAAGAATTTGAGAGTTTGCTGGACGAACTACACGGTTCAGGAAATGGCCCGTCAGCAGCTTCACAAGAACCGGCTAAACCGAGCGCGGCACCAAGCTCATCGAGCAGCGATGATGGTGATATAACCGACGACGAATTCGACAGTTTGTTAGACGAGCTACACGGAGTTGGACAATTTGGCGCAACACCTGCTTCAGCAGCACCTGCACCGGCACCAGAACAACCTGCAGCCGCTGAAAAGGCACCTGCGTCGGGTGGTGGTGACGATGACGAAATCAATGACGACGAATTTGAAGCCCTACTGGATGAGCTACATGGCAAGGGGCAAGCGCCAAAGTCGACAGAGACAGATGTAGCAGCGCCTAAAGAAGCCGCAAAAGCGCCGCCTAAGCCAGAACCCAAGCCAGCAGCACCTGTAGCTAAACCGGCGCCAGCGCCAGCAGCCAAGGCGCCAGCTGCAAAACCCGCAACAGAGGCTAAGCCGGCAGCAGATAATAAAGCCGTAGCGAAAAAACCTGCCGCGCAAGCTGAAACCACAGTTCGGGTAGATACCAAACGCCTGGATGAGATCATGAATATGGTCGGTGAGTTAGTGTTAGTGCGTAACCGCTTGGTTAGTTTGGCCAATAACTCCAACAGCGAAGCAATGGGCAAGGCCATTTCAAACCTGGATGTGGTTACAGCAGACCTTCAGGGTGCTGTCATGAAGACCCGGATGCAGCCAATTAAGAAAGTATTTGGTCGCTTCCCCAGGGTTGTTCGTGATTTGGCTCGTAGTCTTAAGAAAGACATTAGCCTGGTATTGGAGGGGGAAGATACCGATCTGGATAAAAACCTGGTTGAAGCCCTTGCGGATCCCTTGGTTCACTTGGTTCGAAACTCAGTGGATCATGGTATTGAAATGCCAGACGTGCGTGAAGCCGCTGGTAAATCAAGAACCGGTACAGTGACGCTATCTGCATCTCAGGAGGGCGATCACATTCTGTTGACCATCCGTGACGATGGTGCAGGTATGGACCCTGAGAAGCTGAAGAAAATCGCTATCAGCAAAGGTGTAATTGATTCTGATCAGGCAAGCCGCTTATCAGATAACGAGGCATATAACCTCATTTTCGCACCAGGTTTCTCAACCAAAGAACAAATTTCCGACATCTCTGGTCGAGGTGTAGGTATGGATGTGGTCAAAACCAAGATCACTCAGCTCAATGGTTCTGTTAATATCCAGTCAGAGTTGGGCGTGGGCACTATCCTTGAAATCAAAGTGCCTCTGACATTGGCAATCTTGCCAACCTTAATGGTTATGATCGGTCAGCAAACATTTGCTCTGCCACTTGCCGGAGTGAGCGAAATCTTCCACCTGGATTTGACTAAGACTAATGTCGTTGACGGGCAACTCACGATTATAGTACGTGAAAAAGCTATACCCTTGTTCTACCTGGAACACTGGCTTGTGAAAGGTGCTGACAGAGGCGCCCGCAAGGCTGAAGGGCATGTCGTCATCGTTCAGATGGGCACCAAACAGGTTGGGTTTGTTGTTGATTCTCTTATCGGTCAGGAAGAGGTGGTGATTAAACCGCTTGACGCCTTGTTGCAGGGTACACCTGGTATGGCAGGGGCAACAATCACCTCTGATGGTGGTATCGCGCTTATCCTGGACGTCCCCAGCATGTTGAAATATTACGCCGGTAAGTAAATACCTGGCGCATTTATACCGACAAAGTGGTGTCTTTGACACCACTTTTCGGATCTGTAACGAATAAAAGAGCAATGCCAATGGCAGTTAAAGTATTAGTTGTAGATGACTCGAGCTTCTTTCGTCGCCGAGTGAGTGAAATACTAGAAAAAGATCCAGAAATTCAAGTGATTGATTTTGCAGTAAATGGTCAGGAAGCAGTCGACAAAGCTGCCCGCCTCAGACCGGATGTAATCACTATGGATGTGGAAATGCCGGTGATGGATGGTATCAGCGCAGTGAAGCAGATCATGCAGAGCTCACCCACTCCGATTCTGATGTTTTCGTCGTTAACACGTGAAGGTGCGAGCGCGACTCTGGATGCATTAGATGCAGGTGCAGTCGACTTCTTGCCCAAAAAGTTCGAGGATATTGCGCGTAATAGTGAAGATGCGATCCGCTCTTTGCAAAACAAAGTCAAAGAAATCGGCAGACGTCGGGTAAGCAGATTTACCCGCCCGATCAGTTCTTCGTCAACACCTTCACCTATGCGGAGTACACCAACCGCTGCGCCCCCGGGGTTGCGTTCAGCGGCCAAACCGATAGCACAACCAGACCGTTCTTTTTCAAGACCAGCGGCCGACACGCCAAGCACTGGCGCATCGTTTAAAGCCTCAGGCAAGAAATACCAAATTGTTGCAATTGGCACCTCCACTGGTGGACCGGTCGCATTACAAACAATTTTGACTCAGCTGCCAGCGAACTTTCCGCATCCAATTTTGCTTATTCAGCACATGCCAGCAGCATTCACTCCTGCATTTGCACAGCGCTTAAATAGCCTGTGTAAAATCAAAGTGAAAGAAGCTGAGCAGGGTGACAGGTTGCAACCTGGTGTTGCCTATCTGGCGCCGGGTGGTCAGCAGATGTTGGTTGAAGCCAGAGGTGGAAGTAAAACGCTGAAAGTGTTTGAAGATGATAGTCCCCGTATCACCTATAAACCCAGTGTCGATGTCACGTTTGCCAGTACCGCTAAGGCATACGGAGGAGATGTATTGGCAGTGATCCTGACTGGGATGGGAGCAGACGGACGTGATGGTGCCAGAATGTTGAAACAAAGTGGTGCGACTATCTGGGCACAGGACGAAAAAACCTGTGTGGTATATGGTATGCCACAAGCTGTTGCCAGCGCGGGTATTTCGTCTGAAGATATTGCTTTGCAGGATGTTGCACTCAGAATAAACAAAGAGATAGGTTGTGCATAGTTGATATATGCCTGAATACTTGTCTGTGTTTGGCCGAAGGAATAAAAGAAAAACGTGAAAATCTGGACGGTAGCAAACCAAAAAGGCGGGGTGGGTAAAACCACCACCACAGTGAGTCTCGGTGGGATCCTGGCGCTTCAGGGAAAGCGTGTATTATTAATCGATACAGATCCTCATGCGTCATTGACTTACTATTTTGGCATTGACTCAGAAGAGTTAGAAGTCAGTGTATACGACATCTTTATTCGCGGCTCAAACATGGCCAGTGAGGAAATCCTGCAGGCACTGTGTCCTTCAACCATAGAAAACCTGGATATTTTGCCGGCGACCATGGCCATTGCCACGCTGGACCGCAGTATGGGTAACCGTTCCGGTATGGGACTTATCCTTAAAAAGGCGCTTGCTAAGATAAGTGAGCACTATGATTATGCTATCCTTGATTGTCCTCCTGTGCTTGGCGTGCTCATGGTCAATGCGCTGGCCGCGAGTGAACGTATCTTGATCCCGGTGCAAACTGAGTTTTTGGCGTTAAAGGGACTTGATCGTATGATGCGAACAATGTCATTAATGCAAAGTTCGCATTCCAAGCAATATCAATATACTATAGTGCCAACTATGTATGATAAGCGCACAAAAGCATCTCTTGAAGCATACAAGTCTCTGGTGGAAACCTACCAGGACAAAGTCTGGCCCGGGGTTATCCCGGTTGACACCAAATTCAGAGATGCCAGTCTGGCGCAACAGGTGCCAGTTCAGTACTGCCCAAAATCGCGCGGCGTTTATGCTTATCGCGCCTTGTTGGAACATCTGGCAGAAGTTGATAGAGGTAACGATGAGTAAGCATCTGTTTGCCAACGAACAGGTCATGAAACAATATCTGGGTGCTTTGTTACGCGAAGAAGAGGAAGACGACGTCACGCTTGCGCCAGTCGCGAAGCTTTTGGAGTCTGTTCCTGAAGCGCAGGAGAGCCTTGCCACGCCAAGTTCTGCTGAGCAAAGCGTCGTGGATGATGTCGTTACTGAAGCATTACCAGAACAACCCACTGCCGAGCCTTCGGCAGAATTGACGACACCTCAGGAAGTTGAGCCGCAAGAGCAGGTAATAACCCCGGCTGATGATCTTGAGATAACTGAAAATACTACTATTATCAAAGAAGAAGCTGAACAGGCTGTGCCGGCTCGTGCGCGGGATGCCTATCTTGAAAATGAATTTCAGGCGTTATTCTTTGAAGTTGCCGGGCTGACTTTGGCGGTGCCGTTAAAGTCGCTTGGTGGTATACATCAGCTTACAGAAGTTAATCAATTGTTTGGTAAGCCAAAATGGTTTAAAGGCGTGATGCTCAACCGGGAAGAAAAGCTCAATGTTGTAGATACTGCACGTTGGGTTATGCCGGAGAAGTTTACACCTGAGCTGGAAGAAAAGCTCAATTACCAGTATTTGATCATGCTGGGCGATAGCCAGTGGGGACTGTTGGCAGAAAATCTGGTCAATAATATTACGTTGAAACCAGAAGACGTTAAATGGCGAACAGCCGACGGTAAAAGGTCATGGCTGGCGGGCGTCATTAAAGAAAAAATGTGCGCACTGATAGATGTTGAGAATTTAAATCGATTGCTAGAGCATGGCCTCGATAGCCGAGAGCAGTAACTAGCATCTAACTGGAGTAAAATCATGAGTCAAGAGAGAATACTTTCGGCTGATAAAAATGCAGATAGTAATGATGAAGTCCTTCAGTGGGTTACCTATAAGCTAGAGGATGAAACCTACGGCATTAATGTAATGCAGGTGCAGGAAGTATTACGCTATACCGAGATAGCCCCTGTGCCAGGTGCGCCAACTTACGTGCTTGGTATCATCAATCTACGTGGTAACGTGGTCACCGTTATTGATACTCGCTCTCGCTTTGGATTGCCTAGTTCAGAAGTAACAGACAATTCTCGTATCGTGATCATTGAAGCTGAAAAGCAGGTAGTCGGTATTCTGGTCGACAGCGTAGCCGAAGTGGTGTACTTGCGCAGCTCTGAGATCGATAGCGCGCCAAATATTGGCACCGAAGAGAGCGCTAAGTTTATTCAGGGCGTCTCTAACCGTGAGGGTGAGTTACTGATCCTGGTTGATTTGAACAAACTACTCAGCGACGATGAGTGGGATGAGTTGAGTCATATTTAACCCGTGCAAGCAGTAACCCAAAACGAGATTTTATTGCTCCTGGTCATTGCCTCAAGCCTGCTGTGTTTAGTGTGCTTGGGGTTTATTTTTGCGCTGAGTAAAAAAGTACAACAACAAAACCACGAACACGGTAAATTGCTTCAGCATATGAAGCGAGAAAACGAGCAAGTTGCTATTTTACGTAGTGAAATCGCCGAGGTCCGTGCTAGTGTGCTAAGTATTGGTAAACGCCTGGTTGCCTGCGAGAATTACGCAAAGGATCTGGCCCAGCAACAGGCTGCGCAAAAATATGACGATCCTGATGCTAAGATTTACTCACGCGCAGTCAAAATGGTAGAACTGGGCGCAGACATAGAAGAAATCATGCGCGAGTGTGAACTGCCCCGAGCCGAAGCAGAACTGTTAATGTCCCTGCACAATAAACAATCATAGAGGGGTTTATCCTCAACCAAATCAGCCAACGACATCCAGACCTGAGTTTTAGCGTTGGCTGAATAGTATAGATGTGCCTGTACCAGTATTACCTATTGAACGCGTTGAAACAGCCTTTACTTCGCGTAAATCAGATTAACAGCGTCCTCACTGCTGGTTAAACTGACTGGGCGCTATGCCATACTGTGCTTTAAAGCACAGGCTAAAATAGCTTTGAGACGAAAAGCCACACTCAAAGGCAACCTGGGTGACGCTCATGCCGTTTGCCAGCATTTCGGCTCCTTTGTTCAGCCTGAATTTTTTAACGTACTCAGAGAACGTCTGGCCTAACAGGGCTTTGAACTTCCTTTGTAGCTGTCGTTCGCTCATAGCAACCACTGGCAGAAGACATTTGATGCTCAGGGTTTGTTCCGTAAAGTGGGCTGCTAACCATTGTTCTAACTGTTCGATAAACTGGATATCCTTATTGCTAAGCCCAGCGTATTTAGTGCCCTGATGTGCTGTCGGCACCACTGCACCGGGCAGAGCGCCAATTCTTTGACTGATCAGCGTGCGAATATTAAGTAAGTTCTGAATACGGGTTTTAAGCTGCTCTGTGTTAAAGGGCTTACTCATAAAGGCGTCAATGTCCATTTTCCAGGCGAGCATCTGACTTTCTTCATCGCCCTTCGCGGTCAGCATCAGTATTGGGATATGGCAGGTCGTGATTTCTTCCCGTAATTGTTGTGCAAGCTGAAATCCATCAACTTTTGGCATCATTAGATCAGAGAGTATGAGATCCGGTACCTGTGTTTTGGCAAGCGTAAAACCACTTTCACCATCACTGGCGAACAACAGCTGATGGGAATGGCGAAGGCAATCAGCCAGATAAGCCTGCATGTCAGGATTGTCTTCGACAATCAATATGCGTGGTAAATGTTGTGTACTGTCATCGCTATTTTGCACAACCTCTGATGTGATTTGATGCTCAAGGTTTGCCTGCTCCAGTGTGACGACCTCACTTGTATGCAAGCTGATATGCGTTTGTGGCTCGCCGTGGCTCAATGGGAAGGTGACAGTAAACTGTGTGCCAGAAACTCCATCACTTACAACTTGTATTTGACCTTTTGCACGCTCAACTAAGTCTTTTACCAGCGCGAGCCCAATACCCGTACCTGCAACCGTCTTGCTCACAGGTGTATCCAGGCGGACAAAGCGTTCAAAAATGCGGTGCTGATCCTCAGGCGCAATGCCGATACCCGAGTCGCTAACGCAAAGTTGGACCTGCTCCTCTGCCAGCGTGCATCTGATGGTTACTTTACCGTCAGGCTTTGAATACTTGATTGCGTTGGACAGTAAGTTACAGACAATGGCTTCGGCATCCTGACTGGCAATGTCCACCAGACAATCGACATCTGTATCACAATGAACCTCAATGTTTTTCACCCTGGCTATCGATATAAAGGCATAACTTAACTGCTCAGCCAGCGCGTTTAATGCCAGAGTATGGTGTTCTTTCGGCTGTGCAAAATCAGCTTTGGTCAGTTCCAGAGTTTGTTCAACTAGTCTTTGCAGCCGCTTGGCATTAGCGAGGATTTTTTTCAGCGGTTTCTGAGCCTTTAGATCGGTACTGGCTATGATTGACTCAAGCGGACCGGTGATGAGTGTTAAGGGAGTCCTGAATTCATGAGATACGTTAGCGAAAAAGGTATTTTTCTTTGCCAGAGTTTCTTCTGTCAGCTGTACTTTCTCAGCCGCCATTTTAGCAAGTTCCTGCTCCGCTTCTATTGTCGCATTGTAAAAATGAAAACAAGTGAGTCCCAACGCCATAAACGCAATGATCACATTGGACACATGAATATAGGGGAGTAGCTCTGCATAGGCATAGGTGTACTCAATATCTTGAGCAAACAGATAGCAAGCGACAAACAGGCCCATACACAACAAAGTACAGGTCACAATGCCCCACAAAGGGATTTTCCGGTAAAACAGAATAAAGGGAACGGCGGCCCATAAATAGTGCTGAAAACCGGGCGCTAGTCCTAAGTACAGGATAACTACCGTCGAGTGGACGAGTACCTCTGCGACCATTAACAGTACGGCGCCTGAAGTATTATTGCTACGATTCATCCGCAGTGCAATGTACCATGCCAGGGTGCTGAATACTTCCAACACAACTAACTCTGGGATTGCCAGAATGATAAAGTCGACAATCAGTAAGGCATGTACAATCAGCCCCAATATACCTACCGCATTAATAATGGTTTGCATCCGGGTATTGCTGACGGTCACAAAGGGGTTTTGTGCAGCGTCCATAGTGTCTCAGCGATGAAATTCAGTAATTTAAAAAATAACCCAGAATAACCTAGCTGAAAAGTGTGCAGCAAAAATGGACTAAGGATTAAAAAGGCTGATCATTCTGATAGATAGGCTTTTAAAGGTATACGCGCGTTCAGCATATCCAGCTGTTTCTCGGCTTCTTCTCTCACCCAGAGGGTCAAACCATAATTGGCCAGATAGCGCAGGTGCTGTTCAATTTGAGGCGCTGCGTTGATTTCAAGCAATCTCAGTAATGCTTCTTCCTGAACGTCTTCGTATTGTGACGTTAAATAAGGTGTGAGTGCTTCGAGGTGCTCAGGTTGCAGTCTATTTTCCAGTAAGATCAGTAAGTCTTCTTGCTGTAGTGCATCAAGGGATTGTGACTGGTGCAGAATTTTATTCGTATGCGCAAAGAGTAACTCTGGTTGTTTCAGGAGCACTGCTTGCTCAGTTAAGGTTAACAGAGCATGCGGCTCCTTTGTCGAGTGCAAGCGCTTGTTCAGCTCAGCTTTCAAACTTGCGAGTGTCTGGCTCACCAGTTGAGTGGAAGAAACCGCGGCGAATGGTGTTGTTTGTGAAGCAAGTGCTGTCTGGGGTTGCGTAACGGGTCTGTTTGGTACCTTTAACTGTGGTTGATGCACAATGTGATCTTCATTGAGAGGGTGCTCAGTACTGTGACACATCCGGTTATCATGATTTAGTGCAACGGGTTGTGGGCCGGGCGTCACCCAGACAAGTGTCATCAGCCCATGAATAACCAGGCTGGTTGCTGCGACAAATGCGATTTTGCTCATAATGAATACTTGCGTTGATGTCGATGGGTTACACAGGGCAGCTCATAAAAGGGCTTGCCCCGTGTGATGGTTGCTAGCACTCAGGCTCGTCTTTACTGACCGACGCGTAAAAATAGTTTTGCATATTACCATGTCGGGTAATGTCCAGTTTCAGCCATTTGCGTTTGCCAATCTTCCCCTTGCGGTAACTAAACCGTGTGTCCTGTACTTCAAAGCGGCAGCGGTTTGAATCACATTTTAGCTGGGCAGTTTCTCCGGACTTAACCTGTTTTTTACTGTGAGGTGAAAACATCGAGCTGTCTGAACTGTTATAAGAGGCCACTTGCACCCACTCAATGGATGTACAGTTTTTGACTCGAAAACGCTTTGCTTCCGCTGGAGCGGACGTTGCCAAAGTGCCCAAAGCGCCAATCAGCAGCGCCGAATTCATGAATAGTTTGATGTGTGACATGGTATTTTCCTCTACCGTTTTTGCTTTATATGGTGTGTCCGATAGGACGGTGAAATACTAGGTAAGCAGAGGGGCAGGGGCATTAACTGATGCGACAAAGTCCGTCAATTAACCGACATACGAGGAAAAAATTATCATAGTTGTCAGTATATTAAATAAAATGTCGGGAATTTATATGTGGCACAGGACGGCAAAGTATCGCTCCTCAACCCAAAGAAGAATGAGTTCACACAATGAGGTTTTGGGTTTGTGCCATCAGGCCTTTATATTCAGCTTTCCCTGGAAGTGTTTCCAACCAGGAGGAAATTTACCACGCAGAACATACGAAAAAGCAATCAGCTCTGCAATGACATAATAGAGTTCTTTGGGGATTTCTTCGTGCAGGTCGAGCTGGCTGAGCGTCTGGACCAAAGTGGCATCTTCATGGATCATGATGTCTTTTTCTTTGGCAAGTGCAATGATCTCTTCGGCAAGTTCGCCAAAACCCTTACAAACAACTTCGGGCGACTTACCCGCTTCATATAACAGGCCAATGGCGGTTTTTTGTTCCATAACATTTAACGACTACAGACATCTTAGTATCAAAGTAGCATGTAACACCGTCAGATAAAAACCCCTTACCCGGATTTATATCCGGATAAGGGCTGCCAGTTTAGCTATGATGACACAATCTGCCATTTACCCAGGTCTGGCGGACAGGCACATCTCTCAACCCGACTGCAGGGCGTGTTAAGGGATCTTCATCCAGAATAACCAGATCGGCCTGTTTACCAACCACCAGTTCACCGATGAGGTGGTCCATATGACACTGCCAGGCGGCATCATAGGTCGCAGCGCGCAGGGCCTGAGCCATGGTGGCACATTCTTGCTCATTGAGAATTGGAGGGTGACCATTTTGATAGGCTTCCTCAGGGGCGTCTTCCATCATACGGGTGACGGCTTGTTCCATCATACGCAGTGGCCCAATCGGTGAAACAAAGTGATCACTGTGCAGGGTATAGCGCAGCGCATGTTGAGCCGCAGAGGCGGTGCGATCCAGGTGTTCAACAACGGGTTGCTGAGGAAACACCTTATGCTTAAAGGTATAACCCCAGTAGCCCACGTGTCCTATCAAAAAGCTTGGCGACAGGCCCAGATAGTCCATATCAGCCAGGTTCTGATCGCTCAGTAAAGATGCGTGCTCAATACGATGGCGTTTTTCCAGTCCCGCTTTTTCCTGGTTATGGAGTGCATCACGATACGCCATGATGGTATTATTTATAGCATGTGTGCCGTTAGCGTGGATCATCAATGACCAGCCGCGCGTGTCTAACTCACTCACCAGTGCCAGAAACGGAGATTCGACTTGATGATCTGCGTCGCCATCCGGCGGATTGAAATTCCAAACCCCATAAGGGAATTCATCGTTAATATTGCTGTCCGGGAATTGATATTTGGTGAGCTGATATCCGGTCAGACCCTGGTTAGAGCCATCGCTGACGATTTTGGCATGGGCAATATTGAACCAGTCCGTATGATAATGGCTGGGCTCGGTTGGCGTGATTTTGCTCCACTGATCAGCCGTGGTATAGAATAATGCGCCGCCAAGGCGCAATCCGGCAAGACCGCTGCTGGCCATCTTACTCAATATCTCCAGCTCAGCGTTTTTCAAAGATGCGCCGAGCGCCGCATCCCACATCAGGGTGACACCGCGTGATAAAGCGAGTTTAAAGATCTTTTGTAAATTGCCAAATAGTTCAGTGATGCCTTGAGGGTGTTCTACAAAGTACTGCTCCAGCGCAACTTTGATCACCGGACCAATCTGATCCGATTCGAGTAAGATACCATTTTCGTTGACGGGCGGCTTGCTTGCATGCTGCGCGTGTTGCACTGCTTCAAGCGCATTGGTGTTGACGTAAGCAACATGGCCAGATGCATTCATAATAAAAATACAAATATCATCGTCCTTGCCCGAGCGTGCCTGCTTGCTGATGTCGTCCAGCTCAGCACAGTTGAAGTCCTCCCAGGGCGTTGGACTGACAGAGCCGTCCGCAGACGTTGTGGTGATAGGGTTAAACTGGCTGGGGTCGACCCCAAAGGCCAGCAGCCATTTGCGGTGAGAGGGGAGTGCTTTTGCCGCTTTGAGCAACAGCGCTGACACTGACTTCTTGTTGTAGTCTTTGCCAATTAAATACTGATCATTGTTATCACCGCCACTTTCTACTCCTTCTCTGAACGGTGCGAGCTGCAGCCAGGCGTTAAAAGATGCTGTGGGAGTCAAATGAACATGGGGTTCAATCAGCCCGGGTAACATGCAGGCCCCTTGTAAATCTTCAGAGTCGGCGTGTGGATACTGGTTTTGACAGTCAGTCAGGCTACCCGTATGGACTATCTGCCCATGCTCGATGACAACGGCTTCAACGGTTTTGTTTACATCACCGTTCTCGAGCGTACGAATAGTGCCGCCGTAAAAAATATTGTGCTGCTGAGGGGGCCTGACAAACCGATTGGCAATGTAATCATCTATGTAATGCTCTGCGGCAATCAGGAGTTTATCGAGATTGAAAATCCCCTTATCTGACTGGTTATTATCGCCTTGTACGGCATGGCCAAACAATTGGTAGTTACAGCAGGCACAGCCAAGGTGCGGGTGGTGCGAAGACATAGCGTTCTCCTTTGCATATGTGATGTAGTGTTAGGCAAGTCAGACTTGCGCTACAACTGTAGAACATATGGTCAAAAGTGAAAGCAGCCCGAACAGGCTGTGATCCTGACGAGTAAAATTTGGGTTACACCTGAATACTCACGATGGCGTGGCTGTCGTAAAAGCGCTTCACCTGCGACGCATCCTCGCGTAATTCGATTTCACCAACCTGAAGACCATGTGCGGCCAGTTTAACGCGCAGTGCATCCAGGTGGGGCTGGGCCAGCTGGCAAACCGACGCGCTGTCGCCAACAATCTCGCAGTCAACGGCTTTGTCCATTAGCTCCGCTTGTACACTGAGCTGGCCAAGTTTTGCATAGTCGAAGTTAAGCCGCACAAACCACACTTGTTTTTCCGGCATATTGGCTTTGGCCGGTTTCTTATACTTGCCTATCTGTAGTTCACTCTGGCGACATTCCTGCGGCAATTTGAGGGGCATAAATAAATTGATCAGCAACTGGCTTTCGCTATCGAATTTTTGCGCCAGCGGTTGCGGACTGGCGTTGTTAGCCAGATTGTTTTGCAACAGCGCCAGGTCGTCCATGAGACGAGACTGAGCTTGCTGAGTCACCGCCTGAATAAACTGACCGGGAGATGAGAGTTTTGTGCCGGGTTGCAGGGTTTCGACCAGGGCCGCAACACGCTGCTCCAAACTGGTTTGTGGCGGTAAGTCCTGGGTTTTGGCAGTAAGCTGAGTGCCCAGTAAAGTCACTATGAGCTTGTCCAGTGCTTGCGCAAAGCTGCTGTTGGGCAAAGCGGGTTGGATCTGGCTGGCAAGCGCCGGCAACCGTGCAAACAGCTCATGACTGACCTGCTCAGGGGAGTGTCGCGTTTCGTCCATCATCTTACTAAATGCCTGATGGACCAGGCGCATCAGGTCGGCCGATTGGGGGCTGCGAAATTGCTGCGTTGCAGAGAGAGTTTCACTGAGCTGTTGTTGCAGTGGTGGTCCCGATTGTGTCGGTGTTGCCTCTATCTGGCGCAGTGTTTTACTCAAAATCTGGGCGATTGGTAAAGATAAACTGGGTTTGGCCGATGCTGCCTGCTCAGCTTTTGCCGAGCTTATTTGGCTTGGCTGGTTGTCAGCGGGTTTAGCTGCCGACTCGTCACTCATCGCCTGTGCCTGTTGCAACTGAGGGTTTATAAGCTGTGCGCTGTAAGGCTTTTGTTGAGGAACCACAGCAGCAAAGACCTGTTGAAGTATCGCCAGGCGTTGAGTAAACGCGCTGGACGGCTGCGATGCAACAGCGGGTTTGTCTGGAGTTGCAGACGCGAGCGCCTGTGCCTCTTTGGCTGTGGCAGCAGAGCCGGAGGGCGGTATTGGCGCAGGTGCTTGTGACAAAGCCTTACTTATTTTACCTGGTTCTTGTGGTGTTTCCCCGGCTGGTGCCGAGCCGCTATTGCGTTTAGCGACTGGGCTACCTGAAGATGATAAAGGGGCCTGAACGTTACCTTTAGGTGTAGCCTGCTTAGTAATGTTAGTAAATACTTGCTCTACGTTATCCAGCAGCTGTAAAAGAGGTTGGCTGTGTACCGGCGCCATGCTTTTTAGTACCAGCGCGGCATTGTTGGCAGCAATCTGAGGTAAAGTCGCATTGGGTGATTTTGCAGCCGTGGTTGGCGGCTGAGTGGCAGTCGGTGCTTGAGAACCCTGGGCTTGTTTGGTGTTGAAAAAGGGCCTGGACAGTAGCTGCCCCAGAGCTTGTTTAACCGTCTGTTTAATGTCTGCCATTGACACGTTGAGCAAAGGTTTGTCATAGCTGAGTGTTGATTTACTGTCAGGGCTGGGGCTAGTGGCTTTTTCCAGCTCAGTGGCAAAGCGATGTGTAGCCAGTTTGGGCAGTGCCTGTTGTAGAGGCGTGGCCAGTTTTACCTCAGTTGACTGTCTGGCTACCCCGATTTGTAATCCGTCGGGCAGGGCCTTGAGCTGTGCATTGAACCAGCTGTTGAGCTTCAGCGCGCTCTGCGCTTCAGGCGTTTTCACTTCAACCTGTTGGTTGGCAAGCTGCAATGTTGCGCTGCTGCGG
Source organism: Pseudoalteromonas sp. AWH4_217 (assembly GCF_056161105.1). Lineage (NCBI taxonomy): Bacteria > Pseudomonadati > Pseudomonadota > Gammaproteobacteria > Alteromonadales > Pseudoalteromonadaceae > Pseudoalteromonas > Pseudoalteromonas sp. AWH4_217. The sequence continues at coordinate 271,862 of NZ_JBSWYM010000004.1, read as the reverse complement.
CCAAGCTTAATCTTGGGTTGCTCCTGACTGCCAAGTTGCGCAAGCAAAGTGGTCAGTTTGTGTTTACTAACCGGGGCTTTCATTAGTTCATCGCCAAAGGCATTAAAAATCTGTAGCAGCAAGTTATTCTGCCTGGCACTGAGGTTGGCAACGAGTTTATTCTCTTGTTTGAGTAAGTCAGCCAGGGCAGGGGGAACTGGCAGCGCCAGGCCAATTTTTTCCAGCATTAAGGTGGACTGATTGCTGCCCTTAAGCTGTGCATCCAGCTGCAACGCACTTTGTCCGCCAAGTCCTTTGATCAGACTCAGCAGGCTCAGCAAAGTTTGCGCGGGTTTGATCTGTAGCTTCAGTTCTGGTGTGCTGACCGTCAGTAGTGTGCCGTCGGCACTGATTTTTACTTCGGCTTCGGGTAATTTCAGCGGCTGCTGCAACTGACTCTGGCTGGCCAGCCGTACGCCTTGCCAGCGGCCATCTATAGTCACTTCCATTTGAATGCTGTCGGGTTTGATCACCAAATTGCGGGCATTGAAGGTCTGTTCAGTAGCTGCGGTCGTGTTTGCTGATGGCCCGCGTTCATTCAGCTGTGATGTGGCCAAATGTGCATTGTTTTGAATAGAAATCGTCGGCTTATTCATTATTTTAAATCAAATTTTCGTTGATCGGTCGCATCCAATTATTCGTATTACCCTACCATTATGATAGACTAACGCCCAATTTTTTAGCGTCAGAGAGTCGCGCCTTGCTAGAGATTAAGTCCGTCACGTGTGTAAAACAGGACCGCTGTTTATTTGAGTCATTGAGTTTTTCGCTTCAGGCGGGTCAGATCATGCAAGTTGAAGGCCCAAATGGTGCAGGTAAAACGTCTTTATTACGTATTATCGCGGGTTTTGCCCGTGCCGACGAAGGCCAGATCTGTTTTGAAGGCCAGGACATCAGTCGGGACTACGACACTTTCGCCGAGTCTTTGCTATTTATCGGGCACAAAACCGGTGTAAACCAGCAACTGACAGCTTATGAAAACGTCCAGTACTGGCTACAAGTGCACGGTTACGGGGCAGACGAAGAAGAAATCTATACGCTGCTTGGCCAGCTTGGCCTGGTTGGGCTGGAAGATGTTCCCGTGCGGACCCTCTCCGCAGGTCAGCAACGTCGGGTCGCGTTGGTACGGCTGTGGTTAAATAAAGCCCGCCTGTGGATCCTCGATGAGCCCTTTACTGCACTAGACAAAAAAGGCGTTGCGCTGCTGCAACAGCAGTTTGAATCGCACCTGGCAAATGGCGGCGCTATTTTACTGACTACCCACCAGGATCTGACGACTCAGTTCAGCTCCCTGAAAACCCTGGCTCTGGAGTACCGCCATTAATGAAGGTTGAGCATTCTTACTGGCATTTATTTGTCGCTGTTTATCGTAAAGATGTGACTTTGGCTTTTCGCCAACGCGCCGAAATCGTAAACCCACTTCTGTTTTTTCTGATAGTCATTTCGTTATTTCCGTTGGCAATTGGACCCGAACCGGCCTTGCTGGGGCGCATGGCTGCAGGTATCATTTGGGTAGCCGCGTTGCTGTCGACCATGCTGGGTCTGGACAAGCTATTTCGCGATGATTATGCCGACGGATCGTTGGAGCAAATGATAGCTTCACCCTATCCTATGTCTTTGTCTGTGCTGGCAAAAGTGGCCGCGCACTGGACCATCACCGGATTGCCTATGGTGCTGATGGCACCGTTATTTGCGCTGCTGATGAACCTCGACAGCCAGGCACTGGGCGCAACCATTCTGACTTTGTTGATTGGAACGCCGTTGTTAAGTTTTATTGGCGCCATAGGCGCCGCATTAACCGTGGGTCTGCAAAAAGGCGGTATTTTGATGAGTCTGCTTGTTTTGCCTTTGTATATCCCGGTTCTGATTTTCGCAACCTCTGCCATTGATACCGCCAGTATGTCGGTCGCTTATGGCGGACAACTTGCGATCCTTGGTGCCATGCTGGCCGTTGCCATCGTCACGGCGCCAATTGCCATATCGTCAGCTTTAAGAGTGAGTGTAAGTTAAAATGTGGAAGTGGTTACATCCCTATGCAAAAGCGGAGCGTGCTTACCAATTGTGTAACACCTTGCTTCCGTACTTTGTTACCGTGACGGCGGTCTGTATCGCCGTAGGATGGATCTGGGGCCTGGCATTTGCCCCGGCGGATTATCAGCAAAAGGACAGCTATCGCATTATCTTTATTCATGTGCCGTCGGCTATTTTGTCGATGGGGGCGTATTCTTCTATGGCGATTGCCGCAATCGTTGCGCTTGTGTGGCAAATTCGTAATGCTGAACTGGCCGTGATTGCCATTGCTCCGGTAGGTGCGGCGATGACCGCCATTGCGCTTATCACGGGCGCTGCCTGGGGTAAACCTATGTGGGGTGCCTGGTGGGTCTGGGATGCGCGCCTGACCTCTGAACTGATCCTGTTGTTTTTGTACTTTGGTGTGTTGTCTTTGTATCACGCCTTTGAGGACAAAAAATCTGGTGGCAGAGCGGCCTGTATTCTGGCCATTGTTGGAGTGATCAACCTGCCGATTATTCATTTCTCTGTTGAGTGGTGGAATACCCTGCACCAGGGCTCAACCATCACCAAGTTTGATACCTCTGCCATCGATCCGTCTATGTTATGGCCGTTGCTTATCAATATTTTAGGGTTTGCCGCCTTTGTCGGCGCACTGTCACTGGTCCGTCTTAAAAACGAGATCCTTCAGGTCGAGAAGCACCGCCCCTGGGTGCGCCAGCTGGTTAGTCGAGGTTAAATATGCAGTTTGAATCTTTGAGTGACTTTTTTCACATGGGCGGTTACGCCTTTTATGTCTGGTTATCGTTTGGTAGCTGTGCCTTTATCTTGCTGGGCTTGGTATGGGCGTCGCTGAACGACGCCAAGCGCATTAAGCGTGAAGTCGATGCGCAAATGAAGCGTGAAGCACGTATCAAGCAGGCCCAAGAGGAGGCTAAAGCATGAACCCAAGACGTAAAAAACGCTTATTTGCCGTATTGGCCGTGATATTCGGCATCGGCTCAGCGGTTGGTTTGACTCTGTATGCGTTACAAGAAAACATTAACCTCTTTTATACGCCCAGCGAGCTGATTGAAGGCAAAGGCCCTGACAAAGAGCTGCCTTATATCGGGCAAAAGCTGCGCATCGGTGGCATGGTTGTGCCTGGCAGTGTGGATCGGGAAGAAACCTCTCTGGATGTGACCTTTAAGCTTATTGACACCGGCCCTATGGTTACCATTAAGTACCACGGTATTTTGCCTGATTTGTTCCGTGAGGGTCAGGGTATTGTTGCTCAGGGCACACTGGTTGAACCTAATGTCATTGAAGCATTTGAAGTGTTGGCAAAACACGATGAAGAATATATGCCCGCTGAGATCGCTGAGGCCGTGAAAGGGATCAAGCACGAAAAACCTAAATATAATTTAAACAGCGAGAACTAGTATGATCCCTGAGATAGGTTATTTTTCATTGGTTCTGGCCATGGGCCTGAGCCTGCTGTTGTGTATTTTCCCTCTCTGGGGCGCTTATACTGGTAATCTGCGTCTGATGCGCACGGCCCCGTCACTGGCGGTGGGTCAGTGTTTACTGGTGTTATTTTCTTTTGGCGTGCTGATTTATATCACATTGACTGATGACTTTACCGTCGCTTACGTTGCACACCACTCTTCCAGTACGCTGCCCTGGTATTACAAGGTCACATCAACCTGGGGTGGCCATGAAGGCGCCATCCTGTTGTGGTTGGTGATGCAGGCAAGCTGGACGGCTTTGGTCGCCATGATGTCTAAATCTCTGCCCTGGGTACTGCGCGCGCGCGTACTCGGCGTGCTGGGTTTCCTCGGGGTTGGTTTTATGCTTTACACCTTGTGGATGTCGAGCCCGTTTGAGCGTTTGCTGCCTTACTACCCGGTAGAAGGCCGCGATTTGAACCCGCTGCTGCAAGACCCTGGTATGATCATTCACCCACCTTTGCTCTATATGGGGTATGTGGGATTATCTGTGTCCTTCTCTTTTGCAATCGCCGCTCTGTTAACTGGCAAGCTGGATAACACCTGGGCTAAATGGTCGCGTCCCTGGACTATGGCGGCATGGGGCTTTTTGACTTTAGGTATTACCATTGGTAGCTGGTGGGCTTATGCAGAACTAGGCTGGGGTGGCTGGTGGTTCTGGGATCCGGTTGAAAATGCCTCTTTGATGCCCTGGCTGGTGGCCACTGCACTCCTGCACTCGCTGGCTATTACAGAGAAACGCGGCGTGTTCAAATCCTGGACTGTTTTATTAGCTATCGCCGCATTTAGCTTGTGTTTGTTAGGCACTTTTATCGTTCGTTCCGGCATCATTGTATCGGTACACGCGTTTGCCACTGACCCCGATCGTGGTTTGTTTATTCTGTCTTTCCTGGCCTTAGTGGTGGGCGGAAGTTTGGCACTCTACGGGCTGCGTGTGAGCCAGGTGTACAGCGAAGGTCGCTATAAGCTTGTGTCACGCGAAGTCGGTTTGTGGGTGAATAACATCTTCCTGGTTGTGGCAACCCTGATAGTATTGCTGGGCACGCTCTTGCCAATGATCCATAAAGAGTTGGGGCTGGGTTCCATCTCGATTGGTGTACCTTTCTTTAACCAAATGTTTGCCATCCTGATTGTGCCGTTTGCCATCTTAATGGGCATGGCGCCTATGTTGCGCTGGAAGCAAAACAAGTTGCCACCACTGGCTAAGAAGTGGGTTGCTATTTTTGTCGCCACTATTGTGATCACCAGTGCCTGGCTATTCTCCAGTTTTGATGACATCAGTATGCTGACCTATCTGGCTACCGGATTAGCGGTATGGATCTGTATCGCCACAGTGGTCGACCTGGTTGAAAAAGTGAGTGTGCACCCAAGCACGGCTCAGGGTCTGAAACGTCTGGGCATGAGCTATTGGGCGATGGTGCTGGGCCATGTGGGTATCGCATTTGTGATTGCCAGTGTGACCCTGACTTCAGCGTATTCTGTTGAACGCTCAGTGGTGATGACAAAAGGCGAAACTGCAATGCTGAATGAATATGAGTATCGCTTTGAAGGCGTAAACGAGATCCGTGGCCCTAACTATGGCGGCCATGCCGGTGAAGTCACCGTATTTAAGGACGGCGAGTATGTCACCTTGTTGCATGCAGAAAAACGTTTGTACGATGTGGGCATGCAGTTTATGACCGAAGCGGCAATTGACGATGGCTTCTATCGTGATTTGTACTTGGCGCTGGGCGAGTCCATGGGTAATGGTGCCTGGTCACTGCGTATTTATCACAAACCGTATGTTCGCTGGATGTGGTTGGGCGGTATTCTGATCTCCCTGGCGGGCTTTATTGTCCTGGCCGATAAGCGTTATCGTCGTCGTAAGCAACCCTCTGTGGAGCACGCACAATGAACAAGAAGTTTTTAGGCCTGGTGCCACTGCTGATCTTTGTATTGTTGTGTGTGTTCTTGTATCAGGGCTTATTCGGTAATCCCAGAGAACTGCAAACCGGCCGCCTGGGTCACACTATGCCGGCGTTTGAATTGCCCGATCTGATGGATGAGCAAAAGCGCTGGACCGATCAGGACTTGCTGGGAGAGGTGTACCTGCTGAACGTGTGGGGCACCTGGTGCCCGACCTGCATTGCGGAGCTGGGTTATCTGACCGAGCTGCGTGAGCAGGGCGTGCGTATCATCGGTTTGTACTACGAGCAAGCCTATGATCCCGACTTTGGCGATCAATTTGATATTAACTACCTACGTGCCGACGTACAGCAAATGTTGTCGCGGGCAGGTGACCCTTATCAGTTTAATATCCTCGACCTTGAGCGCACTCTGGCACTGGACTTAGGGGTTTCCGGCGCGCCGGAAACTTTCCTGGTAGATAAAAACGGTAAGATCATTTTGCACCACACCGGCGACATTAATCCGCGCGTGTGGCGCAGCAAATTTGCTCCGGCAATTCAGGAGTTGCAACCATGAAAAAACTAATGCTGGCATTGGCACTACTGGCAGGCCTGTGGTCGCTCAGTGCCCATGCTGTTGAAGACAAATACCAGTTCAAAAACGCCGAACGAGAGCAGACCTTTAAAGAGCTGGTGCAGGAACTGAGATGTCCTAAGTGTCAGAACCAGAACATTGCGGATTCCGATGCCGTGGTCGCCAAAGATTTACGCGATCGCGTGCTGGACATGGTTCAGGAAGGCAAGTCTAAGCAAGAAGTTATCGACTTTATGATTGACCGCTACGGTTACTTTGTTCATTACCAGCCGCCCGTTACCCCGGCCACTATTGTATTGTGGGTGATGCCTGTGGTGATCCTGGTGCTGGGTTTTGGCTTTATTGTATTCAGACAGAAAAAAGCTGCCCGCAAGCAAAGCTGGAGCCCGGAAGATGAACAAAAACTGGCAGAGCTTATCAAACAAAGCCAGCGTAAGGAGCGTACTTCATGAATGACATGATGCAAATGTGGGGCATGTTTGCGCTTCTGACTGTGTTGGCAGCCTTGTTCGTAGTCATGCCGTTTTTCCGTCGTGACAAGCTGGTCGCTGTAGACCACGATGCCAATGCTGAGCGCATAGACATTTATCAGCAGCGTTTACAGGAGCTTGCAGAAGAGCTGGGTAATCAACGTATTGACCAGAGCAGCCATGATGAATCTGTACTGGAGCTTAAGCGCCGGTTGCTGAACGAGTTATCACCGGAGCGTACACTGGATACACGGGGTAACAACCTGGTGCTTGCTGCCACAGGTGTGACATTCCTGCTGGTCGTCAGTGCGGTATTCTACTCTTTTACCGGCAGTCAAAAACAAATTGCCGACTGGTATAAAGCCGTTAATAAGCTGCCCGAGTACGGCCAGCGTGCGGTGATGCAAACGGGTGAGCCACTGAGCCCAAATGAGCTTCAGGCGTTTGCGCTGGGTCTGCGTACTAAACTGGCAAACAGCGGTGATGATGCGGTTGCCTGGATGCTGCTGGGCCGTGTTGCAATGTCGCTGAATGACTTTGAAATGGCCATGCAGGCGTTTGACAAAGCGTTGGCAATGCAACCCAATAACAGCAATGTGAAGGTCAGCTATGCTCAGGCGCTGCTGGTTGAAGGTTCTGAAAATGCCATGAACCGTGCTGCACGTATGTTGTCTCAGGTGCTACAACGTGAGCCACGTAATATCGATGCGATTTCTTTGCTAGCGCTGATCGCCTATGAGCGCCAGGACTGGAAAGAGTCCAAAGCGGCCTTTGAAGTTTTATTGGCGAGCATGACTCAGGACGACCCGCGTTACGCGATGATCCGTCAGCGCATTACCGAACTGAACGAAAAGCTGAACTCAGCACAAGCCTCGCAGCCAGCGATGCCGGCTGATGGGCTTCAAGTGACGGTGACACTGGCAGACGAGTTAGCTGATAAAATACCAGCAAACGCGACTTTGTTTGTCTTTGCCAAAGCGGCGGAAGGTCCGCCAATGCCACTGGCGGTCGCTAAACTTACAGATTTTAACTTGCCATTGAGTGTCAACCTGGACGATAGTATGGCGATGATGCCTAACCTGAAGCTGTCAGGGTTTAAAGAAGTGGTTGTAACTGCACGTATTTCCGTGGATGGTAATGTGGCGTTGCAACCTGGTGAGTTAGAAGGCGTGACTCAGCCCGTCCCTTTAACCCAAGAGGTGCAGCAGGTCGCGGTTACTATCAGTCGTGTTATAACCAGCACAGGAAGCTAAATGTATAAAAAACTCGTTGGCGCCGCTTTGGCGCTAATTTTATCAGGGTGTGCGCAAGTCCCCGAAGAAAAACAAGACCCTCGGGATCCACTGCAGTCGCTCAACCGTCCGTTGTATGACTTTAATATGGATGTCCTGGATGCCTATATCTTACGTCCTGCGGCGAAAGGGTATATTGCTATTACACCAGCACCGGTGCGCAGCAGCCTGGTGAACTTCACAACCAACCTGGCTGCACCGACAGATGCCGTGAACGCTGCTCTTCAGGCAAAACCGGGTGATGCAGGTGTGAACGTTGCACGTTTTTTGGTGAACACAACGGTGGGCATTTTTGGTCTGTTTGATGTAGCAAAATCACTGGGCCTGGAACACAAAGATGAAGACTTTGGTCAGACACTGGGTATCTGGGGGGTCGGTGATGGTGCTTATCTGATGATCCCGGGTTATGGCCCGTCAACAGCTCGTAACCTTACGGGTGATATCGTCGACAATGTTGTGCTGCCAGAAATTGCCTTGTCCACACCGCAAACTATTCTGGTATTTGCCCTGCGTGCGGTTGAGGCAAGAGCCAGTCTGATGTCACAGGAAAAACTCCTTAACGAGTCACTCGACCCGTATATTTTTCTTAAGGATGTCTATTTCCAGCGTCAGCTTTATGAACTCCACGATGGCAATCCACCCGTTGAGGAGGAGCCAGAAGAGTTCGATGAGGATTTCCTCGAAAACCTATAAACATCAATTAGATAAGCCGACTTAATGTCGGCTTATTTTATTCCATCTGATTCCTTCACTCTGATAGCCAGAGCCACTCAACACGAGTTTGGATGGTTAGGGCATACTTTTCCCGGCTAAAAACCAGATTAGCTGGTCTGGCTCAGCGCCTCTATAGACACTTTGTTGACATTCACATCGTTACAGTAACTGCGATTTCACTCAACAAGGACCTATGACATGAAATACCTACAATCACTTATGGCAGTGTGTATTGCCCTGAACCTGAGCGCCTGTGGCGATGATGACAGAATTCACCCGCCAGGCGGCGGAGGGGAGGTGCCAGACTCTGGCAGAGTTGTGCATGATATCGCACTGATCTCACCTTCTGCAGAGCATCAATTAGTTGAAGACTTTCCGGTCACACAGTACCTGACGTATGACAGTGGTGCGCAGTCGCTAACAAGCCTCACCAGCATTGATGTGAACTGGCCTAAGATCCATACCTTTCAGCAGGGGATTGAGGTCGGGCTGATTGATGCCTCGACGGAGTCGCTGATTTATCGTCCTCTGGATATTCAATTGAGTGCGCTGGATAGCATAGTGGCCACTGAGCTGTTTGAGCATGAATTATGGTATGTGAAAAGTAGCAACGAGCTATACAGACGCAATCTACACAATGGCGAAACGCGCTCCTGGCGATTCGGGGACAAAGTTACTCTGACTGAACTGGCGATCGACAACGAAAATAATCGCGAAATTTGGAGTTATAATGGGCACGAGCACGAAATATATCGTTTCTCACCCGAGACAGAGCTGCTATTGCGCTATCCCCTGTCGGACAATATGACGATTCAGGGGCTTTCTTTTACTGAAGAGCAGCTCTGGCTGCTGGCGGCAGAGCAGGGGCAGGCCGTGGTATTCCAGTTTGAGGTCGCGCAAGAGCAGCTTAACCCCGTAAATGCCTGGAGGGTGAGCGGCTTTGGTCAAACCGAGTTTACCGATCTGACACTGATGCCGGATGGTCGGGTCGCAGTGGCAAGCAATGCACAGGAAAACAATCTGTTTTTGCTGGCCGACAGAGACAAGCTGTTAGGGGATGGCCCCATCGCAGACAGCGGTAACCTGGCGGTGCAGCGCCGTTTTACGCTTCCCGAGGGGATTAAACAGCCTTCGGGTTTATGGCAGTGGCAAAGCGGCGGCTGGGAAATTGTCACCGATCAGGCCGAAGTCTACTCATTAAATGAAAAGCTGGAGATCCAGAGCCGCAGTAAATTGGTATTTTCCTCGATAAATTGTAGTCAGGGCTGTACAGAAGCCGTTACCGGCACGGCTGATGGGTTATTTGTCCTGGCAGACAACGGGCTGGTTGGACACTTTATACAAACAGAGCAAGGTTATGAGCTGGCTGGGGAGTTTGGTCTCACATTACAGGGAGACGACGCGCAGCCCCTGGAGTTTGCGGGTATTGCGTATGATGAGCAAAGCCACCTTTTTTTCCTGGTGTCTGATAGTGATGATGAATCACAACAGGACTGGCTGTTTACGCTGGACCACCAGTTCAACCTGATGTCACGCCAGCCGCTCAGTTATGCGGGTGAAATTGATGGCAGTATCAATGAATATACCGCGCAGGGACTATATTTTGCTGATGGCGCACTATGGCTGCTCTCGGAGCAATTCACTAAAGTGGTCAAACTGAACTTGAGCGCAGAGGTGGTGGCAGTCTACGACTTATTACCGGAGGACATGGCCATCCCCAGCGACCTGGTTGTCAAAGAAGACAAGATTTACCTGATTGGAGATCACGAAAATGATGAGCCAGTGCCACCACTGACTGAGTTTACCATTGAATAGTGGATTGGGGGCAGGCACAAGCTGGCCCCCAAACCGGTTGCCGGGATCAGAAGCGCCAGTTCACATTGGCCCATAGCGTGCGGCCAGCTTCATTGACTTTATCAATTTGCGTATAGCCACTGACCATAGCGCCGGCGCGGCTTAAGTGTTCGGCATAGGCTTTATCCAGCACATTATCGACCCCAAGGCTAAATAGCAGTTCATCTGAATGGCTGTAGGACACGTTCAATGCCAGTGTACCAAAGCCGTGGCTGGGCCCAACGTCCTGACCGGCAATGTTACCCTGGCCAATGGCAACGCGATTCTGACTTTTTACGAGACGCCATAAACCGCCCACCTGCCACTTGTCCAGCATGTAATCTATGGCAAACCGGGCCTGCAACGGAGGTTGCTGAGCCAGCACTGTATGATCCGTTTTATTACTGCCGCGCACATAGTTGATACTGGTCGTGAAATTCAGCCGTTTACTGAGCGCCAATCGGGTTTCCATTTCGAGGCCCATGGTTTGAGCATCTATGTTGCGGGTAACCGCCAGTGTTTTGTCCATCACTTCATAGCGGTTGTCGGTCAGCAGATAGTCGTCAATACGGTTGTAGAACAAAGAGACGGACGTTGTCATGCCGGACTTTTGTAACATCCAGCCGATATCCAGTTGATTGGTTTTCTCCGTTTCTAACAAAAAGGCACTCATGCTATCCACGGCGCGACGTCCACCACCCATTAACTCCCAGTAATCCGCAAAGCGTTCGCTGTGGCCCAGACCAATGTAATAACTCATATCCTGGTGTTGGACCTGGTAGCGGGTAAAACCGCTCCATAAGGTGTCATCCCTTGTGTGGCCTGCCGTCGGGTTGGTCATTGGCATCATCATGGAGCCAAGTTGCAGGCGCTTATCAGTGGCAGACCAGTCATCAATGCGCAGTCCGCTGACCCATTGGTTGCGCTTTGGGCCTTGTGTACTGAGGACATATTCCAGCTCGCCAAATAACCCGGTTTGTTTAAATTCAGCGTTGTCGCGCCGCGGCAGGGTGTCGACGGGCATCACAGGCTGGTTCATGCTGACGCGAATTCGATGTCGGTTTTGTTGGTGATCGACACCATAGCTCAATGTATGCTGTCTGTTGATGGCAGAAGTGAGCATGATCTTGCCTCCCCAGGTACGGCGGTCCGGGTTGGATGAAGTGGGGGTTTTCATCATCATATTGGGGGTAAATGGTCGCAGGCTGTGGTTGTCCATGATGTGATCTATGTTGTTGTAATACACATTGGCTTCCAACGCAGTAACAAACCCTGTTAGTTCGCTCAACTCAACGTTCAGCGCAACATGATTTCTATCGAACTTGCTGCCATCCATCATGCGGTCGGCGTAGGCGACCTTACCATCACTACGGCCAAGGCTCAGGCTATACAGGCTGTCGTCGTCCGGGGTGTAGGCAAACTCGGAGTCGAGGTTCCATTTGTCGTAGGCAGAGTGGATTGACTTACCTTCGCCATCTTCATAATCATCGGCATCGCTTTTACTGGCGGCCATTCGGGCATAGTAGTCTTGTGTACCGCCTTTGATATCGGCATTCACCATACGTTTACCAAAACTGCCTAAGGTTGCGTTGGCAAAGCCTTGCCAGCCTGTCTCACTCAGTCGCTCCGATTCACGCTCAAAAATCACTGTGGCAGCACTGTTTCCGGGCCCATAAAGCACCGTCTGTGGTCCTTTGATCACAGTCAGAGTATCGTAAGTTTGTGGCGTGATATAGGCCGTAGGTGGGTCCATGCGGCCGCCACAGCCGCCAAGTGTCAGGCCACCATCGGTAATAATATTGAGGCGCGACCCGGCCATTCCGCGAAACACCGGGTCGCTGCTGGCGCCCCCTTTTTTAACCAAAGAGAAACCGGCGATGCTGGACAGCAGATCGGCACCGTCTTGTGCGGGTAAAGGCTGTCTGGGCGCCTTAGGGTCGGTTTTGATATCCAGCGGGCTATGCATGGGCGCGATAACCACGATGCGTTCAAGGCTATCTGTGTGTGTGTCGTGTTGTGCATCCTGGCTATGTGCAGAAAAGGCGGACGTTACCGCAAGCCAAATAAGGTTTCTGGTCATGATTCATCCCAAAGTGTTTTCACGTTTTTGTTGAGAAGAATTTTACTTGTCAGACAAAAGCTTGGGATGTGACAAATTGTCGCACCTGAACCGAATTAAGCGGAGAAAACAAAAAACATTGACCTGAAACAAAAACAGCCACCGAAAAGGGGGCTGTTTGGTAAACCAGTAAACAACTGACAGTGCTATATTGACATCACTTCCATTTGTTGGTCGCACCACTGCAGCGCTTCATGGTAATAATCTGGCAGCAGGTCCGGGTCCAGGCTCAACTGCTGCGCCAGTTCATTCGCACCTTGCCAGTCTGCCTGTTCATACAGCTTAATAAGCGTCAGGTAGCTGGCCAGTAAGCCTTCTTGTTTTAACAAGGCATCTTTGATCTCAATGGCCAGTGGCAGCTTATTCATAACGCTGTCCATGCTTTCATCTAAGATGGCGTCCATCAGCGACATCATGCCCGCCAGGAAGGCCATACCAGTGTCCTTGAGCTTTTTGTGCTTAACCGCCAATAGTTCAGCAAAGCGTGCGCGAGTGAGCGACAGACGCACCAGTTCCAGCGGCTTTTCTGAGGAAACCTGCGACGCAAATAGCAAAGACAAAAACTTTTTAAGCTCCTGATTACCCAACACGACCAGAGCCTGCTTAATGGTAGAAATCTCGGCGCGACGCTTAAACGCGGCTGAGTTAGAGTAACGCAGTAATTTATAGCTGAGGTTAACATCGCGCTCGAATACCTGAGTAATTCGCTTTAGGTCAACGTCGACACTTGATGTTTCGTATAACAGTTCCGCCAGTGCCATTTCAGACGGGGGTAAAGTCTTACTCTGAACCACTTCGGGTTTGGCAAAAAAGAATCCCTGGAAGTAACTGAAACCAAGCTCAAGTGCCTGCTGGTATTGCTCATGTGTTTCGACTTTTTCAGCAACTAGTTCAATATTCTTGAACGGCGCGATGGCGTCTTTAATCTCTTTAATGGTTTCAATATCTGTGGTCAGCACGTCGATTTTGATTTGATCGATAAACGGATAGAAGTGTCGCCACACTTTTTGGTGCTGATAATCGTCCAGCACTATGGTGTAGCCTTTACTCTTGAGATCCTGCACGGCGGCAAGCAAGCGCTTGCCCGGTTGCACTGTTTCAAGAATTTCGACAACCAGCTGCTCACGTCCCATCATAGTGGGATAGCCTTTGAGTAAGGTTTCCAGCGTGAAGTTAATATAGGCGGGTTTATTGTCGGTTAAATCTTCCAGGCCAAAGTTAAACTGACTGCCTTCAATCAACCTGGAGGTCGCCTCGGAACCATCAATTTCCGGGAAGACATTATCTAACCCGTCGCGAAATAACAGCTCGTAACCCACGAGTTCTTTGTTTTTATTTAGGATTGGCTGCCTGGCGGCATAAAAATACATGAAAGATACACCTGACTGAATACTTCTACTGCACACCAATATAAGGCAATCTCAGCCTTATTTCATTAATTAATTCAGCTTGTTTCAGCTTTTGGTATTAAGGTATGAGGGCGTTTGCACGCAATTCATGTTCAGTTCACCCCGAGTAACTTGGGTGGTGATCTTTGCCATGTTATAGTGGACCTTTCGCAATGGCTTTTGTCCCAATCTCAGCTAAGAAAATAACAGCATCTGATATTGTGGAGAGGAGCCCGGACTAAAGGAGGTAATTTTGGAAACTGGCACTATGATCTCACTTGCCATGTATTTCATCGCCATGCTGGGTATCGGACTATATGCGTATCGTAAGTCAACCAGCGACGTATCGGGTTATATGTTAGGTGGCAGAAGTCTTCCACCTAGTGTCGCGGCCTTATCTGCGGGTGCCTCGGATATGAGTGGCTGGATCCTTATGGGTCTGCCAGGCGCCATGTTTGTCAGTGGTTTCAGTAGCACCTGGATAGCTATAGGCCTGGTGATAGGTGCGTTTTTAAACTATTTACTGGTGGCACCGCGACTGCGGGTATACACCGAACTGGCCAATGATGCGATTACCATTCCAGACTATTTTGCTAATCGCTTTGAAGACAAAGGCAATGCGCTGCGTATTGTTTCGGCGCTGGTGATCATTATTTTCTTTACCCTGTATACATCGGCAGGAGTGGTATCGGGCGGTAAACTGTTCGAAAACTCCTTTGGTATGAGCTACGAATCAGGCCTGTATATTACGACCGGTGTGGTGGTCTTGTACACTTTGTTCGGCGGGTTCCTGGCGGTCAGTCTGACCGACTTTGTGCAAGGGTGTATTATGTTCCTGGCGTTAATTCTGGTACCCGCTGTGACTTATTCACTGCTGGATAACCCGCTCAGCGTCACACTCAACGACATTAATCCTCAGCTGCTTACCTGGATTGGTGCCGGTGGCGCAATTGGCATCATTTCTGCGATGTCCTGGGGATTGGGATATTTTGGCCAGCCTCATATCATTGTACGCTTTATGTCGGTGCGCAGCGTGAAAGACATGCCTACGGCACGACGCATTGGCATGAGTTGGATGCTGGTGGCGACAATTGGTGCTATCACAACAGGTTTGTTTGGCGCGGCTTATGCGCACGAAAATGGGATTGTGGTTGAAGATCCGGAGACGATTTTCCTGATCTTATCAGAACTGCTGTTCCATCCCCTGATAGCAGGCTTTTTACTTGCGGCGATTTTGGCTGCCATTATGAGTACCATTTCTTCGCAGTTGCTGGTGAGCTCCAGCTCGTTGACGGAAGATTTCTATAAGATCTTCCTGCGCAAAGATGCCTCAGACAAAGAGCTGGTGCTGGTTGGTCGGATTAGCGTTGCGCTGGTGTCACTGTGTGCCATTTACCTGGCCTACGACAGAGACAGCACGATTCTGAGTCTGGTTAGTAATGCCTGGGCTGGATTTGGTGCCGCATTTGGCCCGCTGGTACTACTGAGTTTGTTCTGGAAACGGATGAACTTTGCAGGCGCTCTGTCGGGCATGATAGTGGGGGCTGCAACGGTATTGTTCTGGATTTATGGCCCTGTGACTGTTAACGGTCAGCCACTTAGCGCGCTTATCTATGAAATTGTACCTGGATTTATC
The DNA here is from genome assembly GCF_056161105.1 of Pseudoalteromonas sp. AWH4_217. NCBI lineage: Bacteria > Pseudomonadati > Pseudomonadota > Gammaproteobacteria > Alteromonadales > Pseudoalteromonadaceae > Pseudoalteromonas > Pseudoalteromonas sp. AWH4_217. The sequence goes on along the minus strand of NZ_JBSWYM010000004.1, from coordinate 256,393 downwards.
GCCTCATCAATTGCGATTGTAGCGGTAAGTCTGGCAACCTCTGAGCCGAGTACTGAAATCACAGACAAGTTCGAGGAAATGCGAACAGCACTATAAGTGTTGCACCCACATCAATAGCCGCGGTTTGTTGACCGCGGCTTTTTTGTCCTTCAAAACCACGCACTGATGGTGTTTAGGGCCGAATTAAACCTGAAAACGGGTTAGTTGTGAGTGCTGAAAATCGACGGGGAAATGGCTGGTTTGTCGTTTTGTTGTTCCAATTTTTCTAATTTTCCTTATCATGAACAGTATCGTGATCCGGTCAGTATTAAGCTTTTTGGCCAATGTCATGATGTACGAGATCATCCGCAATTCAGTGAATTTAAGGCAATTAGTGCTTGTTACTATATGGCAATAAGGTTAACATGTGCGTAACCTTAGTGGGTGGTCCTTTCAATTCATTAGAAGGACGGAAAATATGAAGTTTTTTATAAAGAGCTTAAAGAAAAAATCAAAAATGACCCAGCCAGAGAAAACTCCGGGCCTGAGCACTGAAAGTGCGCGGCTAGTGGCTGGAGGTAACGGCGGGGGAGATGGCGCGCAGCCACGATTGCAGAGGCTTTCTCCCGAAGCTGAGTTAGTTATTGGTGGGTAAACAGTAGGGTTTTAGCCGAGCATGAATGAGTTTTATCTAGTCACCAGATGGGTAATTACAGCATTAGAGTTGTTTGTTGCTCTATTTCTGCTATACAGCTTCAAGCAGTATCGTTTTGAGTTGTTTTTTGGTGGTAAAAACACATTGAAAAAGCAAAGCGACCATGAGCTGCATTCATGCTTTCTTTCCTCCCTAGCTATTATTGTTTTTTATTTTTCTAGTGCTAGTTTGGGGCACTACATTCTAAGTCTACCTTTTGAATTGATGCAGATGCGTCAAGTTTATTACTTTGCGCTGGTCTGCACAGGCGCTGCGTTTATGACCGTATTATATTTATTACATGCCATCCGGGGTTGTAGCTTTTCTACCACAGCTCGTGTTGTGGCTTATATCGCGGTAGCATTAATGTGTATGAACTTTGCTCAGTTAGTCCTTCGTGGTTATATGAACAGTGATATATTGTTTGATGTGTATGGCCCGTTCGTGGTGACTATGAATGTAATCACGTTTGTTACCTTAGCCAAATACCCATTTTACAGGCTAATGGAATCAAGACTTGCCAAGGGAGAGATATAATAATGGAATTAATCTATATCGGCGGTTTATTAATTGTAGTGGCACTCATTTTTATGCTGGCCATGATTGTTAAGGGAGCAAGGCTTAGGCCATTTGAGCAGCGTTTTAAAACACTGATTATCGTTACTAAAGACGATGATCACGAAGTGGAAGATAAATATGCTGAAGCCTATGAAATCGTTATGGAATTTGGTGACTTACTTGCCGCGGAAAAGAACCTGGAACAATATTACGGCGTTAAAGATATATACGACCGTGTTGAAGAGTTCCGGGCAGAAAACCACCAGATGGCCAAACAAGAAAAAGTCACACTTAAACTTGTTAAGTAACCACGTCCTTTGCCTCTGAGCGGTTGTTTGATGATAACCGCTTTGGGTAATCATCTACCAAACCCCTCCCCAATGGCGATGTCATGACGCAGCGTCAGGTAACATCAAGTTTTGGATCCACGCAATAAACTTTTTGGTCTTGTTGTCCTGAAATCGGTTTTTCCCGGGAATGTAATAGCATAATTCCGAGGCTATGCTTGTATTGCTTATGGGCCTTAGCTGACCCATTGCGCACAGCCGACGAGTGAGCGTTTCTGAGCAAAATACCCATGCTTTCTCTGCAATCGCCTGTTGTACGCAGAATAGTTCCTGATCAAACTCCCTGATATCAAAGTCCGCTTTATTTAAGCCGTTTTCTGCCAGCCAGGCCTCAAGAGGAGGTTTACACAGTGCCAGATTTTTCCAGCGGGTGGTGTAGATAACCGGACGGGTACCAGAGGCTCTGAGCGCCGCCAGGTGCTGATAACCAAACAGATTGTAATGCTCTACATTCAGCCTGTCCTGCGCCTGGACCGCTTTGATATTACCGAGCCTTATCGGGATTGTATGTGGCTGGCAGTCCATCAGCTCACCGCTGGCTATTTGTACCACGATGTCTGGATGGTGTTGATTAAACGCATATTGCTCCGGGAGCAGCACCAGTGCCGCAAAAGAGGAAGTGGTGGTAACCCGGACAACCTCATTAAGTTGCCTGATGCTCGCCAGTGCCGTTTCTATCTGCGAAAACCCCTCGGTTGTGGCTGTTGCCAGCAGCCGGCCCGCATCGGTCAGGACTATCTTCCTGGTCTGGCGAATAAATAAACTGACGTTGAGGCGGTCTTCAAGCTTGCTAATATGATGAGAAATCGCAGTGGGTGTTAACGCCAGTTCTTCTGCAGCGTGTTTAAAGCTGCCATGACGTGCAGCAGCCTCGAATGCTCTGAGTGCCTGTAAGGAGACATGTAAAGCCAAAATCAGCATCCCGAATTGAAAGTTATAGATGATTTTAACTCATTCATAGGTGCAATAGTATCATTTGTTCAATAGTGCGCTGTGGCGCACACTATATTGCGTTCAATAGTCAAAAAGGTCATTCTTATGAGCACAATTTTACATATAGATTCAAGTGTCAGAGCCATTAGTAATACAAATCCATCGCACAATTCATTGTCCAAGAGCATTGCACACAGGTTCATCGAAACCTGGCAAAGTAAAGGTGTGATAGATGAGTATATTTATCGCGATGTTGGTATTCATCCTCCGCATTTTATTACTCAGGACTGGATTGGTGCGGTGTTCACCCCTGAGCGTGAAAGAACAGAAAATCACAAGCAGCAGCTGGCGCTCTCCGATACGCTCATCGACGAATTGGCACGTGCAGACATCATTGTGATTTCTACACCCATGTACAACTACGGTATGCCAGCACAGCTAAAAGCCTGGTTTGACCAAATTATCCGGGTAAACAAAACATTTGACTTTGATCTGAAGCGGGGAGATTTTCCGTTACACCCTCTGATGTCTGGAAAAACGCTGGTTGTCATTGCCTCGTGTGGAGAATTTGGCTTTGGCAAGTCAGAAATTCGGGAAAGCAGCAATCACCTGATGCCACATTTACGCACCCTGAGCCGCTATCTGGGGGCAGGCGCTGTTTATGAGATAGTCAGTGAATACCAGGAATTTAACGATGAAAGGCATCAAAGGTCGCTTGCGAGCGCTTATGAACGTGCAGAAAGTTTGGCGTTGTCATTAGCGTGTGCCAAAAATTTGCTGTTGGTAGAATAAACACAGACTGTCAGTCTGCGCGGTCACGTGAATAAAAGTGGTCGCTTTGGGTTACTTTTGGTTTTTTCAATAACGACGTTTTAAAACGGCCTGTTTAAAACGAATAACACTAGGCTCGTCTTTTTTCACTCTGCGCGGCATTGTCTTGTAAAAGTAAAGGTTTCAGGTCGCGCAGGATAATATGTCCATAGTCCTGATAACCCGCTTGTGTACCAGGTGTAAACCACTTCATATGCGCAATAAACTCAAGTGAACTGGCAATACTGTTGATCAAGCTCTGCTCCATGTCAGTCTGGAATACCAAAGGTGGCTGAGCCGTGGTTTGCGGTGCTGAGTGCTGGGTCTGTTGCTCACCGGTTAATAACCACAGGGCACTGTCTTTAGTCGCAGGGTGTAAAAAGAACTTACTGACGACAGACAGGGTGGGTTCTCTAACATCTTTTTCATACTTTCGGTACGAAGCAGTAGGAATATCCAGTATTTCTGAAAAGCCAACCTGAGAATACCCCAAGTTGATACGTAACTGTTTTAATCTTGTAGCAAAAGTATTTGACATATGACCCAATCCGGTTAATTATTTATCCACCTGACCCGTTCAGACTACATGACTCTTAGTCAAATGTCTAACGGGGACGAAAAAATAAGCACTTGAACGACAACAAAAACAGCTAAGTGTGAAACTCAAGACCTGTGTTTAGGGGCTTACTCGCCAAAGGCTGGAACTCTATGTCTGGGTGTGTAATACACTGTGATTGATAATAAGCGGATATGTTATGACTACTGTTAGAAGAAATGAATCTGTGCGTAAAGCACACACAATAGCAGCCAGGAAGCAAATTCAAACTGCGATCCGTCGCCTGCGCAGAGAAATGAACTTAACTCAGGCAGAGTTAGGTAAGAAGCTTGTCACACCTGTTGATCAAGCAACCATCTCTAACTGGGAGTGCGGTAAGTCAGACTTATCAGCCTGTCAATTACTGGACATTATGATGATTTTTGGCCAGCCAAACTTTATGAGTTTGCTGGAGCAGGGGGCACAAAGCGATTTAGTCGATGAAAAGCAGTCGGCCTGACGTTTAAAACCTCTGATAGCGTACCTATCAGCCTGGTCCCCCAGCTAACATATCGTGTTGTCGGGGCACGCTCGTGCCCTGTTTTTATTTTTTATTCGTCTAATCTCCATTCCTGTACTAGCTTTGCTGTGGGAGCAAGAATCCTTTAGCCGTCGTTGGTTGTTTTCGATTGCCTGTTATTCCCTGTTGTTTTGGACAAACTGAAAGGCTTTCCTGCTTGCAGTCCCATCCTGTTATGTGCCTGTCACTATTGGGTTGTTAGCGACTTGGGCGCAGCAATCAAGCAAGTACAAGGAGCTTTTTATGTCGTCACCTAAATCACAGTTGGGATTTGATCAGAACCAACGTAAAATTATTATCGGAGAGCAACAAGACTCAGAGCTGGGTCCGCTATGCCACCTGCCCGGCAGTTGGCAAAATATCGGTAACCTGCAGGGGCATGGTTGGAATATGATCGCCTTGCCTTTTGCTGCAGGTGATCTGGATTATCGTTTGCTGATGAACCAATATGATGAAACACTGACTTTCAATCTGGTTGATAAAGGCGTGCCAAACAGGGGAATACCCGACGATCAATCCGTTGCCACACTCGATTACACTCAAATTATTAACCAGATTGCGGCGGATGATTTTCCTCACTCGGGCCTTGCTGGCAAGCCTGGGCTGGCTATTCATCATGAGCCCGGATTATGGCTGCATATGCGCGATCAATTGACCGATGAGCTGGATATTGCTCGCTTATCGAGTATTCCTCATGGCGATGCGGTGATCGCATTGGGTAAAAGTGCGCAGTCTCATTCTGGGTTCGAAATTCCGGCACTGAATGGGTTACCTATCGGAGTCGCCGGGGATATTGATACAAGCCCTTATCTGGCCCCTTATAAACATTTCAGGGACAATCCGTTTGAAGGGTTATTTGACCCGACTCAGGCAAATGCGCTGTTACAAAAGGCAATTGCACCTTTACTCAGAGATGGCAAGGTACGCAATACGACCAAGCTGGAAGTGCGTTCAACCGCGGCGTCAGGGTCTGTAAACAATATTCCGTTCGTTACTCGTCAGGCGAACGCAGCAGAGATGCACTCTACATTCTGGATATACGAGCTGACAGAAACCGACTCAAATGGTAATCCCAGACTCTGGCTGCAGTATTCCCAAACGGTTATCCTGGATTTCTTTAATCGCAAAGACAGGCCCGGTGAATTGATCCGCTGGCCTCATATCAGCATCAATACACTGGAAAAGGTACCCACTTAATCTAGTTTTTTAGTTTTATACTGGTAAAACACCTTTTTGCCCCAGTGCCATTTTCTCATCCAGTTTATGACGAAATGGCACTCTACATAGTGCCTTGCATTTTCGCCAATAAGGGAACACACTATGTGATAATAATTAACAATAAAGCCACACGCTAATGACCCGCCACGGGGAATCGCTTTGATGTGGATAAATCAAGATGTTTACACTGGTTATATTATCTTTGGGTTGCCTGCACGGCTTGTATCTCAGTTATGAGCTCATCCGCAAAAATACAGCGAATGATGCTAACCGAATGCTTGCCTTGTGTATCCAGTGCTTTGTTGCGCTACTGTTCTTTATTTTGCTCGATGAAAGTGGCGCGTTTTATTACGTCCCTCATTTGATAGGCTTTCAGGAGCCCGTTACCTTTTTATTGGCGCCTTGCTTTTACTACTATGTACGCAGATTAACTTCGCCAGCTTACCTTCCTTTTGTTCGCACGCATCTGTTGCCATTCTTCATCGCTGCGCTGTGTGCCACGCCTTTTTATTTACTTGACGCTCAGAGTAAATGGCAGTTTTTGTATGGTGACATGTATGCGCCGGATTTACCCGTTTGGTATCTGTCCTGGTACGAAAATGTGTTTATTTTTGGGGCTATGATCCAGGTCGCAATTTATCTGGTTTTATCGTGGCGTCGACTTAGCACCTATCAGATAGTCTCAGAAAATAACTTTTCGTCACTTGAGCTGATAAATCTGAACTGGCTGAAGCGATTATTGCTCATGCTTGGCTCGCTGTATGGCTTGTGGTTTCTCGACGAGGCCATCGAGGTGAATGCTATGGCCTGTATTGATCATGGTACCGGTATAGGGTGTCACTACGACTGGCTAATCGGAGAGCGGGTATTCTTCTTCTCCGAGTTGGGCGTTGTGATTGTGTTCTACTTGATGAGTTATTATGGCTTGCGTCAACCAGAAATATTTATCCAAAGTAATCAATACCTTGTTCTAGATAAATCCGAAACAGACAAGTACGTTAATTCGGCCCTTTCTGAAACGCTGGCTGCTGAGCTTTGCAGGTTGATTGAACACCAGGTTCAGGATGAAAAGCTTTTTTTAAACCCGGATCTGACACTGCATGATTTGGCCTGTGCGAGTGGACATTCACGGCACCATGTTTCTCAGGCAATCAACCAAAGTAAAAAGGTCAGTTTTTTCGATTTTATTAATCAGCTGAGAGTGACACATGCTCAGGCGCAGTTGCTTGCGCACCCGAACAGGAGTGTTCTTGATGTGTCGCTGGACAGCGGCTTTAATTCACGATCTGCGTTTTACGGGGCGTTTAAACGATATACCGGAGTAACGCCAGGGGAATACCGAAAACAGCACAAACAGCTCGCAGAAAAGTTGTCCTGATCTGTCGAGCAGGACGACTGTAGTGAGCTGACGCATCAGGATGTCATTGTTATTTCGATGGAGAAAACAACAATGACAAGACAAGTTCCCAGTCAGCAATGGCAGTTGTCCCATTTGCGATATCGGCACCTGATATTCGCTCAGTACACACCCTCCTATGTTCACTACCGCCAGCACAGCTCTTTCATCAGATATGTTTATCATGCATCTCAGGTAGAGGTGCATGTCCAGTCAATGCGTCACGGGGGGTTAGTATGACTTTACCCAACCTCCCTTTGGCAACTGCTGTCTATGTTTCGCTGAACACCGCAGTGGTCTGCGCCAGCTCACCGGAAACGGACCTGGAGCGTATTACGGTTAGCGGCAGTCAGTATACGCTTGCCGCTGAGCAAAAAGCGCACTTCCTGTCCAAAGAACACATAGAAGTCATGCCCCACATAGCCGACGATATTTTTCGTCTTATGCCGAGTTTACCCGGTGTGGCAGCCGGAGATTATTCTGCTAATTTCTTTGTTCGTGGTGGCCACTCGGATGAAGTACTTGTCTTACTGGATGGACAGCAGCTGTACCGGCCATTTCATATGAAGAGCTTCAACAGTGCCTTCAGCATAGTAGACACTGAGAACGTAGGGGCGTTAGAGTTTTCCAGTGGTGGGTTTACAGCGCGCTATGGCAACAAAATGAGCGGCGTTATGGCCATCGACAGCATTTATGATATAGCCGAACAAAAAAATAGTTTGGGGGTTAGCTTCATCAATGCAAGAGCAGGTTCACAAGGCACATTTGCAAATGAGCAGGGCTCCTGGATGGTGTCTGCTCGACGCGGCTATCTGGACTTGGTGCTTGAGGCGATTGAAGATGAGTCTAATAAGTTCGAGCCCATCTATGCCGACCTGTTTATAAAAGTGCGCTACAACCTGTCGGATACGCATGCTCTGTCGGGACATTTCCTGTATGCCTGGGACGACGAAATACTTGATGATACCTTTCAAGAATGGGATGGCACCAGAGAATATCAGGTCAAGGAAAAGGTGAGTGGTAAGTACAGTAGCGCTTATTTCTGGACTGTACTGAATTCAGACTGGCGTACAGATCTGAGTAGTCAGACCTTATTGTCGGTTGCCAAAGTAGAGGAAGACCGGCGTGGTGGTCAGTATGACCCCACGGAAATCTGGCTTACTCTGGATGATAATAAATTTTTTTACGCCTATTCCCTGAAGCAGGATTGGCAGTGGCATCTTAGCGAAGATCATTACATCGAGTCGGGCTTTGACGCTAAATACCTGGACGCGGAATATGACTACTGGATGGAAGCCTGGTATCGGCTCAATTATGGTGGTGAAGACTATCGCTATCGTAAGACCCGGTTAACCGCATCCGGCAATGTGTTTGGTGCCTATCTGAGTGACCGCTGGCGGATCTCTGAGGCCTGGGTAGCTGAGCTGGGCTTGCGCTGGGATCAACAAGATTACTATGGATTCACCCGATCGCAATGGAGCCCCAGAGTTGCGCTCTTGTATCAGTTTACAGAAGGTCATCGAGTTTCCCTGAGTGCCGGTGATTATTATCAGCCTGAGGAGATACTTGGCCTGCAGGTTGCTGACGGTATCACACAATTTCACGGTGCAGAAAAAGCCCGGCATATGATTTTGTCCTATCAGGGGGGACTCAGTTCGAGTTTCCAGTGGCGCGCCGAGGCGTATCTGAAAAAACTCTCTGACCTTCGCCCATGGTATGAAAATGCCTTTGATCTTTATGAGTTCTTACCTGAAGGGCAGGCAGACAGGTATCAGGTTGCGCCTCAGTCCGCCAGAGTCAAAGGCGTTGAGCTGAGTTTTCAGCACAGTATTTCGCCGCAATGGCAGTGGCAGGCAAGTTATAGCTGGTCTAACGCACAGGACAGTATAAACGGGCACTGGTACCCGCGCAGCTGGGACCAGAGGCACTCTGTGAAGCTGGCAAGTAGCTATGAGTTCGATAATGGCTGGCAGCTTAGTGGATTGATGTATTTTCACTCGGGGTGGCCGCTCACCGGAGAGTCAGGCTCTTTGCAGAAAACTGCAGGGGGGCAGGTTGAGATAAAGCGCAGTCTGAATGCGCGAAACCAGCGTAAACTGGGAAACTATAAACGAGTCGATTTCCGGATCCACAAAATCTATCCTTTATCAAACAGCGAGTTAACAGTATTTTTTGAAGTGTCCAATGCCCTGAACTTTGACAATGAATGCTGCATTGAGCGTACAAGCTATACGGTCAATGAGCAGGGAAAGCTGCTTAAAAAAGAAGAGCGGGGTCACTGGTTACCTATTATCCCGTCGTTTGGCGTTAAATGGGAGTTCTGAGGTCACAATCACAAAGCCCGGTTATTATGCCGGGCTTTGAGTTCACAGCTTATTAATCCTGTACAGAGCGAAGCAGGGCGTTAATCCCCACTTTTTCACGGGTTTGCTGATCCACTTTTTTCACGATAATGGCGGCATACAGGCTATGCGTACCATCTTTGCTCGGCAGTGAGCCAGGCACCACTACCGCACCGGCTGGTACCCGGCCATAATGGATCTCACCTGTTTCGCGGTCATAGATGCGGGTACTCTGTGAAATATACACACCCATAGAAATCACAGCCCCTTCTTCCACGATCACACCCTCAACAATCTCGGAGCGGGCGCCGATGAAACAGTTGTCTTCAATGATGGTTGGGTTGGCCTGTAATGGCTCCAGTACACCGCCAATGCCCACACCACCTGACAGGTGCACGTTTTTACCAATCTGTGCACATGACCCTACGGTCGCCCAGGTATCAACCATGGTCCCTTCGTCTACATACGCGCCAATATTGACATAAGACGGCATCAGCACCACGTTTTTACCGACAAAGCTGCCCTGACGTGCGACGGCGTTAGGCACGACGCGCATACCACCTTGCTGAAATTGCTCTGGTGTATAGTCGCTGAACTTGAGCGGGACTTTATCATAAAACTGATTGACGCCATCGTGCAGAGGTTGGTTGTCGCGGATACGAAATGACAGCAACACCGCTTTTTTTAGCCACTGATGTACAACCCACTCACCGCTGATCTTTTCCGCAACCCGGGCTGCGCCTGAGTCCAGCATGGCCAGCGCATCAATAATGGCATTTTTAACCTCAGGAGACACATCACTTGGCGTGATGGTATCGCGTTTTTCCCAGGCTTGTTCAATAATGGTTTTTAAATCCGACATAGTGTCCTCATTTATTCAGATTCTGCATTGAGTTTTTTCATCAGTGAGCGATGTAGTGATGCTTTGGCATCTTCACTGAGACGTTGATAATCTTTGTCCGAGACCACAAAAAAGTCCTCTGCACGTTCGCCCACAGTGGTAATGCGTGCGGCGTGAATGTGCAGTGAATGAAGCTGAAATACCTCGGCTATTTTAGTCAACAGGCCGGGAATATCTACCGCCTGGATCTCTATCAGGTTGCGGTCGCTGCGTGCATGGGGGCGTACCACAACCTTAGGTTTAATATTGAAGTCTTTAAAGCGTTGTGAGCGATTTTTCTTGAGCCGTATTTTCTTTTTCGGATCGGTCAGGATCACTTCCAGGCTGCGGCGCAGGGTTTTGGCCCGGCCACCGCTGATAGGTCGACCGTCCACTTCCAGAATGACAAAGCTAAAGACCACGTAGCCATCTTTGGTAGTCAGGACCTGCGCATGCTGGATCTGGGCTTTTTTGGAGCCAATCACGGCCACCAGTTTGGCAAACAGGCTGGCTTCGTAAGGTGCGTAGACAAATACCTGAGTCCCGCCATGCATAGGCTGTTCAGAAACCACCACACAAGGCTGACTCAAATCATCACGACCGAGCAGGTATTCGGTATGCCAGGAAATTTGCTGCTCGCTAAATGCGGTAAAGTAGTTGGCTTTAAAGCGCGCCCAGATCATATCAATCAGGTCTTCGCGATAATCCTTGTTAATAAGCCGCTGTTTGGCTTGCTGTTTCTTGTCGCGGATCTGGTCTCGCATGTCCATGGGGTTTTCAAGCCCAAGCCGCAATGCTCGCTGGGTGAGTAAGTAGAGCTCACGCAATAGCGTATTCTTCCAGTCATTCCACAGGTTGTCATTGGTTGCGCGAATATCGGCAACGGTCAGGCAGTAGAGATAATCAAGCTGGCGCTCATTTTTGATGCGCGAGGCAAACTCGTTGATCACATCCGGATCATTGATGTCCTTACGCTGCGCGGTGACCGACATCAGCAGGTGATTTTCGACCAGCCAGGCTACCAGTTTGCTGTCGGACGAAGAAAAACCATGCATGCGTGCAAAGGCTGAAGCATCTACAGCCCCCAATTCTGAATGATCTCCGCCACGGCCTTTGGCAATGTCATGGAAAATCCCTGCCAAATACAGTAACTCGGGCTTATCCATGCGGGTGACAATTTCAGAGCACAGCGGAAACTCATGCTGATGCTCATGACTGAAGTAGCGATAAATATTGTTGATCAGCTTGTGGGTATGTTCATCCACGGTGTAGGCGTGGAACAAGTCGAACTGCATCTGGCCAAAGATATTGCGCCACTGTGGTAAATAGGCGGCAATGATCCCGTGCTTATGCATCAGGGTAAATGCGCGACCCATACCGTTGGGGTGTTTAAGCAAGCGCATCAGCGCGTCACGGCAGGCTGCATAATCCTGTAAATCGCCGAGCAGGCGTCGTCTTACCTGACGCACGGTACGAATGGTGCTGGGATCAATGTCGGTAATTTCAGGATGATCAGCAATATGCTCAAACAATAAAATGAGGTTTTCCCGGCGAAAGAACACGGAAGGGTTTTTCACCCGAATTTTATTGCCAACACGCTCAAAGTGGTTATCGAGCGGAATTACGGTTTGTTCACTTTGATCCGGTAAAATACTCTGCTCAAAATACGCCAGCAGCATCTGGTTCATTTCCCGTACCCGGCTCATGATCCGGAACAGGCGTTTCATCATGCGTTCAACGGAGGCTTTGCCTTCTGAGCCAAACCCTAATAGTTCTGCAGCATGCGGCTGATAGTCAAAGAGCAGGCGGTTCTCGCTGCGCCCCGCCGCCAGGTGCAGTGCAAAACGGATGTTCCAGAGATTTTCCAGGCACTCCAGTAGCTCCTGATATTCTTCATGCGTGAGGTAGCCGTGGCTTATCAGTTCTTCCAGCGTTTCGGCGTGAAAGTGTTTTTTGGCCACCCAGAAAATGGTTTGCAGGTCGCGCAGACCGCCGGGATTCTCTTTGATATTCGGTTCAAGGTTATAAGCCGTACCGTGGCACTTTTTACGTCGCAGGCGCTGCTCTTTGACTTTGGCGATAAAAAACTCGTCGGACTGCCAGATGGGGGTTTCGACAATATGGCTCTTAAGACGCTCAAACTCCACGTGATTACCGCAAATTAAGCGGCTTTCCAGCAAGCTGGTGGTAAAGTGCACGTCTTCGCGTTTTTGTTCCAGCACCTGCTCGTGGGTCCTCACGCTGTGGCCAATGTCCAGGTTCAGATCCCACAGCAAAGTCATAAAAGACTCTAATGATCCTGTTAATTCAGGGCCTGGCTCCACTTTACAGAGCAAGAGGAAATCGATGTCTGAATACGGATGCAGCTCACCGCGGCCATATCCACCTACGCCAATGAGGGCGAGGTCGGGAAATTGGGCCAATCCGGTGTCGGAGTAGAGCTTGATCAGCAGCCTGTCTATAAACTCAGCTCGGGCATTGATAAGCTGTCGGACTGGTTGCTTAGAAAACTGATTGTTTAGCCATTTATAAAAATAGGCCTGGCAGTTTTTGTAGTCATTCAAGGTTTGCGCTTCGTCGAGAAGCGTTTTTACTTTGTTTGGTAGTGCCACCTGGGCTCCCTATGTTGCGCGCAAAACTCACAGCTCAGTTTTACACTAAGTGGCAAAAAAATGCGAGAAAGTGATAGGGTAAGGGCGCTTAAATGGATGAAAAGGCAGCATACAAGCCTGCTAAGCAAGACGCCACCGGCTGGTGGCGTTTTTGAGTTCAGCTTAAGCTGTGTGCTCAATCACTCGCTCAATGGTGTCGTCGCTGCGCAGTGTCAGGATTTCTACCCCATTTTCAGTTACCAGCAGTGTGTGTTCCCACTGGGCAGACAGGCTACGGTCCTTGGTGACCACAGTCCAGTCATCCTTAAGCAGTTTACAGTGGCGTTTACCTGCATTGACCATAGGCTCAATGGTCAGACACATACCGGCCTGTAGTGCTTCTCCGGTGCCTGGTTTGCCGTAGTGAACGATTTGTGGCTCTTCGTGGAACTCAGCACCAATACCGTGGCCGCAATATTCACGTACGATAGAGTAGTTAAAGCCCTCGGCATATTTTTGAATCGCAGCGCCGATGTCACCAATGCGTACGCCAGGCTTCACCATGCGAATACCGATATACAGTGCTTCCTGAGTGACTTCGCTCAGGCGTTTGCCCTGAATACTCGGCGTACCAACAAAGAACATCTTTGAGGTATCGCCGTGATAACCATCTTTGATGACAGTCACATCTATATTGATGATGTCGCCCTCTTTAAGCGGTTTGTCGTTTGGAATACCGTGACAAATGACGTGATTTACAGAGGTACAAATTGACTTCGGGAAACCGTGGTAGTTAAGTGGTGCCGGGACTGCCTGCTGCACATCCACGATATAATTATGACAAATGGTATTCAGCTCATCGGTCGTCACCCCTGGTTTGACATAAGGTTCAATCATTTCTAATACTTCAGCGGCTAACTTACCGGCAACACGCATTTTTTCGATTTCTTCAGGGGTTTTGATCACTGCACTCATTGAGACTCCAAGTCATAGTTTCGACGCAACAACACCAGGCTAGTTTATGAACGATTTTTAGCCCAAACGTTGAGTTAATTTCTTTTATATGGTATAAAGCGCGCCGTCTTTTTACAAATAAATCTTTCAGCCGGGTTCGGCTCACAGGTTGTTTGTAACGAAGACAACACGAAATTTAATTTTAACACACACACATATCGACACATACACTTGGGTGCAAGCGCGGAACAAATTGTCGGGTAACCGAATTTTCGAACTTGTTGGTGTTATGGGATATGTGGAGGCCTAACCCTAACTAAATTAGAGGAAAATACAAATGGCAAACGTTTCAATGCGCGATATGCTTCAAGCTGGTGTTCACTTCGGTCACCAGGCTCGTTACTGGAACCCTAAGATGAAGCCTTTCATCTTCGGCGCTCGTAACCGTGTACATATCATCAACCTGGAAAAGACTGTTCCTATGTTCAACGATGCACTTAAGTTCCTTTCGAACGTTGCATCTAACAAAGGTAAAATCCTTTTCGTAGGTACTAAGCGCGCTGCAAGCGAAGCAGTTAAAGAAGCAGCTATTCAAAGCGAGCAGTTCTACGTAAATCACCGTTGGTTGGGTGGTATGCTGACTAACTGGAAAACAGTTCGTCAGTCAATCAAGCGTCTTAAAGACCTTGAGACTCAAAGCCAAGACGGTACTTTCGAGAAGCTGACTAAAAAAGAAGCTTTGATGAAAACTCGCGAAATGGAAAAGCTTGAGAAGAGCCTTGGTGGTATCAAAGATATGGGCGGTCTTCCAGACGCTATCTTCATCATCGATGCTGACCACGAGCACATCGCTATCCGTGAAGCAAACAACCTGGGCATTCCAGTAGTATCTGTTGTTGATACTAACTCTAACCCAGATGGCGTTGACTTCATCATCCCAGGTAACGATGACGCGATCCGCGCTATCCAGCTTTACACTGGTGCTGTTGCGACTGCTATCACTGAAGGTCGTGAAAGCAACATCGTTGCTCAAGCTGAAAGCGACGACTTCGTAGAAGCTGAGTAATAGATTACAAACCGTGCCACTGGCAACACAGGTGTGCGGGTGGCCGGTTGTAACGCACTAAGCTGTCATCAAGTCTTCATCTTATTTTTCCGAAGACTTGATATTCTTTACAAGCGGTAATTCGCTTATCAAAAAACCGAATTCAGAATTGAGGATATTCTAATGGCTGTAACTGCTGCCCTAGTTAAAGAACTTCGCGAGCGTACTGGCGCTGGCATGATGGATTGTAAAAAAGCACTGACTGAAACTAACGGTGACATCGATCTGGCGATCGAGAACATGCGTAAGAGCGGTGCTGCTAAAGCTGCTAAAAAAGCTGGTAACATTGCTGCTGAAGGTACAATCCTGATCAAGCAAGGTGAAGGTTTCGCTGCTCTTCTTGAAGTTAACTGTCAAACTGACTTCGTTGCTAAAGACGAAAACTTCCTGGGTTTCGCTAACACTGTTCTTGACGCTGCTGCTGAAGCTAAGACAGACATCGAAACTTTGAAAGCTCAGTTCGAAGAAACACGTGTTGCACTAGTTGCTAAAATCGGTGAAAACATCAACGTTCGTCGCGTTGAGTACATCGACGGCGAAAACATCTCTGCATACCGTCACGGCGACCGTATCGGTGTTGTTGTAACTGGTGACGCTGACGAAGAGACTCTGAAGCACGTTGCAATGCACGTTGCTGCGTCTAAGCCTGACTACCTAAACCCAGAAGACGTACCTGCTGAGGTTGTAGAGAAAGAAAAAGCGGTTCAGGTTGAAATCGCTATGAACGAAGGCAAGCCTGCTGAAATCGCTGAGAAAATGGTTGTTGGCCGCATGAAGAAGTTCACTGGTGAGATCTCTCTTACTGGTCAGGCGTTCATCATGGAGCCTAAGAAGTCTGTTGGCGAGTACCTGAAAGAGAAAGGTGCTTCTGTTTCTTCATTCATTCGCCTTGAAGTTGGTGAAGGTATCGAGAAGAAAGAAGAAGACTTCGCTGCTGAAGTTGCTGCTCAAATCGCAGCTGCGAAAGGCGAATAATCACGCATAGGTGATTAAGTGATGCAAAAGCTCCCTCGAGACGAGATTTGCTTTTGCGTCACTGCACAAAATTCTCTAAAATAACCGCGCATTTATGTGTAGCATAAGCGCGGTTATTTTGTATCTCACTTTTAATTTGGCCCGGAAATTATGACTATCAATCGAAAACCTGTTTTTAGACGCGTTCTTCTTAAACTTAGCGGCGAAGCTTTGATGGGAGATGAAGGCTTTGGAATCGATCCAAAAGTATTGGATCGTATGGCCCAAGAAATAAAAGAACTTGTAGAACTCGACGTAGAAGTGGGTTTGGTTATCGGCGGCGGTAACTTCTTACGTGGCGGCTCTTTGGCCGAAGCGGGTATGAACCGCGTAGTGGGTGACCACATGGGTATGCTGGCAACTGTCATGAATGGTTTGGCGATGCGTGATGCGCTGCACCGTGCGTTTGTGAATGCCCGACTGATGTCTGCCATTCCTCTTAATGGTGTATGTGATGCGTACAACTGGGCTGAAGCAATCAGCTTGCTGAAATCAGGTCGCGTCGTGATCTTCTCAGCGGGTACCGGTAATCCGTTCTTCACTACAGATTCAGCAGCCTGTCTGCGTGGTATCGAAATCGAAGCGGATACGGTGATCAAGGCGACTAAAGTAGATGGTGTATTTAGTGATGATCCGGTGAAAAACCCGGACGCAGAACTCCATCGTCACCTGACGTACAATGAAGTGATTGAAAGAGAATTAAAGGTTATGGACCTGGCGGCATTTACCCTGGCTCGTGACCACAACATGCCTTTGAGCGTATTCAACATGAACAAACCAGGCGCGCTAAAGCGTGTTATCATGGGTGAAGAAGAAGGCACTTTAATCAGTACACAACCAGCTGCAGAGTAAGGACTTAGGTGAAAAGCCTAGCCAAAACAGTAATTAAACTCGCCAGCTGAGTCCGATTAATACAGTAAAGAATAGGATAGCACTGTGATTGATGATATTAAAAAAGATGCGCAAGAGCGCATGACAAAAAGTGTAGCTGCGCTGGCAAGCCAGCTGTCTAAAATCCGTACTGGCCGTGCACACCCGGCATTACTTGATGGTATTTCAGTATCTTACTATGGTGCTGACACGCCGCTGAATCAGGTTGCTAACGTGACGGTTGAAGACTCTCGTACACTGGCTATCAGCGTATTCGACAAGTCTCTGGCACAAGCGGTAGAAAAAGCGATTATGGCGTCTGATTTAGGTTTGAATCCTATGTCTGCCGGTACTGTTATCCGTGTTCCACTTCCTCCATTGACTGAAGAGCGTCGTAAGGACCTTATCAAGATCGTACGTGGCGAAGTTGAAGGTGGCCGTGTTGCGGTACGTAATATCCGCCGTGATGCAAATGGTGACGTTAAGTCTTTACTTAAAGACAAAGAGATTTCTGAGGACGAAGCACGTCAGGCAGAAGACGAGATCCAGAAGCTAACTGATAAGTTTATCAAAGAGATGGACACTCAGCTGAGCGCGAAAGAAGCCGAGCTGATGGAAATCTAAGCAACCACAAATTTATTAGGTTTGCAGCGCCGTCTAAGGTATACTAGACGGCGTTTTTTTTTACTTAAATAGGCACTATGATTTTAACCGCTGACGCAATTTCACAGCAATCTCTGCCCAAGCATGTTGCCATCATTATGGATGGAAATGGTCGCTGGGCTCAGGCGCGTAAACGCCCCCGAGCATTTGGACACAAGAAAGGGGTCGATTCAGTTCGCAGTGCTGTGCAGTTTTGCTCTAAGCTAGGGATAGAGTCATTGACGTTGTTCGCCTTTAGTAGCGAAAACTGGCGTCGTCCTGAAGACGAAGTCAGCACTTTGATGGAATTATTCCTGTTTGTTTTGAGTAAAGAAGTTAAAAAGCTCCATAAGAATAATGTGAAACTATCTATCATTGGTGACATCTCGCGCTTTCCAGCCGGGTTACAACAAAAAGTCGCTGATGCAGAACAGTTAACCGAAGGCAACACGGGTTTGAAGCTGAATATTGCAGCAAACTATGGTGGTCGCTGGGATATCATGCAAGCGACCCAGTCCCTTGCGCAGCAGGTAGCGAATGGTGAGATTCAGCCAGCCGACATAACGGAAGAGGCGCTGTCATCACAGCTAACCATGGCGGATCAAAGCCCACTCGATCTTCTGATCAGAACGGGAGGAGATTATCGCATTAGTAATTTTTTACTGTGGCAGGCTGCGTATGCTGAACTCTATTTTACCGAAACGCTATGGCCAGATTTTAATGAGGAAGCATTTTCAGAGGCACTTGCCTGCTACGTGTCCAGAGAGCGACGTTTCGGTTGTACCGGCGAACAAATAAAACAATTACTCGCCGAGCACAAAACAACAAGTTGAAGGTATAAAGTTTGTTAAAACAACGTGTTATGACGTCGGTGGTGCTGGCGCCACTGGCCTTACTATTGGTGTTTTTCACACCACTTAATCTATTTAGCGTGATTGCCGGCGCCATTATTTTGATGGGCGCCTGGGAATGGGCGGCCTTTATAGGCCTGACTAATCGCCTCCACAAAGGCGTCTATGTCCTTATTATGGCAGCCGTGCTGGCGGCTCTTCATGTACATTGGCCGATCACTGAATTATGGCAACAAGGGCGTTTGGTTGCAGATGCGAACTATGTCTTTACGCTTGCCGCAGCCTGGTGGCTGGTTGCAACCGTTCTGGTTATGAATTATCCGCGTATGGCCAGAGCCTGGAATGAAGGTATGATCATGCGTACCATCGCCGGCTTTTTGACCTTAATTCCACTATGGCTGGCACTGAATGTACTGCGCAGTGCAGAGTATCATCAGGCAGAGCAATATGGCTCGGTATTAATCATGGTGGTACTGGGCATTGTCTGGAGTGCAGACATAGGCGCTTACTTTGCCGGTAAGAATTTTGGCAAACACAAGTTAATGCCCAATGTTAGCCCCAATAAAACGATTGAAGGGTTGATAGGCGGTTTACTGACGTCTGTCGTGTTTGTGGTTATTTTCTGCTATTGCAGCGACGTAGAGCAACACCAGTGGCTATTGTATGCCGGCTTAACCGTTGTAATAGCGCTGTTTTCTGCTGTCGGTGATTTGCTGGAAAGCATGTTTAAACGAGAAGCCGGGTTAAAAGACTCGGGCAAATGTTTGCCGGGACATGGCGGTATTCTTGACCGTATCGATAGTTTAACTGCGGCTGCGCCGATTTTTGCCTTGTTGTATGCCTGGACGGTGACACTATGAGTGACAAGCAAAACCTGGTTATTTTAGGGTCTACTGGCTCTATTGGCACATCAACGCTGGATGTTGTCGAGCGAAATAGCACACAGTATCAGGTTTTTGCGCTGGTTGCCGGACGTAATGTGCAGCTGGTTATTGAGCAGGCGCTGAAGCATCAGCCTCGCTATGTCGTTATGGGAGCTGAAGAAGCAGCCAGAGAAGTAGGCGCAGCACTGAGTGGCCAGCAGACGGAGGTGCTCTGTGGCACTCAGGCCATGTGTGATATTGCCGCTCACACTGACGTTGACATAGTGATGTCAGCCATTGTCGGTGCGGCGGGATTATTGCCAACACTGGCGGCGGTAGAGCAGGGCAAGAAAGTCCTGCTGGCCAACAAAGAATCTCTGGTCATGTCTGGCCAATTGTTTATGGATAAAGTAAAGCGCCATGGTGCAACTTTGCTGCCCATAGACAGCGAACACAATGCTATTTTCCAGTGTTTACCTGATGCGCTGCAAAAGGGTGACAGCACCGCCCTTGACGCTCAAGGGATCCGAAAAATCCTGCTAACCGGTTCCGGCGGCCCGTTTTTGACCCGGGCCATTGATACGTTGGCCGATGTAACCGTTGCAGAGGCTGTCGCACACCCAAATTGGTCAATGGGACAGAAGATCTCCGTAGACTCCGCGACCATGATGAACAAAGGGTTGGAGTTTGTCGAAGCAAAATGGCTGTTTCATTGCCAGGCTGATGACATTGAAGTGGTTATCCACCCACAGAGTATGATCCACTCCATGGTGCAATACATAGATGGCTCTGTGATTGCGCAAATGGGGCAACCTGATATGCGCACGCCAATTGCTTATGGCCTGGCTTATCCCGAGCGAATCGAAGCCGGCGTAAAACCACTCGATTTTGCGGATATTGTTGATTTCACTTTTACTAAACCCGATTTCAATCGCTATCCCAATTTGAAGCTTGCTATTGATGCCTGTCGCAGTGGTCAGTCTGCAACGACCACGTTGAATGCGGCAAATGAAATAGCCGTCGCTGCCTTTTTGAACGAGCAAATTGGATTTTGCGATATTTATCGCATCAACGCCGAAGTGCTTGAACGCTGCCATCAGGAACCATTACACTCTGTGGACGCGATTATGGCACAGGATGCGCAAGCACGCAGACTGGCCAGGGAACTGATCACTAAGTAGGAGCTGTTATGCTTGAATTTTTTTGGAACCTGGGTTCTTTCATCGTCGCACTGGGGATCTTGGTGGCTGTACATGAATATGGCCACTTTTGGGTTGCCAGAAAAGCAGGCGTTAAGGTACTTCGCTTTTCTATCGGATTCGGAAAGCCCCTGGTACGCTGGTACGACAAACTCGGTACTGAATATGTGATAGCTGCCATCCCCCTGGGTGGTTACGTTCGCATGTTAGATGAACGAGTTGATGAGGTTGAAGCGTCAGAGCAGCACTTGTCCTTTAACAACAAACCTGTCCTTTCCAGAATCGCAATTTCAGCTGCCGGACCACTTGCAAACTTCATCTTTGCTATTTTCGCACTGGCTCTGATGTACATGGTCGGGGTGCAAAATGCCAAGCCCATTGTTGGAGGTGTGGCTGAAAATAGCATTGCCGAACAGGCGCAGGTACAATCCGGAGACCGCATCATCAGTGTTGATGAACAGGTTGTTCAGTCCTGGCAGGAAGTAACGTTTGCGCTGATGAGTGGTTTAGGCGAATCAGAGGTGATACTCAAAGTCCAGGACAGCAAAGGTCAACTTGCCTTACGTCAACTCGATACGCGGGAGTGGCGACTGGACGAGCAGGACGTACCGCCTCTGACATCTGTGGGGATCCAACCCTATCGCCCCAACCTGAAACTGGAAATAGCTCAGGTTGCTAAGGGCTCTGCGGCAGAGGAAGGTGGATTGGAAGTTGGCGACAAATTGCTGCGTTACAACAATGAACCTCTTAACTCCTGGACTCAGTTTGTTCAGCTCGTACAAACCTCAGCCCAAAAGCGCAGTCATTTGGTTGTGCAACGAGGGGCAGAGGAGGTAGACCTCTATCCAACTCCTGAGGGTCGAAAAGACAGCTCTGGAGTACTGACTGGCTATTTAGGGATTGTTCCTGTACTTGAACCCTGGCCGGAAGGCTATATTGAAACTAGACAATACGGGGTATTCGATAGTATCGTGCTGGGCGTTAAAAAAACCTACGACTTGACGGCGCTCAGTTTTGAGATGATTGGTAATTTATTGACCGGGCAGGTATCGGTCAAGAATCTCAGTGGGCCAGTTGGCATTGCTGTTGGAGCCGGAAATAGTGTGAGTTATGGGTTTGTCGCATTTTTGGGCTTTTTGGCATTAATTAGCGTCAACCTTGGGGTTTTCAACCTTTTACCCCTGCCGGTCTTAGATGGCGGGCACTTAATGTATTACTTTATTGAACTTATTCGCAAAAAACCGGTCTCTGAAAAGACACAAGAGTTAGGCTACAAGGTGGGTGCGGTTGTGCTCCTGGCGCTAACTTGTTTTGCACTACTTAACGATGTATCGAGGCTTTAGGCCGCTAGGTGCGATAGCAATTGAGGCGCACTGTTCGCCGTAAGCTGTAAAGGATAAAGATAATAAAATGCCTATAAAAAAACATTTAGCTGTAACGAGTTTACTGGGCGCGAGCTTTGCTGCTCTGGGGCAAAACTCCTTTATCGTAGAAGATTTGAAAGTTGAAGGCCTGCAGCGCGTTGCGCTGGGCGCTGCGTTAACGCACATTCCAATCAACGTTGGTGATCAAATTGACGATTACACAGTGTCTAAGACGATTAAGGCGTTGTTTGCGTCAGGCCACTTTGATGATATTGCCGCATTTAGAGATGGCAACCAGGTTATCTTCAAGGTCAAAGAGCGTCCCACGATTGCCTCTATTGAGTTTGATGGCAACAAAGACATTAAAGATGAGCAGCTACAAGAAAGTTTAGACCAGCAAAATATTCGTGCCGGTGAAACCCTCGACAGAACGGTTATCGATAGCGTAGAGAAAGGTCTGATTGAGTTTTTCCACAGTATTGGTAAATACAATGCCAAAATTGAAATGAGCATAGTTGAGTTACCAAGAAACCGGGTCAGGCTGAAGCTGGATTTCAATGAAGGCGACGCCGCATCCGTCAGGCAAATTAACCTGGTAGGTAACGAGCTCTTCTCTGATGAAGAACTGTTAAAGCTGGCCGAGTCGCAACAAGACTTACCCTGGTGGAAATTCATGTCAAGTGATCGCTACCAGAAGCAAACCATAGAAGGTGACCTGGAGAAGATCCGCAGTTACTATCTGGACCGTGGCTACCTGCGTTTCAATATCGATTCAACTCAGGTTTCTGTCAGCCCTGAACGTGAGTCGGTTTATGTCACAGCAAACCTCACAGAAGGTGAGCAGTACATGGTAAAAGACTTTGAGTTCATTGGTGACTTACTAGGTCGCGAAGAGCTGATCCGCAGCGTCATACCTCTAAAAAGTGGCGAGCTATACAACGGTTCGATCGTGACCGCCTCGGAAGAGTTTATTAAAAGCTATCTGGCACGTTTCGGGTATGCCAATGCAGAAGTACGTACTGTTCCAGATATTGACGATGAAAACAAAGAAGTTAAGCTTACGCTGGCCGTAGACCCGGGCAAACGTGTTTATGTGCGTCGTATAGCGGTCAACGGTAACCAAGTGACTGCGGACCATGTTGTTCGTCGTGAAATGACTCAGCTTGAAGGTGCCTGGTTATCTAACCAAAGCCTCGAGCGTTCAAAGCTACAGATCCAACGTCTGCCTTATATGGAAAGTGTTGACTTTGAAGTTAAGCCAATTCCGGGTATTGACGATCAGGTTGACGTTGATTTTAAAGTAAAAGAGCAGCCAGCAGGTAGCTTCCAGGCCGGTGTTGCCTATGGCTCATATGGTGGTTTGCAGTTTAACGTTGGGGTGAGTGAGTCTAACTTCCTCGGCACCGGTAATCAGCTGGCGTTTAACATTAATACGGGGCGCGGCTCTAAGCGTTACACTGTGTCCTATACAAACCCTTATTTTACACCGGATGGCGTATCTCAGGGGACGAGTGTTTTCTACAGTGACTTTGACGGTAGTAAGCTGGGCCTGATTGATTATGACCAGACAAACTATGGTCTGGGTACAAACTTCGGTTTCCCAATTGATGCCGTTAACCGCATTAACTTTGGTGTGCGTTGGATAGAAGAGAAGTTGGATCGCATTCCAAACTATGAACAGTCTCGAGTCATGGTTCTAGCGTTTACCGATCAAGACAATCCGGATGCCGGATTTGATTTTACCAAGTATGAGCTAAGTGTAGGCTGGTCTCGCATTACGGTTAACCGTGGTATGTTCCCGACAGATGGTTCACGCCAAAATGCCACCTTCAGGGTTACCACACCTAACTCGGATCTGAACTTCTTTAAAATCAACTACGATTCACGTTTCTACTGGCCAGTCAGTAACGACCACCGCTGGGTGTTTTCTGCTCGCGCGGGACTTGCCTATGGTAATGGTTACGGAGAAGTCAACGGCTTTGAGCAAACACTGCCATTCCAGGAATTCTACCGTATTACCGAAATGGAATTACGCGGCTTTGACCGTAACACCATTTTGCCGCGCGCGTTGCAGCGTGTACCTACCGCTATCGGCGGTTCACCATTGCCAGATGGTACAGTACCCGGCTCAATTGGTGGCGACCCTGAATTTGATAACCTGATCCAGGGTGGTCGTATCGGTGGTAATGCAAAAGCGTTAGCGGGCATCGAAATGATTGTTCCGACTCCGTTTATGGACGAGGAAAACACCAGTTCAGTGCGCACCAGCTTCTTTATTGATGCTGCCAACGTCTGGGATACGGAGTTTGACGTTGATCGTTACACCAACTTGTCACCAAGTGTTTATAACACACTGTCGGACTACTCTGATCCAAGTCGATTCAGAGTGTCTACGGGCTTATCTGTACAGTGGATCTCACCAATGGGACCTATGCTGATCAGTTTCGCCTACCCACTGAAAAAAGAAGAAGATGATGAAACAGACTTCATCAGCTTCAATATAAGTAATACTTTCTAAGGAGCTAATTGTGAAAAACCTATTTAAAACTTCAGCCATGGCGCTGATGGCTACACTCATGATGGGTGCGTCTGCGTCTGCTTTTGCACACAAAGTTGGCCTGGTCGATATGCAAAACATTTATGGTAAGTTGCCGCAAATGGCCGAGATTGAAAAAACACTACAAGCCGAATTCGCTGAACGTCGCCAAGAATTAGAAAAACTACAGGGTGACATCCGTTTCGAAGCTGAAAAGTTCAAGCGTGAAAGCGCGACAATGAGCGAAGACCAGCAAGCTGAATTGCGTAAAAAGATTCAGGGCATGCAGCAAGAGCTGGCTACAAAAGGTCGTCCTCTTGAGCAAGAAATTAAAGTGCGTCAAAACCAGGAACTGGCAAAAGTTCAGAAACTGATCGTTGATGCCATTGAAGAAGTTGCCAAAAAAGGAAAATATGACGAAGTTCGAGTAAAAGATACGACAATTTACTTCAACCCTGATAAAGTTTCTGACCTGTCTGATAAAATTGTTGAAGTAGTCAGTAAAAAGTAATGACCAAACACTACACTTTGTCGCAGTTGGCTGAGGCACTGGGCGCCGATTTACAAGGCGATCCAGCTCAGCCAATTGAGAAAATCGCCACCTTGCTCAATGCAGGTGATAAGGACATTGGGTTCCTTGCGAATAAAAAGTACCGCAGCCAACTTGCATCCACGCAAGCAGGTGCAGTGATCCTCTCGCCTGGTGAGGCAGAGCACTTCTCCGGGAATAAGCTCATCTGTGATAACCCATACGTTGCCTATGCCAAGTTGGCGCAATATATGGACACCACACCCAGTGCCGCACAGGGTATTCATGAGCGGGCATCAGTGGATACATCCGTTAAACTTGGGCAGAACGTTAGCATTGGCGCCAACGCCGTTATAGAAGCGGGCGTTGAGCTGGGTGATGACGTGCAAATTGGCCCTGGCTGCTTTGTTGGTAAGCATACCCGCATAGGTGCAAAGACTAAACTGTGGGCCAATGTCACCATTTATCACGAAGTCGTTATTGGTGAATCATGCTTATTTCAGTCAGGTGCTGTGATTGGCAGCGATGGCTTTGGTTACGCAAACGAAGGCGGAGAGTGGGTTAAAATTCCTCAGCTCGGTAGCGTCATTATCGGGAATCGCGTAGAAGTTGGCGCGAGTACGACCATTGACCGTGGTGCGCTGGATGACACTGTGATCCACGACAATGTGATCCTGGATAATCAAATTCAAATCGCACACAATGTTGAGATTGGCTACGGTACGGCCATTGCTGGCTGTAGTGTTATGGCCGGTAGTGTAAAAATCGGTAAATACTGCCAGATAGGTGGTATGGTGGCTGTCAACGGACACAATGAAGTGTGTGACGGAGTCGTCATTACAGGTATGAGCATGGTAACCAAAGGGATCTCCGAGCCGGGGATTTACTCATCAGGTATGCCACACACCACCAATAAAGAGTGGCGTAAAAATATTGCTCACCTACGCAATCTTTCTGATTTTAAAGCGCGACTGAAAGCGCTGGAAAGCCTCACTGAACAGCTTAAACATACTGATAACTAAAGGATGTTATTTTGGCCAACGAATTAAATAGCTTCGATATTCAAGAAATCCTCAAGCTGCTACCACATCGTTACCCGATGTTGCTGGTAGACAAGGTCATTGACCACAAACCAGGTGAATACTTACACGCAGTTAAAAATGTGACTGCCAATGAGCCTATCTTTACTGGTCATTTCCCTGATCAGCCAATCTTCCCTGGCGTGATGATTTTAGAAGCACTGGCTCAGGCGACTGGCCTTCTGGGTTTTAAGACAGTCGAGAACCGCGGCGATAATGAACTATACTTGTTTGCAGCGATAGATAATGCGCGCTTCAAACAACCTGTTGTGCCTGGTGACACCATGCATTTACATGTTGAATTTGTTAAAGAGCGCCGCAATATTTGGAAATTTTCTGGTGTTGCTAAGGTCGACGGTAAGGTCGTATGTAGCGCTGAAATAATGTGTGCAAGAAGAGAGTTTTAAGTGTGATCCATCCTACTGCAATTATTGAGTCAGGTGCTCAGCTGGGCGAAAACGTATCGGTTGGTCCGTATAGCTATATCGGCAACGATGTGGTTATCGGGGATAACTGTAAAATTGAATCTCACGTGGTGATTAAAGGACCCAGCGTGATTGGTTCAGGCAACCACATTTTTCAGTTCGCGTCAGTGGGCGAAGCCTGTCAAGATAAAAAGTACAAGGATGAACCAACGAAACTCGTGATTGGTGATAACAACATTATTCGCGAGTGTGCCACTATTCATAGGGGTACGATTCAGGACAAGGGTATTACCCAGATTGGCAGCAATAATTTGTTTATGGCGTACACCCATGTTGCGCATGATGCTGTCATTGGCAGCAACGTGATTTTTGCTAATAACGCCAGTGTGGCTGGGCATGTTCATGTGGGCGACTTTGTCATTCTGGCCGGTAACTCCGGGGTACATCAGTTCTGTAAAATCGGCGCACATGCTTTTGTTGGCATGTACAGCGGCGTAAATCAGGATGTGCCGCCATTTGTTACAACCACGGGTACACCGGCCCGACCTGCCGCGATTAACTCAGAAGGGTTAAAGCGCCGAGGATATGAGTCGGATGAGATCATGGCTATTCGCCGGGCGTATAAAACGCTATTCCGTAAAGGGCTTAAGCTGGACGAAGCATTGGAAGCAATGCGTGAGGACGCAGCTAAGTTTGCTGGTGTACAGCAAATGATTGACTTTATTGCGACCTCAGAAAGAGGCCTGGTTCGTTAAATTTATATAACGGCCGATAACCTTTCTACATCGCATATCTGTATCTGATATACTAACGCCATACAGCCTGTATGGCGTTTTTTTATTCTAAAAGAATCACATGGCCAACGAAAAAGAAATTACGATAGGGATTGTTGCCGGCGAACTCTCTGGTGACATTCTAGGTGCCGGGCTAATCCATGCCCTGCGCGAACATTACCCAAATGCACGATTTATCGGTATTGCTGGTCCAAAAATGCTGGACGCGGGGTGTGAAACCTTATTCGATATGGAAGAGCTGGCCGTGATGGGCCTGGTAGAAGTACTGGGACGTTTGCCACGCTTGTTGAAAATACGCAAACAACTGGTCGAACATTTTATTGCACGTAAGCCAGATATTTACATTGGTATTGATGCGCCCGATTTTAACCTGCGTGTCGAAAAGCCTTTAAAAGCGGCCGGCATTAAAACCGTGCAATATGTGAGCCCATCAGTCTGGGCTTGGCGACAAAAGCGCATTTTTAAAATCGCAGAAGCAACCAACCTGGTGTTGTCTCTGTTGCCATTTGAAAAGGCGTTTTATGACAAGCACGACGTGCCCTGTACCTTCGTCGGCCATACACTGGCAGATGAAATTCCGCTGGATGTGGATGTGGCAGCTGCACGTGCGCAATTGGGTCTCAAAGACTCTGATACTGTTCTGGCTCTGTTGCCGGGCAGCCGCGGCTCAGAAGTGAGCCAGCTCAGTGAAACTTATCTGCTGACCGCCAAAGCGTTGGCAGACAAAATCCCAAACTTAAAAATTCTTGTCCCTTTGGTAAATGAAAAGCGCAAAGCTCAGTTTCAGGCTATTCAGGCCCAGGTAGCCCCCGAACTGAGAACGATTTTGCTGGATGGTCAGTCCTCGCTGGCTATGACCGCGGCCACTGCCGTTTTGTTGGCGTCCGGGACCGCCACGCTCGAAGCTATGCTCTATAAAAAGCCTATGGTGGTAGGATACAAGCTTAAGCCCTTAAGCTATTGGATTTTTAATACCTTTTTTACCTTCAACATTAAGCATTTTTCATTGCCAAACCTGTTAGCAGACGAAGCCCTGGTAGAAGAGTTTTTACAACAGGATTGTAACCCTGATGCACTCACGGATGCATTGCTACCTTTGCTGAAAGGAGATAACTCAGCGCTGATCCAAAGATTTTATGATATTCACCAGAATATTCGCCGTGACGCCAGTAAACAGGCGGCACTGGCCGTAGTGGAGTTAATTGATGCAAATTGAACGTCCTGATGTGCAATTTATTGCAGGCGTAGACGAAGTCGGTCGTGGTCCTTTAGTTGGTGATGTGGTGACGGCAGCCGTGATCCTGGATCCGGCCAACCCAATCGAAGGTTTGACGGATTCGAAAAAACTCACCGAGAAAAAGCGCTTGTTACTGGCACAAGAGATTAAGCAAAAAGCACTTTGCTATCATGTGGCACGTGCCACGGTCAGTGAGATTGACGAGCTTAATATTCTGCACGCCACTATGTTAGCCATGACGCGTGCCGTAGAAGGCTTAGCGGTGAAAGCGCAGTTTGTGTTTGTTGATGGCAACCGCTTACCTGAGCTGAGTGTGCCTGCGCAGGCTGTTGTTAAAGGAGACAGCCTGGTGGCTGAGATCAGTGCAGCATCTATACTTGCAAAAGTCACGCGGGATCAGGAAATGCTGGAGCTGGATAAGCAGTACCCACAATATGGCTTTGCGGCGCACAAAGGCTATCCAACGAAAGCGCACTTTGCTGCGCTGAGTGAGCATGGTGTCACACCGCACCACAGAACCAGTTTTAAACCCGTGCAGCGTATTCTGGCGGAGAAGCAGTAGTTATGGCAGTCCCTGAGTTTGTTCATTTAAGAGTACACAGTGATTTCTCGATGGTCGACGGGCTAGCGAAGACTAAGCCTATTGTGGCACGCGCCGCTGAGCTGGCCATGCCCGCATTTGCGATAACGGATCAGATGAACCTGTGTGGTCTGGTGCGGTTCTATGGCGCAGCGCATGGTGCGGGTATTAAACCGCTGGTTGGTGCCGATTTCTGGTTGAAGAGCGATCAGTTTCCGGATGAGCCCAGCCGCATCGTGGTACTGGCAAAAAACAACGAAGGCTACAAAAATCTGACGCTGCTGATCTCCGAGGCCTATTTACGGGGTCACGTATTTCACCGGCCCGTAATAGACAAAGCGTGGCTTGCAAAATACAAAGAAGGCCTGATCTTACTCTCTGGTGCCAAAGATGGTGATGTCGGTAAAGCACTACTCAAGGGCAACCCGCAATTGGTGGCCGAGACTGTAGAATTCTACGAGGCCCATTTTAGCGATCATTATTTTCTGGAGCTGCATCGCACCGGTCGCGAGCAGGAAGAAGAATACCTTCATGCAGCGGTTGCGCTTGCAGCTGAGCGAGGCTTGCCCGTTGTTGCAACCAACGAAGTGGTATTCCTGCACGAGCATGACTTTGAGCCGCACGAAATTCGCGTAGCGATCCACGACGGCTATACGCTGGAAGACAAAAACCGGCCGAGACGTTTCTCCAAAGAGCAGTATCTGAAAACCCCCGAGCAAATGCAGGAGCTATTCAGTGATATTCCGGAAGCGCTGCAAAACACGGTTGAGATAGCCAAACGCTGTAACGTCACCGTTCAGCTGGGCACCTACTTCCTGCCGGATTATCCGACCGGCGATTTAAAAATCGAAGACTTCCTGGTGAAGGTATCCCGCGATGGTCTGGAAGAGAGATTGCAGTTCTTATTCCCGGACGATGCTGAGCGAGCAGAAAAACGTGGCCCTTATGATGAGCGCCTGCAAATTGAGCTCGACGTAATCAACCAGATGGGGTTCCCTGGTTACTTCCTGATCGTAATGGAGTTCATCCAGTGGAGTAAGGATAATGATATTCCGGTGGGGCCGGGGCGGGGTTCCGGTGCAGGCTCCCTGGTGGCCTATGCACTAAAAATTACCGATCTGGATCCTCTGGAATTCGACCTGCTATTCGAACGTTTCCTTAACCCTGAACGTGTCTCGATGCCCGATTTCGACGTCGACTTCTGTATGGACCGCCGGGATGAAGTAATCGACCACGTATCTAAGCTATACGGCCGTCAGGCGGTGTCTCAGATCATTACCTTTGGTACCATGGCGGCCAAAGCGGTTATCCGAGACGTCGGCCGGGTGCTTGGTCATCCTTATGGTTTTGTAGATCGTATTTCTAAGCTTGTTCCTGGCGACCCGGGTATGACACTGGCCAAAGCATTTGAGGTGGAGCCGCGTCTGCCAGAAGTGTACGACGGCGATGAAGAAGTGCGTGAGCTGATCGACAAGTGTCGTATTCTTGAAGGTTGTACACGTAACGCTGGTAAGCACGCCGGGGGTGTCGTTATCTCGCCCACCAGTATTACCGACTTTGCAGCGCTGTATTGTGATGAAGAAGGTAAGTTCCCGGTTACCCAGTTTGATAAAAACGACGTAGAAACCGCAGGTCTGGTTAAATTCGACTTCCTCGGTCTGCGTACTTTAACCATCCTGCAGTGGGCGTTGGACATGACCAACGAGCGGCTGGTGCGCGATGGTATTGATCCGGTTGATATTGCAGCCATTCCGTTAGACGACCCGGCCAGCTTTGAAGTGCTGCTCAGAGCCGAAACCACCGCCGTTTTCCAGTTGGAATCGCGCGGGATGAAAGATCTGATCCGTCGTCTTAAGCCGGACTGTTTCGAAGATATGATAGCCTTGGTAGCCCTGTTCCGTCCGGGGCCGCTGCAATCGGGCATGGTAGATAACTTTATCGACCGTAAGCATGGTCGCGAAGACATCTCTTACCCTGATGCACAATACCAGCATGAGAGTCTGCAACCGATCCTGGAGCCGACCTACGGGATCATCCTGTATCAGGAGCAGGTAATGCAGATAGCCCAGGTTCTGGCGGGATACAGCCTGGGTGGCGCGGACTTGCTGCGTCGAGCTATGGGTAAGAAAAAGCCCGAGGAAATGGCCAAGCAGCGAACCACATTCGAAGACGGTGCGAAAGACAACGGCGTTGATGGCGAACTGGCAATGAAGATCTTCGATCTTGTAGAGAAGTTCGCGGGTTACGGCTTTAACAAATCTCACTCCGCTGCTTATGCACTGGTATCGTATCAGACGCTGTGGATGAAAACCCATTATCCGGCCGAGTTTATGGCAGCAGTAATGTCGGCGGATATGGATAACACCGATAAAATAGTCACCCTGGTGGATGAATGCGAAAACATGAAGTTGACGCTGCTGCCACCCGATGTCAATGCCGGTGTGTATAAGTTTGCGGTAAATCGCCAGGGTGAAATCGTCTATGGTATCGGCGCCATCAAAGGCGTGGGTGAAGGCCCGGTTGAAGCCATTCTCGAAGCCCGTGAACAGGGCGGCCCGTTTAAAGACTTATTCGATTTTTGTGCCCGGGTGGACCTTAAACGCCTCAACCGCAGGGTGATTGAAAAACTGATTTACGCAGGCGCACTGGACCAGTTGGGTCCGGAGAAAACCCAGCCAGGGCGTGCTACATTGCTTGCGAGCCTCAAAGATGCCATGAAGTCTGCCGAGCAGCATCACAAAGCTGAGTCTTTGGGTCAGAGCGACTTGTTTGGCCTGCTGGCGGTTGAGCCAGATGAAGTAGAGCAGGCATTTGTTAAAGCCCTTCCTCTATCGGACGATGAATGGTTGCAGGGCGAAAAAGACACGTTAGGCTTGTATCTGACCGGTCACCCCATAAATCAGTACAGAAAAGAGTTAAAAAATTACACCTCGGGTCGTCTAGTAGAATTACAGCCGACGAATCGCGATGTGCAATCGACGGCTGCTGGTTTGGTTATCAATGCAAGGGTGCTGATCAACAAAAAGGGCAAACGCTGGGGTCTGATAACTTTAGATGACAAGAGCGCACGAATTGATGTACGCTTATTCCCTGAACAGTTTGAAATGTACCAAGATATGCTGCAAATGAACCAAATCTTGGTAATATCCGGACAGGTCAGCTTTGATAACTTCTCCGGCGGCATTACAATGACCGCCAGAGAAGTCTGCACCATAGCTCAGGCCCGCGAAAAGCGGATCAGTGCGATAAGAATGACATTGAATATGGTGCAAATTGACGCGAATTTCATCGATAATCTGAAAAAAGTACTGGAACCGTATAAATTCGGTACGTGTCCGGTAAAAATCCAATATCAGCGCCCGGACGCGATAGCGGAAGTGACATTAGGTATGCAATGGTGTGTGACGCCCAGTGATGATCTCCTCAGACGGTTATCCAAGATGGCGGCGCAGGAAATAGAACTAGAATTTAATTAAACAGGTAGTTTAGAGCATGAGCCTCAATTATCTTGAATTTGAGCTTCCAATCGCAGAATTAGAAGCAAAAATCAATGAATTACAAAACGTAAGCCGCTCTGGCAGTCTTGATCTCAGCCTTGAAGAAGAGATCAGCCGCCTCAAGGAAAAAAGCGTAGAACAGACGAAAAAGATCTTCGACAATCTGGGTGCCTGGCAGGTATCTCAGCTTGCGCGTCATCCGCTTCGCCCTTATACACGCGATTATATCGAGCGTATTTTCACTGAATTTGACGAATTTGCGGGTGACCGTACATTTGCAAACGACCCGGCTATTCTGGGCGGTGTTGCACGATTAGACGACAAGCCAGTCATGGTTATCGGTCAGCAAAAAGGCCGCGACACAGCAGAAAAAATCAAGCGCAACTTTGGTATGCCGAAGCCTGAAGGCTATCGCAAAGCCTTACGCCTGATGGAAATGGCTGAGCGCTTCAAGATGCCAATCATCACCTTCATCGACACACCGGGTGCGTATCCGGGCGTTGGCGCTGAAGAGCGTGGTCAGAGTGAAGCAATTGCCCGCAACCTGAAAGTCATGGCTGCCCTGAAAGTGCCGACCATTTGTACTGTCATTGGTGAAGGTGGTTCTGGTGGCGCACTGGCGATTGGTGTGGGCGACCGCGTTAACATGCTTCAGTACAGCACTTACTCAGTGATTTCACCGGAAGGCTGTGCCTCTATCCTTTGGAAGAGTGCTGAAAAGGCACCTCTGGCCGCAGAAGCCATGGGTGTATCAGCGGCACGCGTTAAAGAGTTGGATCTCATCAATACCATCATTGATGAGCCTATGGGTGGCGCACATCGTAACTACGACACGATGGCGAAAAACCTTAAAGCTCAGCTTAAGCGCGATCTGGGCGAACTGGAAGCACTGAGCACAGAAGATATGCTGGAGCAACGTTACCAGCGTCTGATGTCATTTGGTTATTGCTAAGCCATTGTGACACAGCAAGACTGAAAAAAGCCGCATTGCGGCTTTTTTTGTACCTGCGAAATCGGGATAATACGACCTAAGTACCGACAACGTCCCTAATTATGATTCAGACCCCGCTTTATAAACGTTTTGCTGCCAGCCTGGATAAATTACTGGCTGATGAGGGAATGCACGCTACAACGCCTGCGGTAACGCGTGGCCTTACCGTTGCGCTCTCTGGTGGAGTCGATTCTGTGGTGCTGCTGCACTTATGCCGTCACTACGTGCAAGCTCATACCCATCTGACGTTACAGGCGATTTATGTTGACCATGGTTTGTCGCCTAACTCCGCTCAGTGGCGGGCATTTTGCCAGGCGCAATGCGATGCGCTGGCGGTCGACTTTACCCCAGCCTCGGTCAAAGTGGTGGCACAAAGCCGCCAAAGCCTCGAAGCGCAAGCCCGCACGGCACGCTATCAGGCACTGGATGCACAGGCATATCCACATCATGCATTAGTACTAGGGCAGCATGCGGATGATCAGGTTGAGACTTTCCTGCTGCGCCTGAAACGAGGTTCAGGTCTGAAAGGGCTGGGGGCGATGCATGCACGCACTGTGTTGCCATCCGGCCGGGTGTGTCTGAGACCTCTGTTAACCTCCCAGCGCGCTGACATAGAAGCGTTTGCGCACATGTTTGGGATCTCACATATCGAAGATGAATCTAACCTCAGCGACCGCTTTGACCGCAATTTCTTGCGTAATCAGGTATTGCCCTTGTTAAAATCCCGCTTTTCAGGGTTTGTGCCAAGCGTTATGCGCTCCGTTGAATTGTTACAGGGGCAACAGGCGCTGCTGGATGAAATCACCCAGACGGACCTGGCCTACTGTTCGAACGATAACAGCTTATGTATCGAGCGCCTTGGTGGATTTACGCTGTTGCGCCAGCAAAATCTGGTGCGAGCCTGGCTGGCGGAGCAGGGCGTTCAGATGCCTTCGCATAAGCAGCTTGAACAGATCCTCGGACAGGCACTTAACGCCAGAGCAGACGCACAAATGGCTGTTACTTTGCCTCAGGGGCAGGTTCGACGTTTCAAAGGCGCACTTTATTGGGTGATAGAACAACCAGCCTGGCGTGCAAGCCATGACATAGGTCAGACGCCGGTGGTGCTCGATGATGCCCATACTTTACAGGTGCAGCAGGGTAAAGGCGTGCGTGTACCTGCGCCAGATGAGCAAGTGTCAGTACGATTTAATTGTCTGAGCGAGAAAATTAAACCACTCGGACGAAGTGGCCGTAATACCCTGAAACACTGGCTAAAAGATTATGGTGTCCCAACCTGGGAGCGCAGCCGTGTGCCCCTGATTTACTACAACGACGAGCTGGTGCAGGTGGTGGGCTTTTTCGTTAATGAGGCGTATGCGTCGTCTCAGGGACTCAACTGGAAATTAGAAGATGCAAGAAACACAAAAGATCGGTGAATCGCTGGCGAACAAAGCTATCTGGGCAGTACTTGGCTGCGGTGCATTGTTTATAATCCTGGCGGTAAATGGTGGACTGAACATTGCCAATGTCGCGCTTAGCTTAAGTGTGGGTGGACTCAGTGCAGCACTGTTGCTGGCTTACTGGCACGGTAAAGGTGGCAGCTTTTTTATCTTTGGCCTGGGTGCGCCCATGCTGGCCATCATATTCAGTGATCTGCCAGACTTTTTGTCACTGGCCTGGGTGATCAACAGCTTCTTTGGTGGCTTTGCCCTGCTGCTGTTGCTTTACAAACTGACAGTGCTGCGCAAGTAAAGACCATATCGCGTTAGGGGACGTAATATGGTCGAGCTGTTGCAGGTTAAATTGTACGTGCGCAGTCTCGGCCTGCATCCTTGGCGCGATACAGCCCCTTATCCGCCCGCGAGAAAATCTCATTCGGACAATCCTGGCTGGTGGCCAGCGTAAAACCAATACTGGTTGTGACATCATGATTCTTCATGACAGTGCAGCACCTGACCGATGCCATAATACGTTCTGCAATTACTTTGTTGGTAGTAAAAGCTGGATCGTCAATCAGGATCGCAAACTCATCGCCGCCAAAACGGAACACAGTGTCTGTGGCCCGTACAGATGATTCCAGAATACGGGCAAACTCAATCAACACGTTGTCACCCATTTTATGGCCATAGAGGTCGTTCACTTGCTTAAAATTATCCAAATCCAACAGCATCAGGCTAAAATTGCAGTGGTGACGACGACTGCGCTCAAGTTTCTTCGCCAAAAACTCATTGAACTGGCTACGGTTTGATAATCCGGTCAGTGAGTCCTTGGTTGCCAGCTTTAACACACGCTGATACATCAGTGCATTTCTCAGCGGATACAGCAAGCAAGTGTGCAGCTGGACCAGCCTGGCCTGCAGTGCCTCACTCAGGCGATATTTACTGAAATACACAATCTGACCCAGATGCTGGTTGTTCAATTCCAGATCAAAGGTATAAGGGCTGAGCTGGTTGTTGCTCTGCTGCATTTGAAATACGCCTTCACTAGAGTGAAACTGGAGTCCGGCCAAATTTATTATACGCTTAATGTAACCAGCAAAGATGTCGAGTAGTCCATTTACATCCAGAGTTGTTTGCAGTTTTTCAGTCAGGCTCATCGGGTTTTCGGGGACATGCGACATTTGCATTTGCGCGTTAAACGGCAAAAAATCCCCGCGCGTCGGCGCCCGTTGAGTCAAAATATGGACATTTTCCATCTAATATTCCCCTAAAGTACAACATTCAGTCTGTTCTAAGCGAGTTTCATGCCAAAAATTTAAACTGGCTGAAAAACAGCTGCTTGCTATATTTAGTAGTGAATAAAAAATGCTCAACACTATTTTATTGACGCTTGGGAGGCGGTTTGCAGCAAAATTTTGCCGGGTTTTTAGGTGAGGATGTCACCAGTACATTAGTTGCCGCCCTGGAGGGTCAGTTTGCCGGGTTGATAGCGTTATTACTCTGTGCCGTTGCGCTGGTGTGGTCGTTCAAGCGTGTTGGGCTGCCGCCGATCCTGGCGTATCTGCTGACCGGCTTACTGGCAGGCAGTTATGGGTTTGGCTGGATAGACAACAGCCATGAGATCCAACTGATCGCCGAACTGGGGATCGTCTTCTTACTTTTTAGTTTGGGTCTGGAATTTTCAATTCCTAAACTGATGGCAATGCGCAGTGTGGTATTTGGTCTGGGAAGCTTACAGGTTCTGGTCACCACTGTGGTACTGGCGGTGATCTTAAAATATCTCGGCTTTAACTGGATAGAGGCACTGATCATTGCCAGTCTGATAGCCTTGTCGTCTACTGCGGTTGTGGTCAAAGAGCTTAAAGAGCGGGGCATATTAAACATACGCCGTGGCCAGCTGGCCGTAGGCGTATTACTTTTTCAGGATATTGCCGTTGTCCCTTTGCTTATCACCATTCCTTTATTAAGCCAGTCTGACAACCAGGTGCTGGTTGGGGCTTTAATCCTCGCGCTCGCTAAAGGGGCGTTTGTTTGCATGTTACTCTGGGCCATTGGAAAGTGGGTGCTGCCTAAAGTATTCAATGAAGTAGCGATGGCACGCACCGATGAATTATTCGTACTGACGACTTTGGTGGTAGCACTGTGTGCCGGGGCGCTGACCTATGCGTTTGGTCTGTCTATGGCTCTGGGCGCGTTTTTGGCCGGTATGATGCTCGGTGAGAGTCAGTACAGGCACCAGCTGGAAGCTGAAATTAGGCCGTTTCGCGATATTCTGATGGGGTTGTTCTTCGTCACTGTGGGCACGCAGTTAGATGTTTCTTATGTAATTCAGTCTTTTGTTTACATAATTCTGGTGCTTGCGTTACTCATAGTACTGAAGCTAAGCATTATTTTTCTACTTGCGCAGTTGATGGGAGAGCGCCGCAAAGATGCGTTTGCAGCGGGTATCTTGCTCTGGCAAATGGGGGAGTTTGGCTTTGTGCTGGTTGCTCTGGCCGGCAAGCATCAGCTACTCAGCGCTGAGGTAGCGTCGTTTCTGATAGCTCTGGGCGTGCTGTCTATGGCACTTACGCCATATTTGATCAGTGAAACAGACCGTCTTGTGAAGCTGCTACGCATTGACAGCGAAGGCCGGCCTGATCCGCACGAACAGGGGTTTATAACGTCAAGCAAAGTGAAAAACCATGTGGTGATTTTTGGGTATGCTCGTGTTGGTCAGACCATTGCCCGGTTTTTACGTCCGGAGGCCATTCCGTACATTGCGGTGGAGCGTAACCCGGCGATTGTACAGGAGGCCCTGACCGCCGGTGAGCCTGTGGTGTTTGGCGATCCAACCCAACAAGAGGTACTCAAGTCTGCCAATGTCAGCGAAGCCCGCCTGGTGATCATCTCACTGAATGACTTTGATAAAGCTCAGGCGGTTATTGATGCAGTGAAACGTTTTGCGCCAGAGGTAAAAATTCTCGTCAGAATGAAAGATGACACTCACCTTGAGGCCCTTAAGGAGCTGGGGGCGACAGAAGTGGTGCCCGAATCGCTGGAGGCCAGTCTGATGATGGTGTCGCATGTATTGTATATGTCGGGCGTGCCGATGCGGCGGATCCTTAAACGGGTGAGTATAGAGCGACAAAATCGCTACGAATATTTGCACGGCTTTTTTACCGGCGACAGCCAGGAAATGAAAGAATACGCAGGCCCGGAAGGCGCAAGCTACAGCTCAGACAGGCTGGAATACCTGCATGCAATCGCATTGCCAGACGACGCCTACGCTGTAGATAAGTCAATCGCAGAGCTGGACCTGGCGCGCCATAAAGTGGTGGTAAAAGCACTGCGGCGCAACGGAGAGGAAATTTCCATCCCCGATGAGGAAACCACCTTGTGCGCCAGTGATGTATTGCTGCTAAAGGGCAAGCCGCGCCGGGTAGAGCGGGCGGAACAATTCCTGTTAGACGGCCTGCCTTAGGCCCGTTAATCTAACTCCAGAAAAGCGCGTATCTCGTCTAACCTGTCTAAGCCATCCTGATAGCCATACTCAATCAACTGTCGGGTGTAGGCTTTTTCGAATAGCAGGTAACTGGTTAAACTCGACGGAGAGTGCCGTTTTACCCCGATAGAACGCAGTAACAGCTTGATGGCCATTGGCAGTTCATCGTAGTAGTGCAGCGCCAGTTCATTAAAGTTGTGAGTAGGGTTAACCACCAGAGTATTAATATGTTTGAGCTCTTTGTGTTTGTCTCTGGCAGGCAACAGGCCCACGGTGCGATTAACCCGCTCCAGTCGTTCAAGATCAGACTGCAGCGTGTCGCTGAATACACTATCAAGTAAATGACCTGCTACCACAGACATGCCCGGAAAATGCGGTTCGTAACCAATTGGCGTGGGTATTTTTGGCTGCTCCACACCAATGATAAAAATTTTTTCTGCCCCCAGATGAATTGACGGGCTGAGCGGTGACAGCTGGTGGATGGAACCGTCGCCATAGTAATGATGTCTTACTCGCACGCTGGGAAACACCATAGGAATTGCACTGGACGCCAACAGATGATCAAGCGTGATGTGATCGGGTACGCCAATACGTTTAGCGCGCTGCCAGGGGTGTGCATCTCTTGCCTGATAAAATGACACAGAGCGACCAGTCGAGTAACTGGATACAGTAACTGACAAGGCATCCAGATAACCACGCTGAATATGGCGGTCGATCCGAGAGAGATCGAGCACATCGCACAATAAATGGCGAAGAGGGGTGTTGTCGAGCAAGCTCGCTGGTGGCTGGTTAATGTATTCCGCCTGAAAACTTCGCATCATATTACCCAGAATATGGCCAAATGCCCCGATAAAACCGCTTTCATAAACCATATCGGTATGGAAGTTTTTCCAGATAGACTCCACTTTTCGAATGGCCAGATGCATATTCGAGGCATAGCAGGCAAGGCCCGCTGAGTTGATAGCGCCCGCCGATGTACCATTAATAATACGAAATGGCAGCGGTGCGGTTCTGGGCAGGCTGTGTGCCAGTGCCTTAAGTACACCAATCTGATAGGCCGCACGAGCGCCGCCACCGGTTAATAGCAGGGCCGTTTGAGGTCGTGAACGCGAGGTGTGATGTTGACTCATATGCTTCCTTAACCACTCAAATTTATTTGGCTGATTTGAGATTGCCACATCAGCCATCAAAGGTCAGACACTACTACTATAACGGTATGTTTAACTTAGTAAAACAGTAATACATCGCTTAATCGAAGCAAATTCATTGACGATTCATATTGAGCCCATATGCTCACTAACCTGTAATTGGTATTGCACCTTATCAGGGATGCGATATCTTTTACTATACTGATCCACTCAATTGAGTAGCTAGCCGGAAGGCAAGCGGGGCTCAGCGATATTCAGGCAAAAATGGCACGGCCTGATCGCAATGCATGTGAGCGTCCTGATACCGTGAGCGGCTGAGTTTATCCTCCTCATGGCGACCTGCTCATCTGGATTAGTATTGAATACTCACCAATACAGGAAGCACAGGTGAGTAGACGCGTTTAAAGATACCAAAAAAGCCACAGGTTGCAGGCGCAAAGGTCGTCAAAACGGCCATCAATAAGCTATAATCTTTTGTATATTATAGATTATTTTTGTTGTCTGGTGAGTGGCAGGCCGCTGTATCTGGTACTTTAATCACCCTAAGTGCAACAAATTCGTTTAGCAAATTTAATGGAGTTTCCATGTCAGAGCACAACTCAGCAGAATCCAGGAACAGCAAGCCTTCTAATAGCCACTTATTGCTTGCCGTAAGCGTGGTCGTGGCCCTCGTGATAGTGGCCATTTTTGTGCTTTCAAACCGGGACAATCAACAGGAAAACACAAAGTTTAAACAGGATGTTGTGGTGCCGGAGAAAACACCAATGGAAGTCGTTAATACCGCGCGCCCGGAGCCGCAGCCTCAGGTTGAAGAAGCTGTTGAGCCTGCACCGATTGTGGAGCCTGAGCCTATTCCTGAGCCAGAACCGCTGCCACAGCGCGAACCAGAGCAACCTGTTGCAACGCCGCTGCCCTCACTGGACGACAGCGACGTGGCCCTGAGCGAGCAAATTTCGAATTATCTAAGCGATACCGCAATGGATTTAGTGGTAACGGAAGACATGATCCGCCGCAGCGTGGTGTTTGTGGACAACCTGGCACAGGGTAAAGTGGCTAAAAAGCACTTCCCGGTCAGCAGGCCAACAGATAGCTTTATGGTCATTGAAGACGACATCATCATCACAGATCCAAACAGCTTTGAGCGTTATACACCTTACGTCAACATGCTAAATGCCATGAGCACAGCTCAGTTGATGCGTACTTACAACAAGTTCAGACCTCTGATCGGTGAAGCGTACGAAGAAATTGGCTACGAAGGGGGCGAGTTCGACCTGACTTTGCAAGAAGCCATAGGCGAGCTGCTGGAAACTCCAATCCCGGAAACCAGCCTGCCTTTACTACAAGAGTCAGTCACCTACAAATATGCCTATGCAGAATGGGAGCAACTGTCTGATGCACAAAAACTCTTCCTGCGTATGGGTCCGGAAAACATGAAAAAAATGAAAAAGCGCCTGCAAGACCTAAAAGCCGAGCTGGCCAAGTAACCCGAAAACAAAGTAAAAAACCCAACCAAACCAACAAAGCGCGTCTAATTGTATACTCACTATGCAGTTAGCCGGGCTTTTTAACATTTCCCCTTGCAACATGACGCGAAACTCGCGATAATCCTTCCCGCGCCAAACAAGGCCCTCAATGGTAGTCTTATTGGTCCTCTCGCAACGATAGTTCGTGAACCTGGTCAGGTCCGGAAGGAAGCAGCCACAGCGAATGACTCGTGTGCCGGGATGTGGCTGGTAAGACTGCCACCCAAACTCTCAGGTTTTGTTGTTTGAAGTGTAAGTCTGCAAATTTGTAGTAAAACCCCGCATAAAAATTGAAATATAACCCTGCATAGCCTACTTTTAAACCGTCTCACATATTCGGTGATGGTTATGATAAGGCACAAAATAAGTCGCTCCAGAGTCAAAAATCTAGTCAAGTTCGCAAGTCAAAAGAATAAAGCTACTTGCTTAGTGGAATCATTCTTAGAGTTCGATGCGTGCTTTCACTTTGAATACTCTCGTGAAATAAAAGCCTTTGAGGCTCAACCGTTAGTATTTGGATATGAATTCAATGGCAAGGTTTGCGGGTACACTCCTGATTTTTTGATAACGCATCACAAGAAGCCGCAAAAACTTATTGAAGTTAAACCCTTTAGTAAAATATCAAATCCTGAATTTAGAGCACGCTTTGCGCAAAAACAGTTAGTTGCCAAAGAGCAATTAGGCATTGAATTGATATTAGTTACCGATAAACAAATTCGTGTTTATCCAACCTTAGACAACTTAAAGTTGCTTCATCGTTACTCTGGCTTTCAGTCTTTAACCGATCTTCAGCTTTCCATCATTCAGCTACTTAATCAGTGGCGAAAACTTACCATTCAAGATTTGGTAGTAACCCTAAAAGCCTCCATCGGTGAGGTACTTGCCTCGGTATATCGTTTATTGTCTTTAGGCAGTGTTATTTCAGACTTAAACACAGAACTTACTTTAGAGTCGGTGATTTGGGCTGATGGAGTTTGAAGACGAGTTTAACTTTGAGGAAGCACCGCAAAAGTTAGCTGAAACCGCTAAAGCGGAAGAGCCTAACCCTCAACCTCGCGATTTAGAGTCACTGCCCAAGGAAGTACAGGCTGCTACACTTGCACGACTTAAATACGTTAAGTGGCTTAAACAGCGTTTAATTGGTGGTTGGACGCAGAAAAACTTAGCACCGCTACTGGCTGAAATGCCTGAATTTCAAGGGCAAGAAAAACCAAAGTGGCGCACGGTTGCTGGGTGGCACGCTGACTATATTAAAGCCGAGGAAGACATTCATGCTTTGATCCCAAAGCATCATCGCAAGGGCAACCGCCAAGCCCGCACCGACACAGACAAATTCTTTGAGCTAGCTCTAACTCGTTATTTAACCAGAGAAATGCCGTCTGTTGCGTCAGCGTATCGATACTATTGCGATCAAATTGTTTTAGAGAATGACAAAGTGTTAGGTGAGCCACTAAAGCCACTCACTTATAAAGCGTTTAAAAACCGCATTGATAACCTACCTCAGTATGAAGTGATGCTTGAACGCTATGGTAAACGCTTAGCCGATATTGAATACAATAAAGTAATGAGTCACAAAAGACCCACCAGAGTGCTTGAGCGTGTTGAAATAGACCATACACCACTGGATCTCATTCTATTGGACGATGAGCTTGATGTACCATTGGGAAGACCAACCTTAACCCTGCTCATTGATGTTTATAGTCACTGCGTTGTTGGCTTTTACCTTGGTTTTCAGAGTCCTGGTTATGATGCTGTGCGCAGAGCGATTAGCCATGCGATGAAACCCAAGAGTTACATGAAAGACGAATACCCTGATATCGTCAATGATTGGCCATGTTGCGGGAAGATAGAAACTTTAGTGGTTGATAATGGTGCCGAATTTTGGTGTCACTCATTAGAGCTTGCTTGTGAAGAGGTTGGGATAAATATTAGCTATAACCCTGTTGGCAAACCTTGGCTTAAACCCTTCGTTGAGCAGTTTTTTAAAACCATTAACGAAATGATGCTTTCGCCATTTCCCGGTAAAACATTCTCAAACATGCTCGCAAGGCATGATTATAACCCGAAAAAAGATGCCATATTGCGTTTTGGCACCTTCACTATGTTGTTTCATAAGTGGATTGTTGATGTATATCATAAAACGCCAGATGCAAGGTTTCGATACATTCCCAGTGCAGACTGGAACAAAGGGTTTGCTGCACTGCCTCCAGCCCAGTTAACGGAACAAGATGCAGACAAACTTGATGTTGTTATGTGTATGGCGAAAAAGGTCACTTTACGTAAAGGCGGAATTACCTATCTACATATCAGATATAATAGTGACGAATTAACTTTATATCGTAAACAATACACTCCTAAAAAAAGTATCAAGATAAAGGCAAAAATAAACTCAAATGACCTGTCTTATGTTTACCTCTATCTAGATTCACTAGAACATTATATTAAAGTGCCGAGCGTTGACCCAGAAGGCTATACAATAGGCTTGTCGCTGATCAGGCATAAAGTCCATCTTAAGTTTCACAGAGACTACATTCAAGGCAAAGTAGATCTACTGGGGCTTGCCAAGGCGCGTCTATTTATTGATGAGCGAGTGAAAGAAGAAGCGCGACAGCTTA
Organism: Pseudoalteromonas sp. AWH4_217; assembly: GCF_056161105.1. Classification (NCBI taxonomy): domain Bacteria; kingdom Pseudomonadati; phylum Pseudomonadota; class Gammaproteobacteria; order Alteromonadales; family Pseudoalteromonadaceae; genus Pseudoalteromonas; species Pseudoalteromonas sp. AWH4_217. The sequence continues at coordinate 212,809 of NZ_JBSWYM010000004.1, read as the reverse complement.
AAAATGTAGGGTCAAAAACTAAGGTTACTGGCACCAAAGCAATTGCTAGGGCGCAGGGCGTGGACAATACTCAAGTCAAATCCATTGCTAAAATGTCTGAAACAAAGCAAGCCGAACCAACCCCCGCTGACACTAAGCCTAAAAACGATGATGATAACTGGGATGACTTTGTCTCAGATCTTGAAGCGTTTTAGTTATGCTGACCGAGGCTAAAAAGGCAAAACTCAATCAATTCAAATCAGTGTTTATCGAATACACTATACCAAAGACCATCATAAACGATTTCGACAAACTGCGTATGTACCATGACCTGGCAGGTGAAAAGCCATGTATGATGCTAAGTGGTGATACAGGATGTGGTAAGTCTGCATTGATTAAACATTACTATGATAACAACTCACCATATTTTGTTGATGGTAGGCGGAAAGTCCCGGTACTGCTGAGCCGAATACCGAGTAACCCATCTATTGAATCCACCTTAAAGCAGTTGCTGCACGACCTTGGACAGTTTGGTGCTAAATCTAGCAAACGACTTAAACATGGCAATGAGATAGCGCTGGCTGAAAGTTTAGTTGAGCAACTAAAGCGCTCAGGTACGGAGCTAATTATTATTGACGAGTTTCAAGAGCTTGTTGAAAACAACCTAGGTAAAAAGCGCCGAGACATTGCGAACCAGTTTAAATACATCAATGAAAAAGCGGGGATCTCCATTGTATTAGTCGGTATGCCTTGGATAGATCAAATAGCCGATGAGCCCCAGTGGTCATCACGTATTTTTATTCGCCGCTTTATTCCCTACTTTAAAATATCAGAGAAAAAAGAGCTTCAACTATTTATTCGTGTTCTTAAAGGGTTTGCAAATCGACTGCCATTTTCGGACAAACCCCGCTTTGAGGATTTGAATATTGCATTATCGCTTTTTGCCATTTCAAATGGTTGCCTTAGAAAGCTGAAAAACTTCTTAGACTCAGCACTTACTGAAGCGCTAATAAGCGATGCTGTAACCCTCAACAAGCAATGTTTAAGTTCTGCGTTTAAGGCATGGCGGCCAGAACTCGACAATGTATTTGAGATGAATGTTAATAAAATTCAAGGCTGTGAGGTGGAACAGTATTCCACGTTTAAACCCGATGGCCCTCAAGATGAAGACCCATTTATTGATACCCAGTTTTGTAAGAAAGTGCCACTGGTTCAGTTGTTGAAGAAGTGAATCATACAAACGTCAAAACGCAAAGGTTTGACTTTAGCTTAAGTAAATAAGATAACATTAAAAATCAACAGCCTTGAACTCACGAGTTAGTTTGTATTTCGCGTATATCAAAGCAGCAAGGAACTTATGGAAAACTACATAGACTTAAACAGAGCTTTTGCTTTGATACCTGAAAGTCAGGAAAGGGAATACCAAGATGAGTGGGGTTCTTTTCTTGGTAGTTCAAAGGAAAAAGGTTGGAGCGATGTACTAAAAGAATACCGTTGCGTCATACTTGCAGAGGCGGGAGCTGGCAAAACAGAAGAGTTTAGGCAACAGGCTTCCAATTTGATGAAACGAGGTGATACATCGTTTTTTATTCGTATCGAAGACATTGATAGCGACTTTGAGGATGCGTTTGAAATAGGTTCTCAGCAGGAATTTAGAGATTGGTTAGATGGTAGTGGCGAAGCTTGGTTTTTTTTAGACTCAGTCGATGAAGCTAGGTTAACAAACCCAAATGCTTTCAAAAAAGCTATTAATAGATTCGCCACATGCATCTCAAACGCTAAACACCGAGCGCATATATTTATTTCGAGTCGACCTTATGCGTGGAGGCCAAAAGAAGATAGAAGCATTGTAGATGATACATTATATCTACCTCAGTGCCAGAATACGAAAGAGTCTTCAGTCCATGATGGCTACGAGACAGAGAATGATCTTAGTGCGTTAACCGTGATGATGTTAAAGCCGCTAGATAGTGACAGAGTAAAAAGTTACTGTGAAGCGCGTGAGGCACAGAGTGTTGACTCCCTTCTAGAAGAAATAGAACGGTTAAATTTGTGGACCTTAGCAGAGCGGCCTTTCGATCTGGAAAACATTATTGATAAATGGCAAGAGGCAGGCGTTCTTGATAGTCGAATAGAGCTTTTAAAGCACAATATTAAATCAAAACTGACCGAACAGCATTCTGTTGATAGAGCCGACAGCCAACACTTGGTTTTGGAACAAGCTTTAAATGGGGCCCGTAAGCTAGCGGCAGCGGTTATACTAACTGATACCGCAGGCATTGTTATTCCAGGTTCAACATCAAAATTGAAAGGAATACAAGCCTGTGAAGTATTAAGTGACTGGGCTCCAAAAGATATTCGAGCACTTCTAGAATTGGGTATCTTCAATGATATTATTTACGATACGGTTAGATTCCGTCACAGAGAAATCAGAGAGTTATTAGCAGCAGAGTGGTTTGACTCTTTGCTGCAATCTGGAGCTGATAGAGGCTCAATCTCCGCGCTTTTTTTCAAGGAACAATACGGTGAAAAAATTATTACACCAAGGCTTCGCTCTGTTTTAAGCTGGTTAATTCTATTTGATGATAGCTTCTATCAGCAGGCAATAAGCATTGCACCAGAAATAGCTGTTGAAGGCGGCGATCCAGCCATATTACCACTACCTACACGAGAACGATTGTTAGAGAAGATTGTACTTGGAATTGCTACAAATGAAGATGACCGTGGCGCTAGAGACAATTCTTCAATAGCTAGAATTGCCAGAGAAGACTTAACACCTACAACGGTCGAATTAATAAAAGAGTATTTTGATAACGATGATGTCATTTTTTTTCTTGGGCGTTTAGTTTGGCAAGGAAAAATGGTTGATGCCTTAGTAATGTTTGAGAAGATTGCACTGGATGCTGACCGAGATATATATGCCAGAATCGCTAGCGTGAGGGCAATCGCAACATTAGCTGAACCCAACTATAGTGCAGAATTATGGGCCAAATTAAATTGCTCAGCTCATGCTATTGAGCAACGCCTATTAGCTGAACTACTGGAAGAGGCCTATCCTAATTTACACAATGTTGAACACCTACTAAATTCCCTTGAAGTAATTGAGTGTGATAAAAGAAAAAGTGACTCCTACTCTTTGCGCAATGCAATGGGTGACTTTATATGTAAAGTTACAATTGATAATAATGTTGAGGTGCTTAATAAGCTGCTAGATGGCTTTGATAGGCTGTTTAGGTGTGCACCATTCATAGACGATGAATATTGCAAGGTTTCAACCCGTTATGCTTGGTTGATTAGTTATGCTGCATTAATGTTAGAGAAATTGATCGAGTCAAAGTGCGAGCAGTTATTATCACAAAACGCTTTGTCCGTATTAATCTCTATTGCTCATGCGAAATCTTGGGGGTATAGCGAATATAGTGATTACAAGGATAGTTTGAATGCTCTAATACCGAAGTGGCCTGAATTAAATGATGCGCTTTATTGGGAGACATTGCATCAAGCTCGAACCTCTTATGAGAAAGAGGGAAAAGGGGGAGCTGAACTCTGGGGGGTGTCTAGTCACAATAGCTTTTGGGTATTTGACGAAAACTCATATTCAAGGCTATTGAAAAGTATTCCTAATTTAGAGTGCGAGGAAGAGCAGCTAGCTGCGTTAAGTACAGTGATAGATCTTTATTGGTGGCCTAATAAACCAAAGAAGATGTTAGACGATTTGAAAGTAGCAGCTCAGACTAACTCTTCCTTGCAAGGATTAATGCAAGTAAGGTTTGGTCCAACACTAACTGAAATTAGTGATACTCAAAGGCGACTTTATGCCAGCAGGAAAAGGCAAGAAGTTGTGGAAAAAAAAGAACAGCAGCAACGGCAAGAGTGGATAGAGAGGCTACGTAGTGCACCAAATCAACTCGTGGCGGAATCGCTTCTTAACAATGGTGAAATATCCAATAACATTGTATGGCTTTACTCCGAAATAGTTCAAGAAGGGCTAATTACGACAAGAGCAGGTGGAGCTGATTGGCAAAAGCTAATATCTGAGTTTGGTGAAAAAGTAGCAATGGAGTACCGAGCAATTGCTCAAAAGCTATGGCGCAGTTTCAATGTGCCTCTACAGTCAGAGCACAAATCGCATATAAATAGTCACTCTTATGCTCTTATTGTTGCCCTTGCTGGCCTTGAAATCGAATCGCGCGAGTCATCTGCATTCCCTCATAATCTTTCAGGTACTGAATTAAATCAAGCATTGAGGTTTTTAGGAAAAGAGCTCAATGGCTTCCCTAGTTGGCTTGAAGAGCTATTCAAAGTTTATCCATTAGATACGACTGAGGCGATGGCAAAAGAAGTCATCTGGGAGCTTGAATATGCCTCTAAAGATGACAAAGTGCACTACATATTAAGTAATATACTGCACCAAGCTCCATGGGTACATGAAGCTATTGCTCCCACGATATTCGACTGGCTATATGACAACCCGGAAAAAATCACTAAGTTTCCAGAGTATTGTGTTCAGATTATGGGCGGAGGGAAATATCCTAAAGGTGCACTCATCAAATTGGCAAAACGCGAAATATGCAGAGGAGTTCCCACTGAAATTAAGGCTCGTTGGTACGCCATGTGGGTCGACTGGGAAGCCGAACTCGCAATACCATGTCTTGAAATCTGGTTACAGGGATTATCTGATGAGGAAGCTAAAGTTGCCGCTGAAACTTTTGTAACTTATTTGGTTGGTGATAGAAGTGGTCGTGGGGGGATTGGCGGCATGGAATCATACATAACCCCTCAATACTTAAAACAACTTTATATTTTAGCGCATAGATTTATTCGAGCTGAAGATGATATTAATAGGCCTACAGGAGTGGCTTTTGCTAGTGGACTTCGAGACGATGCGCAAAATGCAAGAAGCCGCCTTTTCTCTCTACTATCTGAGTTACCAGGCAACGCTGCTTACAATGCAATGAAAGAGCTAGAACAAGAACATCCAGAACCTAATTACCGTCACTGGATGAAAAAGCAAGCATATAAACGAGCTGAAGCCGATGCCGAGTTAGAGCCATGGAGTTGTGAGCAAGTTTGCCAGTACGCTACCTATCAGTTGGTCACTCCTAGAACCCATAAGCAGTTGTTTGAATTGGGGGTTTTGAAACTGAAGAATATGAAAGTTTGGCTGGAGCAAGGAAACGATAGCCCATGGGAAACTTGGCAAAAGGCTGAGCAAGAAAATGAGGTACGCAACTTAGTAACTGGTTGGCTTAATCAAAATTGCCGAGAGCAATACACAACGGCTCAAGAGCCTGAGCTGGCAAATAATCAAAGAATGGACATTTGGTTGAACAGCAATTATGTCAATGCGCCAGTACCTATTGAATTAAAATTACTTGACAAAAACTGGTCAGGAAACCAATTGTGTGAGCGATTAAGAAACCAATTAGTTGGTGACTACCTCAGAGCCAATGGAGCATCTTGTGGTGTATTTCTCTTGGTTTCAGCCAATACAAATAAGAGTTGGCAAATAGATAACCAAAGTGTTTCTCTTGATGAATTACGTGATGCGCTGATGAATTATTGGACTTCAATATCCAAAGAATATCCAACAGTTAGTGCAATAGAAGTGATTGTCATAGACCTTAATCAGAGAGGGAAGGTTAGTAGTAGTGCCAAACGAATTAAAGAGGCTTAAATGAATTATAAGGAAAGAGCTGTTCATATTTTAGTAAGAAGGCTTAATTACCTATTGAAGCGCTTGGAAAACGAATTTTTTCATGTACATCCCAGTTTAGAGGAAAATAGGCAAACTACGAGCTTGGCTTTTACCTCTATTCTTAATGAAGCTGCAAACCTCCACGAGGCCGCATTTTGTAGCAGAGAATTTTGGCCTGAAATAACGAGATGGGGCAGTTCACAAGAGTGGAAATGGGAAGATATTAAGGTTCGGTTTACATATTGGCCTGTATTGGAGGTGCTAATGCCTTTTTCATTAGTTACAAATGACAAGTTGAAAATAGAAGGACGAGATGAAAACAACGCAACAAAACATCACGGGAAATTAGCATCATTTGAGGCTGCTTTAAATGCCAGCGCAGCTGCATGGTTTATTGTTTTGGAAAAGGCCCGAGAAGAAGAAGTTTTTTTGGGGGCGAGTGAAGTTGACGATTTAATGAAGCTGTTTGATTGTTATGATTTAATCACTTTTAGTGAGTCAGCTTATGGTCTTAAAGTCTCTAGACCTCTTGCTAACAAGGTGGAGTATCCAGTTGTACGCGGTTCTTCCGAAATACACCAAGCAAAAGAAGCTTTTCAAAATCGCTTTGATTTTTGGAAATCTAAACAATGAGAACAACTAAACTGAATTGATCTATGGAGATGTTGAGTTAACTCGTTTTTGAATATTACTCAAAGTGTTACAAAGGCCAGTCACTTGCTTGCCACATAGCAAACTCTCTGTTTCACAATAGCCCTCTACAATGGATATTTTTGAACATCTTACTTAACTAAGTATTCCTTAGTACCAAAGTGGCCGCTATACTAAGAGAATCTTAGCTATTGAAGTTAGTAGCTAAGGTAGTCATGGAATCACCAACGCCCTTACGTCTAAAAGAGGCCCGCAAAGCTGCTGGTTATACTCAGCAGCAACTAGGCATCGCTTTAGGTATGGAGCCCAACACGGCCAGCGCAAGAATGAACCAGTACGAAAAAGGTAAGCATGCACCAGACTTTACAACCATGAAGCGTATAGCAGATGAGTTGGGAGTGCCTGTAGCTTATTTTTATTGTGAAGAAGATGATTTGGCTGAATTGATTTGTGAGTTAGGTAAGCTCAATTCAGACTCTCGTAAAGCGCTCTTGGAGCACATTAGATTAAATAGAAATGAGGAACGCTAATCGCCAGATTATTTGCGTTCCTTTCTATCCCGCAGATAGGCATGAGCGTCATCAGAAATATCGCACCCTACACTGTTTCTATTGAGATTATTTGCTGCAATTAAGGATGCGCCAGAGCCAAAGAAAGGATCAGCAATAAGTTGGCCTTCAACACTGCTTTGTGAAACCAATACTTCAAATAAAGAAACGGGTTTTTCGGTAGGGTAACCTTTAAAAACCCTTTTATGGCAAAGTATGTCAGGGATGCTTAAGTCATTTAACTTTCGTTTTCCTTTTTCGAAAAAAAGGATGTATTCGTGACGGGCTCTATAGTGATACCCCATACCAATGGATACCTTATCCCAGATGATTGGTTTCCAAAATTTAAAGCCGACTTTTTCAGCTATTGGCTTGATAACAAACATAGTTTCTTGATCACAAAACAAATAAAAATGAGAGTTCTTCTTAAGCACGCGGTATATTTCGACAAGTAACTCTTCAAAGCGTGAATTAGGAAATATCGCAAACCAAGAATTGCTGGATGCTTTGCTATGTTTGAGCCTTGTAGTTGTTCCAACTTTGCGGTGTTTTTCTAGCGACTCATAGGGTGGGTCAGTGATAATTAAATCGACACTTTCGTTTGAAAGTGTCGATAACCATTTCACTGAATCGTTTTTATAAACTTTTAGTGATGATTTCAATTGAACGATCCGCATGTTCGCCCATTTGTGAATGCGGTTGATGCTTTACCTTTAGCTAGGTGTCGACAATCGATACAGTAGCTTTGATCGCCATCCGGATTACGAGCTGTTTTTCTCGCCGGAGTTTTTCCGAAGTTATTTGGGTAAGGGTGGTATACGTGTTCAGAACCATTAGCATCTGAGCAGTGCGGACATGATTTAAATTTTTGACCATTTTGGTCGTTTACGTGGATCATTCCACTATTTAGTTTCTTTCCACAACAATTGCAGGCCATCTAGACCTCCTTATTTTGATCTATGAGTTTTCACTAGTTTCAACCGCTTTCAATACATCCTTAGAGATAGCTAAGTTATAGCTATATTACGACTATGTAAATAATTGGGAGGTGATCTAAGTCAATAATGGTCTTTTGACAACTGGTTTTCATTCAGCTAAACCTATACTAAGTTTTCCTTAGTTTAGGTTTTAAATGCAATTCCTATCTCAAACAACTCCTTATCCCGACGAAACCATTGAAAGCTATTTGCTTCGTTTGTCACAAGACAATGGCTACCTTGGCTTTTCTGATATGGCTGATATTTTGTGGGACTGGCTGGTTACACAAGATCACGACCTGGAGGGGGCTTTTCCAAACGAGTTGCATTCGGTTGATGTGTATAAGGCATCGCAATCAAGTAACTTTCGGGTTCGTGCGCTGCGGTTGGTTGCACAGTTGTCTGGGGTTGAAGCGTCTGGGTTGCTTAATTTATGTTGGCTTCGCAGCAATACACAGTTTGGCGCTATCACGGCGGTTTCTCGTGGTGGGTTATTGGTGCCTCGTCAGTTGCTTCGCAAGTCTGGCATACCTGTTTGCACTGAATGTTTAAAGCAAGATACGCACATACCTTACCTCTGGCATTTAAGAGCCTATAAAGCTTGTCACAAGCACAATCAGCAATTAACTAGAATATGTGGGCAATGTGATGCTGAAATTGATTACAGAGCGTCTGAGGCGTTTTTAGAGTGTGAGTGTGGTGCTGCAATCAAGCAAGGCCCAAAGGCAAATCAAGCAGATTTTAAATTGGCAAATGCCCTTGCAACAAATGCCGTTGCAAAACTTGTCGGGCTTATGGCTTGGTTTAGTCAGTGGCGAGCTATTAGCTATGATGACCATGATTTTAGTGAGCTGTTTGTAAGCTACTTTTCTAACTGGCCCAGTGGATTTGAGGATGAACTAGGTAACACCGCTGAACTTGCGAAAGTAAAGCAGCTTAGGCCGTTTAACCACACACCATTTAATGATGTATTTGGTAGCTTGCTTAAAGACAGTAAACTGGCCTGCGCTGGCTCGCACGGCTACAACACGGTGCAGTTGGCCATCATTACATTTTTAACCAAGCTCGTTGAGCAAAACCCCAAGAAAAAGCACCCAAACTTGGGTGATCTTCTGCTCTCTATGCTCGGTGCCGCAGTAATTCTTGGCACAAGTACCGAGCAAGTGTTTAGGTTATACGAAGAGGGCTTTTTAGCAGCAGTTCAACCACCTAAAAAGAATACGTTTTTAAAGCCGAGCGATAGCGTGTTTTACCTCAGACAGGTCATTGAACTACAACAGTCTTTTGCACCGAACATGCCTAATAACCAACAACAATTTGTACCACCATGGTGATCAATGGAACTGCACACACTACTACAAAATACGCCAAGTAAAGAGCTTACCCAAACGCTACGAGCCGCATTTGCACCATACTCTGAACATATTGATATTACAGGGAGTGAACCTCAAGCATTGGTGATTTTAATTAACCTCACCTACAAGCGAAAAGACATTAAAGATTTAGCGAGTGTGAGTAGTGCCAAAGCTGCGCTACGCGATGAGCAACACCTTAAAACCTGTATTGATGAAGTAAAGTGGTATCACACCCATAATTTAAAATACCCCGATATTCGAGTTAGCCACCAAAGGCTAATGGCGCAAGTGGTTGATGATGGGCTTAGGGTAGTCAGTAGTAGCAGTTATCCAAGGCAATTTGGCTGGTCGCACGACAGCTCTAAAATTAATCATGCTAAGTTGTTTTTAACTGGCTTTGTTTGGCGTGGTGAATATATGTGTTTGGCGCAGCTGCTTGCAAAGCAAGAGGGTTTTTGGGTAGCGCAGTTTAGAGAGCTAGGATTACTAAAAAGAGATGTGATTGCCGTGTGTGAGCAAATAGCCGCGCAGCTCCCTAATGAAGACTTGCCCGAGCAAATTAGTAATTATACCCCTCAGTTACTTATTCCAATTGAACATGACTATTTGAGTGTATCGCCCGTTGTAAGTCATGCCGTTTTAGCTGCGCTGCAAATGGCAACTCGCAGCGGTTTGCTTAAACGCGGGGTCATTGAACACAATCGCCCTGCAAATGTTGGAGAGCTGCCAAGCGCACTGGGCGGCAGAGCGAACGTGCTTAAGTACTTTGCCAAAACCTATAGTGCGACTACCGTTAATGACTACTACAGCCAAGACGAACAACGGCTTTTTAATGTGGCGGCATTAAATAGCAAAACAGTGAGTGAGGCTTTGCTGGTGCTGTCAAAGTCAAAGCCATTTAATACGCTTAGGCAAAAGCGTTTGGCACGTATTGCTGCAACTAAGACGTTACGAACAGCACTTTATGGATGGTTAGAAAAATTTATCAAACTGGCGCAAAGTGAAGCGATAAATGATTCAGCTCCAGAGCCTGTAAAGCTTTTAGCCACGCAGGAATACAAACAATTAGAGCTTGTTTTAAGCCAAGAGCTAAACAGGCAGATGAGTGGACTTAAATACTTAAAGCGTTACGCTTATCACCCAGAACTAATGCCTATCTTAAAAGCACAACTTCGCTATGTGCTATCGCATCAAAATAACCAAGCAGATGAATTTGAGGCGGAGCATATTCAGTACGTGCATTGTCAGAAATTGCGAGTCTACAACGCCGAGGCAATGCCGAATCCTTACATAATGGGTATGCCATCAATCACCGCGCTTGAGGGTTTGGGGCATCAATTTCAACGCAAGCTGCAAAAGCTCTTAGGCAGTGGCGTACATGTGATTGGTGTGGCCGTGTATGTTCGCTCGTATCAATTGCACAACAACAAGCAGTTGCCAGAGCCCAACAAACTCAAAAAAGACGGTCAAAAGCGTGTACCGCTGCGTTCGGCAATTATGCAAATACCTAAGTGCGATATATGTTTTGATTTGGTGTTTAGGGTGCAAACCAACAATCAAGCTGTTGCTAACGACTTGTCTGAAAACCTGCTGAAAGCGGCATTTCCATCGCGCTATGCGGGTGGTACGCTTCATCCGCCATCGTTATATGATCAAGTTGATTGGTGCCAAGTTTATGCAAAACCACCGGCATTGTTTGAGCGTATTCGCTCGTTACCTAAAGGCGGTTCTTGGCTATATCCAACATCGGTTGAAGTGAGCAGTTTTGAGGAACTGGCTGAGCAGTTAACACTGCGACCCACTATGCGGCCAGCTGCACTGGGTTACTTAGCTCTTGAAGAGCCAAAGCCAAGGCAAGGCTCAATCACCAAGTTCCATTGCTATGTTGAGCCTGCTATTGGGTTGCTTGAATGTGTAGATGCGGTCACTGTTCGACTATCTGGTGCTCTGCATTTTTTTAATCACGGGTTTTGGGCCATGCATTGCAAAAAAGCATCTATGCTTATGAAAAAAGCCAAGTTTGAGTACGACTAATGAAACTCCCGCGCCAGCTCACATACACCCGCTCACTCTCGCCAGGTAAGGCGGTGTTTTTTTATAAAACATCCGAAAGCGACTTTGAGCCACTGCAAATTGAGCGGCAAAAAATCCGAGGTCAAAAGTCAGGGTTCGCCGAAGCCTACAAAAAGGAAGCCACTCCTAAAGAGCTAGCACCGCAAGATTTGGCCTTTGGTAATCCGCACACTATAGAGCTTTGCTATGTGCCACCCACGGTGCAAGAACTCTATTGCCGGTTTTCACTCAGAGTAGAAGCAAACAGCCTAGAACCAAATGTATGTGGTGAGCCAAAAGTAAGTTATTGGCTCACACGTTTTATGAGCACCTACAAGCAGCATGGTGGCTTTAGGGAGTTGGCAAAGCGCTACGCCAAAAACATTCTTATGTGTGAGTGGCTATGGCGAAACAAAACATCACCCAATGTAGATTTAGAGATAGTTGGCGAAGGGTTTGACCCTATCAGCATCACCAAAGCAAACCGTTTACGCTGGGATGGCAATTGGCGTGAAACTGAAGATGCCCTACATACGCTCACAGAAGTGATACAAACGGGGTTAGAAGACCCTTACAGCTTTTGTTTTTTAGAAGTAACGGCCAAGCTCGATACCTACTTTGGGCAAGAGATTTACCCAAGCCAATCATTCGCAGAAAGCGATGATGTCGCAAGAGCTTACGCTTACACTCAAATCGCTGATAAAGACGCGGCCTGCTTTCATTCTCAAAAGGTGGGAGCTGCCATTCAAATGATTGATGACTGGTACGACGAAGATACGAACAAGCGATTGAGAATTCATGAATACGGCGCTGACTACAAAAACGTGATTGCCAGACGCAGGCCAAGCAACCATCTAGACTTTTATTCACTGCTACAAAAAGTGGCGCTATACGTAAAAGAAATGGAGCAAAACGGCCTAAAAAACCAAGAGCAAGCCAGCCATATTCACTACATAGCAGCAGTTTTAATCAAAGGCGGGTTATTCCAAAGGACCAAAGAATGAGCCGAGCATATTTCACCATTACTTACCTACCAACAAATTGTGATGTAACCCTATTAGCAGGCCGCTGTATTGGCATATTGCACGGTTTTATGAACAAACGAAGCTGCAACCACATTGGTGTAAGCTTCCCTAAATGGACCGACAAACATCTAGGCAATCAGATAGCTTTTGTGAGTGAAGATAAAACCACACTTAAAAACCTAAGCCAGCAAAACTACTTTGAAATGATGGCCCACGACAAGCTATTTGAAATATCTGCTATCAAGCCCGTACCAGCAGATGCCCCAGAAGTTCGCATTATCCGTGACCAAAGCCTAGGTAAATTATTAATGGGTGAAAAACGCCGCCGAATGGAGCGCGCAAAACGCAGAGCCGAAGCTCGCGGTGAAGAATATATCCCACAGTATGTACCTGACGATAAAGAAATTAGCCCATTTCATAAAATCCCCATCGCCAGCAAAAGCAATCAAAACGACTTTGTACTGCACTTAAGGTTAGAGCCAACAGAATCAATACACTACACCTTTAATAGCTATGGCTTTGCAACAAACGAAGAGCACACAGGCAGTGTTCCGCTACTAGCTTTTAAATCTGAATAGCTTTAAGAATGCTGTATATCAAAGAGTTAAGAGCAGACTTGGAAACAAAAGTTATTTGCTAAAAGTAGGTTTAATTGCATGGAATTTATAAAGTTTTAGGCTAACTTTAATAGTGACCTGCCGCATAGGCAGCTGGAAATTAGCGTCGAGGGGAATATTGTGCCTAAGAAACGTGACCTGCCGCATAGGCAGCTAAAAATCTATGAAATTTGGTCAACAGCTTGTTGACCTATTAACCTGCCGAATAGGCAGCTGAAATTAGGCCAGGAAGTAAACAACCACATCGTATGACATACAACTGCCGAAAAGGCAGGGCTAACTTCAAAATATCTCAGCAAATGCTGGGATATTTTCATTCACTAAAGGTGAGTAAATGCATTCATTACGAGTTCAAGAGTGGTAGGTTTCTTCAGGCGAATGGTAGAAGACAAGTCTCTACCAATCATCCACCGCCAAACTATCAATATCTAGATTTGGCGCGACACATCAAGTCTAAAAGTACATTTAATTAAATCTGCCCAACTTTAAGTCTGCTTACCACCTTAAAAGCGTCAACTTTTCATATGTTTATGAATTGTCGACTGTCTGGTTTAGATGTCGTTCAGTTATTTTTTGTTTGTTATTCCACCATTTTTTGGTTATATATTGATTCGATGTACATTGATTCAGTATACATGATCAAGGATAACGATTTATGAAATCTGCACTGCTGCGTATTATAACCAATCAGAGCGTATTCCCTTCACTGACGGAAATTTCCGTACTGGGACACACCAACATCACCGGCACAAACGGAGCTGGCAAAACCTCATCTCTCGTGCTTATACCTGTTTTCTATGGCATTGATCCGAACTATATGGTCAAGGAGAAATCAAAAAATTTCCAGGACTTTTACCTCTCAAAAGCGCGAAGTTTTGTCATTTTCGAATACCAACGTCAAGAGCAGCTCATTTGTGTTGTAGTGTATCAACACAACAACGCCTTGCATTACCGGTTTGTCATGGGGGATGCGAACTCTACGCTGTTCACAGAACAAAACAAGGCGAAGTTGAACAGTGCAGAAAACATTGACCGTTGGCTGGCTGAACATGTCGCGCAGACAACCGAAGTCTCACGGCAAATCAAAACAATTAAAGATTACTGCGCCATCATTCAACATAATCTATCTCATTTGTCTCCTATAAAAGCTAGGCAGTCAGGACTCAAAGATCTGGCTGACAAGTATTCCTTCTGTCGCCCGGGGCAATCAATGCGGCATATCGAACGGCTGACTTCCGTCATGCTAAAGAAAACAAAGCTGATGGAAGGATTAAAAAACATGATTGCTGATTGCTTTATTGATAGTCAGTTGGATGTTGGAAAAGCCCCGTACAATGCGAACGACACTTTAACTATTGATGCGCTAAGCGCGCTAAAAGGTATGATGTCGAGCCAACGCGAATTCGAAGCCGCCATTCAGGCATATGACGACATTAAAGTAGTATGGTCCACCTTATTGCGACTGAACGATGAACTGGACAGCCATCGTGCCACAATTACCAGCGAGCAAACTAAAACACAATCCCAGCTCGGAGAACTCAGAGCCCAGCTTACAAACGACAAGAGGCAGTTTGACGCCAGCATTAGCGGCAAACAAGCTACAGTGATTGAGCTACAGAGTACATGTGACCATCTGACTAAAGCTCTAGATAAACTCTACCAGGAACGCGATGAATATGATGCCCTTGATCTGGATGATAAAGCCGCGGCCTACAACGAGTTGAACAGCCTTGTGAGCTGCGCGCAGGAGGCAAAAGACCACCATAAGGTACTACTGGAATCGGTCGAGGCCGAAGATAGCGCCTATCAAGCACAACGATCAAACGTGATTGCTAAAGAATCTCAACGGCGCGAAGAAATCGAAGGCAAAATCTCCACAATCGAGAGGGAGAAGACCAATCACCTGGTGCATGTTAATGAGCAGGCCCAGGAGATTGAACGAGAAACAAACGAGGCCATTAAGCAATACGAAGTGACACGCAACGGCAAGCGTAACGAACTCGTGTTGGCGATCAATCAAGCTGCCAGAGACGAAGAAAAAGCTAATCACGAAACACAAGAAGAGAAGGGGGCCCTTGATAAGATCCAGAAGCAACGGGACGCCATAGACGAAGAGGCATCCCGGCTAGACGATCATGAAGGACAAACTCAGTATCAACTGGACGACACAGAGAGTACAATCACAGATCACAAAAACCATCTTCGTGGACTAAAGCAAAAATTAAGCGAATGCGAAGAGACTATTGAAAGTGTACAGAGCTTGCTGCACCCGAATAAAAACAGCTTGCGCGCATACCTTAGTGAAAATGTACCCGACTGGCGTCAAACCTTCGGCCGATTGCTGAGTGTTGAAGCACTGAACAACACACAGTTAAATCCCACTATTGTCGAAAGCAATGACCCAGGTAGTATCTTCGGGCTGAAGCTGAAAACTGAACAGGCGGAACTGCCCGATTACGCTCAACCCAATGAACAACTTGAACAACGCGTCAAGCTGCTCTTGCGTGACAAAGACGCGCTCCTGACGCAGGTAGGCGCCTGTGAACAAGACATTTTAACCACAACCGCACAGATCCACAAATTAAACACAGAACTCAGCCGCATCAAAAATAAACAGCAGAGCTTACGGAGAAATGGCCAACAACTACGCCTAGAACGCGAACGTCTCGAAATGGATTTTAAAAATGCAATGAAAGTGCGCCTTGATAAAGCCAGCCAGGTACTCACGGCTGCAGAACAGAATCTGGAGACTTTCGACACCGAAACAAACGAAACAACCGAAATAATAAGTTCGAACGGCAACAAAAGAAAGCAGGAATACTGCATCCGGGAGAGCATCAGAACCGCTGAATTTGAAGCCGCGATAAAGCTCCTCGATACTCAGATAGACGAAAGCAAAAAGCTGGAAAAAGAACAACTCACTGAACTCAAAACCGTTTATGACGGCATGTTACGAAGCAAAAATATTGACGACAAAGCGGTTACAAAAGCCAAGAAGCGGGCCGATGAGCTGGCTGCCCAGGTAGAAAACGTCAGGGGGTATCGTAAAATCCTTGAGGAGTTCAATCTGTGGAAGGAGACACGATGGGCTACAGTTGAAGAAAAAGAACATAATCAATACAAGAACCAGGCTAAGCTGCGCGAAGAAGAGGCGTTGCTAAGAGCGCTTAAAAGTGAATGCTATATTCAGCTTGAAAAACTGAGTAACGAGTGCGAAAAAATGGAAGGCAACCTAAACACATACAAAGCAAATCTTGCTGATATTGAAGGCCGCCAAAGAGACTTAGAAGAGCAAATTAAACAAACCCCGTTTGATCACCCTCCTGAGGTCCGAGGTGAAGAAACACCATTAGCACTGCTGCTTACTCAAAGCACGGATGTCTGCAATAACAGCCGCAAGCTAACCACAAAAATCAAACAGGCGATACATACGGCCAACGAAATATTATCTGAAGGGAACGCCCGAAACGCGATCTCTGAGGCCTGGGTCCAATACAAGCTAGAATACGATAAATTGCGCATGCCTGGCTCGGAAAGGGACCGAGTGTTTGATCGCGCAGAAGCACTCGAGCGTCTGGTCCGGGAAAGCATTCCCAATATTACCAAATTACAACTTGAAAATATGAAGATGTTAGGACAACGCTACGTGCGCTTTTACGAATCATTGAAAGCTCTGAATCTGAAAGTAAAAAGCGTTTCAAGCATGCTCGGGGAGCGAATGAACACCAGCAATAAATTCCCCGGAATAACAGACATTCGCGTGTTGCTGAAATCAAAATTTGAGGAATTCGAAATTTGGCATATTCTGCAACAATTGACGCGGGTATGGAATGAATGGGCACAAGCCGGACAAACAGAATTACCGGACGACACATTGCTACAAGCCGCGAGCAGCACGGTTGAAGCTATGAAAAACGGTGGCATGCGTAGGTTCCAAAATGATACCGTCAGCCATTACATTGAAATGCACCTATGCTTTTCCGAGAACGGTAACGCGCCTGTCATCATCAAAAATGACGAGCAGCTTGTCCATAGCTCGTCAACCGGCCTAACCGAGTTGGCCCTTCTTGCTGTTTTTGGCGGGATGACCCGTTTCCTGTGTAACGATAACGACGTACAAATACACTGGCCAATGGACGAAATGGGCCGCTTACATGATGAAAACATTACTCGTATTTTCAACTTCATGGACAACGAAAAAATCACGCTTTTCTGCGCTGAGCCCAAATTAAACCAAGTTCACCGCCAGCGCTTCACAAACAAGTACCGTGCAGTGCGCGGCAAAGGAATTGAGCGCTTTCAATATGCTGAAGGCCAATCCCGCAACCGTATTCTAGATGAGGAGCTGACTCATGCCTGAACATTTCATCGACTTTGAAAACACCGCAACATCTCTATTAACCGGACAAGTTGTTTGCGCTATTAGTGACCAAGATGCTCATTCATATCTTCGTGACGAAAGACATTTTGAGGACATGGATATCTACCTTCATCGGCTTGGTCGGCAAATCCGTAAAACGTCAGACGGCCAAGGTTTCTACCTTATATACAACTCTTTGGATAATGGCCACCAGAATGATGCTCAACAGCATTTTAATGTCTTTGCAGGCAAGCTCGACGGTCTTATCGCTTGGTTGCGTCTGTACCGTAGCCTATCAGGCGAGGCTAAACCGGTGGAATATGGGGACACCATCCGTGAATCTGAGCTGCTCGGCGCAATCGAAGACTCTGCGCCACTGGAGACACAACTCTCCATTGTCGCTCAAAAGCTGAACCCAAACAGTGTAAAACAAAACACGAAAGGAAAACTGACTTCAACGCTGAACTATCTCCGCGATGAGCAGTTTCTGACTCCTGTCGGCGGGAGAGCGGGGACAGTGTACAGAGCAACCGCAAAGTGGTCACTTCTTTACGAACAGCTTGAGTTTATCCGCCAGCAAGACGGTCTGCTGATCACCGATACGCACGAAAAAGACGAAGAGCAAATAGAGTTTAACCTATGAACGCAGAACTGGAAGAAACGAAAAAGGCGATCTCCGCATTGAAAAATCATGCAGCGCCGGTGAGCAACGCCTGCGTTAATAATCACGGACAGCTCGAAGATACAGACGACAATAATGCGACCGTACAAGCCCTGCTTAAACATAAACTGGCATACCCTTCTGACATCGCAGCGGGGATCCAGATCCACGGTAAAGTGAGGGGGCTATTTAACCACGTCTCAGCGCGCGTGCAGTTTCGTGCACACCATGCAACCTTTGCCGGACTCGTAGATGAACTGGAAAACAGCATTTATATATACCAACACGCCAGAAATCGCGGCAGCGATCTGCAGTCCCCGGAAATAGATATTCAAGATAAGGTTGTGGAAATCTCCGAATTACTTACAGAGGCGGTTTCCATGTTTCACTTTTTGGTGAGTGATGAGTTCAGCTTGACGCCTAGCATTGCTGAACGGGTTCGGCTGACAAAGCGTTGCATCGACCAACTGGAACAATTCACTACATTATTTAGGGAACTGGAAGTTGAAAAACTACGCGCCCGGGTAGGCCACGACATTTTTCTCGAGCGGCAACTGATGAAACGCTTAAAGCGCATTGTCGACGACAATGTTACAAGCATGGCCGAAATTGGCCGGCGGCTTCATCACATGCTTAATAAGTTCATTCGAGATGAGCGCATACAGCAGCTTAACGGACTTATTGATACTTTCAGTGCACACTATGCCCGGGAGCCTGGCTACACCCCTAATATCTCCGGCATGGACAGTCTTCCAGAATTTTTCCATTTAACAGCCCCATTATTCACCACTGGTTACGCAGACATCGATTCTGCAATTGATGGAGACGTTCTTGAGGGCATGGCTATCAAGGCTCTGAAAAAAAAACAGCAGGCCGAGAAACCTAAAGGGCCAAACTCAGAGCTCCCCGTTATCGATACCAGAGGCGAACAAGGAGAGGCTGAAACCTTAGACCCCGTATTTGCTTGCGCAGAGGAGTTCATCGAAGCATTGATGAACAGTAAGCGCATCCGCCACTTGTCCGCCATGGAGCAACACGGAAAACTGGAGGTCCCTGCATCTCCCGCTGACTGGATGATGACACTGATGAACTATTATGATGCGCAAAAAGAAGCAATAAACCAGATCTGGGACGCGCAAGTACAAGACTTACCTGATATCGTTTACTCCGGAACAAGTGACGTCACCGATATCATTTTCATTCGCAGAACGAGACCTTTCGCATGAAACTTACAAGAAAAGGGATCAAGACAATCCAGGAACTGCTTGTCAAGCGTGAACCAAGCTTGCCGGACTCAACGGCCTCGCACGCGTTTTTGAAAAATATTCCTGACACCGGCCCTATGGGTATTGTGCGAGGCAAACGAATATTCCTCACCAGCGAAGAAGTTAGGCGCATTGCAATTGCGTATACACAATGTCTTGGCCACCCGGTCCACACATACAACCTCAACGCTGATAATTATCTTGATGGCGCGAGACAGACCGCACAGGAAAAAGTCGCTACAGCTACTGGCCCGTTCGCCGGGCTGATGCACATGGCTTACCCGTCACCGAGAGGGATCCCTTTTGTTCAAGGTCATAACCCAGTCACCCCTCCAGGCACCTTCCTTTTTGCAGAACCAGCGGCACTGGATATGACCCAAATAAACCATGCACTCATCGTAGAAAATGGCACGCCATTCAGGCTCTGGGATCGAATAAGACATATTATGCCTGGTCGCGATGAAACGCTTATTCTGTATCGAGGACACGATAAGGCAGCAAAACTCGTACTAGAACTATTGGAAAAAGAACACGCTAATTGCACCTTCACAGTCTTTTTTGACTTTGATGGGGCTGGGCTGGAAAAGGCTGAGCAATTTGCGAACTTGGGTGCTCGTCAAGTAATCTTGCCTTCAGAGGGCGCAGCACTAGATGTTAAAATGAATAAAAAGGCTGAATTCACCAAACAACGTCATCAATTATATGGTGTTATTAACCGAGAACGATATCCAAGTCTGACCAGAGCCGGAAACCGCATTAAGGATTCAGAATTTGCTATTACTCAAGAGACATTGATCTCTAATAGTGTTCAGTTGAGAGTTTACCCTCTTTAAGGATTACAATGAAAGACCTGAAGCCCCTGAACAAAATAACAACCTCCCGGTTTGCCATCATTGAACGACTCTTATACTGGGAAGGAGAGGTCAACGCCACGCGCCTTGCTCCATTGTTTGGCATTACTCTTGGCAACGCCACACATATTGTAGCTAAATACCGTGAGCGACACCCAGAAGCACTCATTTACAACCGCAGCGTAAAAGCATTCGAGACTGGGCCTACATTCGAACTGCATTACGCTAGCCCTCGTTGGCAAGAATATGAAGCGTTCCTCCTCAACAACCAAAATACTTATCAAGACAATGTATGGGCTGTTGATGCTGCAACATTTGCTCGCGCCCACCTCGCAACACCTGATCATGCGATCATGCAGATACTCGCAAAGGCCATTCGGCACTCCTTGAGCGTGTCTGTGAAATATTATTCAATGAAGAATCCTGAGGGGATTGAGCGTATTATCCATCCTCGCGCTGTTGCATATAGCGGTTTACGGTGGCATTGTCGAGCTTATGATGAGCTAAATCAGCAATTTCGTGACTTTAACCTTGGTAGGTTTACCATAGGAAAAATAATTGGTAAGTCAATAGTACGTTCAGAAGATGAACTATGGGACCGTTACATCAAATTGGAGATCGGTCCGCACCCAGATCTGGAACCAGCACAGCAACGGCTTGTTATGATGGATAAACCGCACCCTGAGCAATTTACGATCACAACTCGTGCGGCTATGGCAAACTACCTGTTAGATTATTACCAAATAGCACATCATCCCTGCCAGCACCTACCACATGTTCGCCCTTTAATATTGCTGAATTTCGACAGAGTAAAAGATTACTTGTTCTAAATTATATCGTTAGCATAGCGAAGTTAGGGTTTGAATATGAGTTTGATGGTAAAGTTTGCGGTTACACACGGATTTTTTGATGACTACACTGCCTTTAGCAACGCTCACTTTCAAAATTACCAATATAGAGGTAGTGTATGATTGATAGTAATAAAGAAGTTGAGCTAACGGAAGGTTACGAAACTCGATGGCTATTTACGCCTGATGAAAAATGTGATGGGAAATTTCTTAACGGGAAGAAGTGCACTAGGAATGCAAAAGTTTATTCTACAGTTGGAAACTTCTGCAACTCACATCTCCCTGAAAATATTAGATTACTAGTAGAGGAAAGAATAGAGCGTAAAGAACACGAAATCGATTTATGGCAGTCTTCAGTGCAGAACAAGATTATATCTTTCTATCAAGAACTGTCGCTTTATAGAAAGGTGCCTCCACCAGAAGAAGCTGCTTGCCTCTTATTATCAGAACTACAGGGAGGGCAGTGTTTTATGTGTTGGGCGACAGGCAATATATTTAAATCAAATGACCACTTGGTGAAAGATCACTGCCATTCAACAGGTATGGTTAGGGCTTTATTATGCCGCAGTTGTAATGTTCTAGAAGGTAAATCTACGGATAAGATGTGGCGTACATATAGAAAATTTGCCCCAGCTAATGGGTGGTATTGTAGATACTTCGGGTATGGTCAGCAATGGAATGAATGTGATAGTGACCCTTTGCACACCAGAGCTACAATGAAAGATTTAGGTTTTGCAGAGGGCTCTTTTCGCGAATATTATCGAAATAAGACTTTGCTAGAAAAATACCGCAAGGCAGCTTCAAATTTGCCCCAGACTAATATAACTATTGAATGTCAGCAACGATTCGATTTAGTGGGAAGATCTATCCCATTAAACTTGAATAAGAAAAGCTAGCTACATTAATGTGTTAACACATTAATGTAGCTAGCTCATATCTAATTCGTGTTAGGACTTTTGCCCTAAACCTGTGGGCATTTTCTATTGACCACTACATATCGATTCCTGATCGTCCGAATAGTATCACCAAGAATGAGTTTATCTTCAGGAAAATCTAAAACTACATTGATAATGTCTGCCATAGCTTGATTGCTGAATCTAAATCCGATAGGTAGCTGATTTAGTTCATCAAATTGGGCATCAAACGCAAGAACAAAATCTTTATGGTCTGATGCTCTTCCATCTAGTACCGCATCAGGGATTTCAACATGTTGTGGTATTGGTTGAAGCTCTTCAAACTCACCAATGGCTTCTACGACATCAGCCCGTGAAGGCCAGTATTTAAGATCATATTGGTACGCAAGACTTTCAAGCTCATCTTTAACGTAAGCCCCGAAAAGATAGTTATGCTCTCCGCCTTGCACCAACGAATCGACTGCTGTTTGATAATCATGCCGGCGAAAACCAGATAACTCATACAATTCACTCTGGCGTCTTAGCATATCGGCCAGACGACATGAAAGCTCCGAGATATCTTCTTGTAATTTGAGTAGCTCACGCCTATTGGTTCTAGCTTGGATAAACTCTTCCTTCGCAAAATCTTCGCTCATCCAGATATGTTCCAATGTCAACCAAACAGCTTCAGCATTCGGCCTTTCTGATTCGCAAATGATTGCTAGTTTGTCAGCGTAACCAAACCGATTAATTAGCTCGTTGTAAACCCTTTCAAGGTTTGATGCCTGGTCAATCATCCGTTGCATAAGTGACCAGCGGTTCATCCAAAGCTTATTCTCTCGGTTATCTTCAAGTTCCCTTTCTATAAAAGCTACGCAAAAATCCGTTGGTGAGTTTGTAGGTAATTTCGTCACGATAAGCACCTTTAGTTTCTGTATTTTCGTACTAAGTTATCACTTAGTAAAACGAGTTACCGTGTCTCAATACTTTTATTTATTGGCCTTCAGACACGCACACCATCAGTCATTGAAATGGACAATTTCGAGTTACAGCTTTAGATCTTATGCTCAGTTATCAAATTAAAAATAGTAATGTATAAAATATAAACTGATAGCTATTTGTCAGCACATCTGCTGACACTATCTACTCGGAATCAACCAATAACCCATCAATAATTTGCATATCAATATGTTTGATTATGCCATATACCAAATTCAATAAGGCTCTTTACATCGTCTTGAGAAATTGCTACCACAGAACCATCCGTCTTCTTACCGTTCCTATGCACAATGTCATGCCTCTTTAACACAGAAGGGCGCAAATCGGATAGCTTGTCTTCTGGGAAGTTGCAAAGAAGAACGTCATTGTATAAGTCTTTAATCGTATCGACATTGTGAAATGAAATCTTATCAATCTCATCGTTTAGCGTTTTATCAAGCGTATCTAAAAACTTAAAGACATCCTTTCGGGCAATCTTATCCTTAAATGATTGATATGATTCAACAAACCTACGTTTGATTGCACTGCGATTTAGAACATGGCATTTCATGGTATCAGACAAGTATGCTTCCATTGCAGTAATTACACTCGCGAACACCATCCTTTGTAGCACTTTATTTTCCGAGGAGGCGTTAAGGGTTGATAGCTCATCTAATGACAGTTTTAAATGCTCATGAAACTGTGTCTCACCAGCTTGAACTTGCGCAATGTCATTGAAATCATCAACCCAACCACCATTTATTAAATCAGTAATAACAAGCTCACACGCATCATCATCATTACTTATTTCCAGTAGCGCTACAGCATATGTTTCAACATACCTACATGGAAACGTTGCGCCAGCAAAACCTTGATTATCGCCGTAGACTCCCGATAAAGAAGAAAGCATAAACGATAGTAAAGGCTCATTTTCTATACGCACCTTTTGGTCGTATATACCTTGTTCCAGATTATCCTTATCCTTTGATAACACTAATGGCAGTGCAAGCAACCAGTCTTTGAACTCATGTACTTGGATAACTTCCAGCTCCGAAGTGATCTCTTCGATCATAACAACGTGAAATTGCTCTGGTTTCTTTTTCTGATTTTCACGATGCCATTGAAGAGACTCCTTCATCTCTTCAATCTAGAGCATTCGGGTATCGTTAAAGTCTCTTTCGGCAGAACGAAGGTCATGTCCAGCAAGTTTCAAGCGTCGGCGTAGCGTCCTTACATCAACTCGATAGCCAATGAAACTTTTCGAATCGTCTTCCTCTGTTATCTCTCTCACTCGGTCTTGCTTCGAAAAATACCACTCATCATAAGTATTCTTCCACGAGAGCAACTCATGATTTTTAATATTAAGACCTGCGTAGCTTCTCACCTTGATCTCCTTACGATTTACATTGCTACCTTAATCTGTACTGCTTCTTTCTCGTAATCAGCAGATTTAACGACACGGAATCTATGCTCGCGTTCCATGGTTGCCAGTGGGTCCACTTGTTTAATTATCAATCTCCTCTTCGTGATTTTATACGATTCATCAGAGATATAAGGTAGGTTGATATCGCTATACTCAAATGAATCTTCACCTTCATTTAACTGAGGCGGATTACACAAGTAAGTTTTGAGATTATCTTTTAACTCATTTATATTGCCATATAGCTCATACCATGCAATATCCTTAAACTCTCCCTTTTCTGTAGGAACAGACATAATTCTAATCTTCGGTGATTCAAAGTAATATTTCAGGATTTTCTCATCTACTACTGGAACCCCGTTAAATTTATGCCCGACTAAGATCTGACTACTATTCACTATACATTGAGTAAATTTGTACTCTTTCGCTGTATCAAACTCCCATCCGAGCCTGTCGAATATTTGTGCAAGATTTTCTTTCAAAAACTCCGTTTTACGTACCACTTGATTACTAGCATGAGACAGAATTTGAGTAGTACGATATTTGGATATTGGTGAATCAGTCGTCACGATTGATTTTGACTCACCAACAATAACCAAATCACCAATACGGACTAGCAAGTCAAACTCTTCTTCTCCAGACTCAAGTTTGATTCTCTTCCCAACTGCTTCGTCAAAATCTTCGATCAAAGGATTCATTTTAAGTTGTTCATTGAGCAACTCAACTACCGTTTTTTCATATGTATAGCCCTTATCTTCAAGATTTATCTCAAATGAAGAAAACCAGTGTTCAACGAGTCGATTCAATGACGGTGAAGCTAACGCACTTACCAAAATTGCATATTCATTCCTGCATGTTTTGATCAATGGTTCACACCACAAATCACTAGTTTGTAGTGATGTAGCCGTTAAGAAATCCAATATCCTTGATACTTTCTCAGCCCCAATATTGGTTGCTTTTTTCAAAGCCAAACGTAACGATTGCGATGAAACAGTTGGGCAGAACTCCAATAATCGGTTTAAATTAAGAGCAGTATCATCTTCTGGAAATTTCTCATAGAGACTATTTGCCATAAGCATTAAACATCTCATAACTTCAAGCGCTTCGTAAATACTAAAACCCTTTCCATGATCTTTAGTCAACCAGTCATTCGGAAAGTACTTTTGAATGTCAAATACTTGTAGCTGCCATTGAGTATTCCATGTAATCAGCTTATCTCCAGCATCACGTACAGCAACAGCAAAGGCTACTCGCTTCTTATTTTGACGCTTAACCTTCACGAACTTATCATTTATGAATAACTTTTGTAGTTCAGGGCTAGTTGCAATGAGTGATTTTTGGCTACTTAGTCGATTCTTGCGGACAGCACTAGCTTCGAAGTGAACCTCAAAAGGAGTAAATGGCTGCTTAACACAAAAATACTTCAATTCTTTATTGAGATCTTCAATGTCATAATCAGACCAGATGATGCATTGCCATAAGTGTTCATAGGACGAATATAAATTAGACAACCAAGACTCCCGCTGGATAAAGTCCATTATATCTAACGCATTCTCGGACGAGGTTATTCTTTGATTCTTATCAATGTTTCTCTGACACTCTCGAATAGCGAGTTGCCAGCCATCGACAGCACCATGGACAATCTCTTGTAAACTCAGTGGATTCTCAGCAATGCCAGATTCGATCATTACTCCTTGAGTTGTAGTGGGTGGCTTTTGTACTGCTCGTTTAAATGCAACAGCTAACTCTCTATTAGAAATAGCCACATACGCTAACATCAACTTTTCATAAGTCGTTTTAGGTGCATGGTTATAAAGTTCAACAAGTTTGGAACGCACCTCGCCAAGTAAGCTATCGATCATAAGACCAGCTTCATATACCCTTTTATCGCGAGCTGTAGCCTGAACCTTGACTTTATCCCACTCGCGATTCCATTTTTTCAAATGGAACTCTCTTCGAGTAGGAGGGGCAAGCTCGTCTTTGGTTATCTTCTCGACAAAAACGTTTTTAATTTCTTCACTCATGAGGTCTAATATCCTTAACTTTCGTACGCCTTATGATATCAGCCACTTGCATACAAATAAATCAGTGACATACGTGAGTTTTGAGCTATTGGTTGCTGATAAACAATAGATACAGTAACTGATTTTGCCAGATACATGGAACGGATAATTCTTGGCAGCTTGTGCCAATTAAGCAGTTTGGGTTACAACGCACAAAGCTGGCTTATGTATGAATAACCACCGAGTTAGTCGATACTTCGTGTCATAATTAAAATTTTGGTAAACTTGGACTTTCACTTGTACATTGCAAATTATTCGAAGCACGTAACGGAGCATTAATGAGTTATGCTAATGGTCCGCTTCTGACACTAAACGGACTTTGAAAAGAACACTAAAATGCGTCATTTTTTGTATCCTTTCACTTCACTTTTATGCCAAGTTAGACTTCAATCATAAAGCTAAGCTATTGAAGTAATCAGGTCGATTTATGCAAACTTAGACTACAAACTCCAGGTTTGTTGTTTCTCAGTCTTAAAATCTCTCAATCTTATTCCAAAGCGATATTTTTTAAACGCGCACAAAACTTTTCTGGCTCTCTGTCATTTGCATTTTTCATATAAATCAGCACTCTCCAAAACATCGCTATTAGCTGACTCATATCTGATTGGCTACTCCAGATTAGGACGCTTACCCACAATGTTCGGATCAATGAATTACTGATTTTGCTTTAAATTAACGCTAATTCACGGGGCGAGTTTAGCTAGAAAAAATGACAGCAGGGTATGCATTGACAGATAGACTTATTTTCAGGGGAGTCATTAAGGCGCAATTCTCATGCATCAGAAGTGCGCCTTATCATAGGTTAATTGGTTAGCTAGTTGCTAACCATGACAGGCGTGTCGGTTAATAACACTCTACCGCAACGGTATTCCAGGTATTTGGGCTACCATCAACGTATTTGTTGCAAATGCCTTTGGCAAACAGGTTTTCCAGGTGGTAGCCAAAGCTGGTGAAGTGGACCAGGTTGCCGAAGAAGGGGAACTGGCCATAGAATTGTAGCTCGGCGAGCATGTCGTCGAGGTTGTAATTCGTTTGCTCTGCAATAAAGCTCTGATCAATGGCTTGCAGGTTGATGATGGTTGGATCCGGGAAGCCAGGAACGACGACATGCAGGTATTCTTCATCATATTTACCATCGTAAAACTTCACTGTTTTCATCATTTCTGTTGGCGACAGCTGAGTCATGGCTAGTCTGAAGTCAGTGACTTCAAACACTTCGCGCGTCAGGTTTCGGTTCACGTAAATTTTGCCGGGTAAGACATCGTGTAGTGCACGCATCACAGCTTGTTCGTCGTCGGTAACGGCTTGTGCCAGCGCATAGTCAGGGAATCTGGCATTGGTAAAGCGCTCATAAGATTCTTTGACCATACCCATAAAGAATGCAACCGTTTGCTGGCGGGCGATGATGTGTGCCTGTTCTTCAGTAACCGTTCTGGACATCAACAATGCGGCTTTTTTACCTGCATAGAAGCTCACCAGATTCTGGGTGATTGAATACACCGCAGCATTCGATGAGTTTTTAGGGTTACCACCCTGATGAATGCGAGTGCCATCGGCATAGTCAAAAATAGTACTCAGGTCAAAGCGACCGTTTTCTTCATTTTCACGCGCTTGTGCATTCCATTGAAACAGATCATGAGAAGCGAGGCCCATTACACCGATATCGACAACCCGGATTGGCTTTTTAGCCAGGGCCGGCAGGGAGAACAGCAACAGCAGCAGTACAGAGAGTATTTTCATGGTTATATTTTCCTTAAATGCAAATGAGAGTGATTATACTAATTGTTTTCGTCGTGTGGATCAACGCAAGTGTTTATGTAAAGTCTGGTTGAACTTTGGTTGTTGATTGATACAAGAGCGGGCTGTTAAGTGTGATTGTTTTTTTGAAGCGTTTGCAGGCAGAGATTATTCTTAACGCATAAGTGTGTACTCACTCTCTTTTTCACTTTCATTTATTGGGTTGTCAGGCTTGCTGTTGACCTCACTTGCTTTTAAATACTCCATTTCAAAAAATACCTTTTGACGAAGTGCCGAATATTCACAGTGCCAATTGAAGCGTGTGAACGAGTTCAGGTGTCATTGGTAAGTCTTAAATCAGCAATGTATATCTCAAAAAACCTTCATCAGAATAGCGGGTTAGTGCAATGGAAGCGTCACTTTTAGTCACTAAGGTGTGCAGCGAAATTTTTTACTCATCCGGGTTACTTATGCTGTGGGCCTGTCTGGGTAATGCCTTAATAAAGACAAAAATAACAACGAACTACCGGAGAATAAGATGAAAGTTAAGCACCTGATGCTTTGTGCATTGATGTTGTTGAGTACACACAGTATGGCCGATTCACTCAAAGTTATGGCCTACAATATTATGCAACTCAATGTACAAGACTGGGACCAGCAAAACCGGGCAGAACGTTTGCCCAGTGTGCTGGCATCGTTGAGTGACCGCCCGGATGTGATCCTGATAAGCGAGGCCTTTAACAATGATGCAGAGCAGGCGCTGGCTGCATTGTCTGCGATTTACCCCTACCAGACACCTAACGTCGGGCTGGATTGTAGCGGCAGTGGCTGGGATGGTTTAACGGGGAACTGTTCAAACAGCCCGTTTGTGATCCGAGGCGGTGTGGTGATCTTGTCTAAGTATCCAATCCTCAAGCAAAAAGCACACGTGTTTAAAAACAGCCTGAACGGCAGCTGGGATTATCTGGCAAACAAAGGGTTTGCCTACGTAGAGATAGAAAAAGACAATCAACGTTATCACCTGATAGGCACGCACTTGCAGGCAACTCACGACGGCGACACCGCTCAGGAGCACCGCGTGCGTATGGGCCAGCTAAACGAAATTCAGTCATTTATTGAGGCAGAAAACATCCCTGCCAGCGAGCCTGTTATCATCGGTGGTGATATGAACGTGGAGTGGAGCAAACAGCAGGAAGTCGCGGATATGCTTGCAACAGCGCATGCGCAATTAAACTTTCAGACGCCAGAGGTAGGGTCATTCCCGGCAAAACACAACTGGTTCACCAAGGCTAATGCATATTACTTTGACTACAGCCTGGATTACAACGATACGCTGGATTACGTTTTCTGGCATAGTGACCACAAACAACCCAGCAATGCGCCAAGCATGACGGTACGTTATCCAAAAGCACAACAAAACTGGTACTGGAGCTACCTGCGCGGCAACTGGAACCTAAGCAGCGGTCGCTACTACCATAACGGCTACTTTAACGAGCTATCTGATCACTACCCGGTACAAGTTAACTTTGAGTTTTAATGCATGTTAGAAACTGCCTTACTCAACGTTTTGCTGAGTAAGGCAGGCCAAGCAAAGCAGACTACGCTTTAGTGCCTCGTTGTAAGCGAACCAAACAAATAACTCCTTCATCCCGGGCTCTCCTCAAATACAAGCCAGTTGTATCCATAAAACGCAAAACTGACAGCCTCAACCGTCATCTCAGTCACGTATGAGTTATAAACCTCGCGTTTTTTTCTTATATAGACGAGCCGTATAATCAAGTCCGTCATCCCGGACACTTGCGAGCCGGGAACTGTACAAAGACTGCACAGTTATATTCGCCAAAAGCATAACTAACAGCCCCAATCGTCATCCCGGGTGCTTACGAGTCGGAAACTGCATAAAGGCTGCACTGTTGTATCCTGCAAAATGCAAGACTACCAAACCCAACCGTCATCCCGGACGCTTGCGAGCCGGGAGCTGCACAAAGATTGCACAGTTATATTCGCCAAAAGCAAAACTAACAGCCCCAACCGTCATCCCGGACGCTTGCGAGCCTGGATCTACACAAAGACTGCACAGTTGTATCCGGCAAAATGCAAGACTACCAAACCCAACCGTCATCCCGGACGCTTGCGAGCCGGGATCTACACAAAAGCTGCACAGTTGTATCCGCCAATTTGCAGACTATCAACTCTGCCGTCACCTAGGACGCTTGCGAGCCGGAATAAACTCAACCAGGTCACTATTCCTAAATGGTAAAGAGTACCTCAATCTCAGTTGCTGATTATTTATACAGGTATAAGTAAATGTGGTCAGTTCCCAGATCAAATTTCTCGCTTTCTCCGTGTTTGAGAGGCTCGTTTAAGTGAAACACAGGTTTAAGTTTAATAGATTCAGAAGGTTAGTGGTTTTGCATAACGGGGCCTCAAGTCTCGCTATAAACAAGGCTCGGTATCAACAAAGCCATTTTGGCTTGAGCAACTAGTACAATGGTGGTAGGTTATTGTTCTTATTAGGAATAAAGTGATTTGTACGGTTTTATGAGCTGGATTTAACCGGTATCCACGCGGATACACTGTTGTGTGTAAAGGGAAACGATGGAAAAATAAAACAAGCGCTAAGGATAAATTCAAGGATTAGGATTTCACTTCCATTTTTTTCTTATGAAATCAGTGCTGATGACCTACTAAATAGTAAATCGGTTGATGAAAGGATATCTCAATTAGAAAAAGTAAGAACAGACCTTATGGATGCTGTTGTTGCTGTTGAATCTCTTCAAACGGAAGCAGAAAAATCAAAAATTGATGTTCAAAAGTTAAATGAGCAATTAGAAAAATTAAAAGAAGATAAAGAGACAACAGAAAATTTATTGAAAGTGCCAGAGGAATCCTTTGCGCGCGTATTAGACAAAGCGTCTAGCAAAGCACAATGGCGCGGTTTAATTTTTGGTTTTCTTTTAGGCATAGTCGCGAGTTTGGCGGCAACTGCTATTTTGGAATTTGTACAAGAGCCAACGGATACACATAACAATGGCACTCAAGCGGAAACAAAATAGTTGGCTGGTTTCGCTTCGCTCACAGTTTAGCCAACTATTTGTTCCGCTTGGTGCGGATGTTACATGGCTTTGAAGAAATAATGACTAAGATAGCACTCATAGCAATTATATTTGGTGCATGTGGATGTTACTTTTTGCACTTCCACACTGAAACCGGATGCAGTGTCAGAAACGGAAAATGGGCTTCAGCTCAGGCGAGCTGCATAACTCGTGCATGCTATGAGTCATCTGAATGCGGTACGTGGGCTAACCCAATCCAGTGGTGTGAAAACCTTGAATCTGGGGCTTCAATCTCAGAGGTATACTTTCAACTAGGGCAACCGAAGGAAGTGCGTGGCACTACCTATTTTTGGTCAGCCTCTAAAGGCGGTATCAGTGATATCATTGCTACCATCAAAAATGATAAATTGGAGGAACTTGTTTGTGACGCCATGTAACAATCCCCGGCAGCAACGTTCGCTTCGCTCACTGGATCTCCTTACGTCGGCTGCTGCTGGGTGTCGTTAGCTGTTTTATGAATAAAGCACTGTATTTGAGTATTGTTTTCTTACTACCAATCATATTTTATCCGCTCGGGTTAAATTACCTTCAAGATATTTGGATTTGGTATTACGTCCCATTTGGGGCTGTTTATGCGATTTATGTTTGGTTTAAGCCCACAGAGAATATTACAAAGTATATTGTGGCAACACCGCTAGTGTTTTTATTGGTTTTGTTTCCAGGTATTTTGGTCCCTTATGGTTTTAATAGTGGTGTTGGTGCTGCATTTGAATTCTTACCTGTAATGCTTATTGTTGCTATACCTATAGGTTTTATAACTGGTTTACTATATGTGGTCTTAGCTTTGTTAATTTTAAAAGGCTTCGTTAAATTTGGTTATGGCTTCCAAAAAAGCTAACAAACGCATGGACTAATAAAGCTTGGCTTGGTTCGTGCCTCACCAATTATAGCCAAGCTTTATTAGCCCGTTATGTGAGGCGCTGGGGGATCCCCTCATAATTGAGCTCTCCGAGCTGATGAATCAAGCGTATGTATTCGCGTATAGCCCAGTATAACTGTTCTCCTGTCATAGCATAATCGTTTCGTCACCTAACCTACTTACCAAGTCTGACAGTAAACAACACAGCACGATTTCTGGTTGTATATACTTTGAACTTTCGTTGCCAAGCAGTCGGCCCATACGTTTAATGTTGTATTTTACAGCGACAGAGCCTGTTATATTTCGACCCAGCTCAGTAAGAGAAAGTTGATAGCTATCGAGCAAAGTTTCGGTTGCCAGCATTAATGAGTCAAGGCACCGCGCATGAATTTGGGGCAGTTTTTTCTGAGCATATCGTGTAGGATAGTGGTATCACACATGGTGTTGTTATCTATTTGGTTTTTGGCGAAATAAATTAGATCAAACAATGCTGTGCGTGTCCATCACATTGATTTTAATTATGATTATCTGGGGGCTTCAGACTGAGGCGTTATACATATTGGGAGTATTTGTATTTTTATTCGTGGAATTAAAAGTCAGTTAAACCTTAAACCACACTTTTATGCTGAGTCTGCAAAGGTAGGTGGTGTTGGTTGTTTACTTGGTGGCAGTCTTGCATTCTATCTTATTTTTGTTATTAGTTCGTATTTTGGCATAGAAAGTGACGTACCGATGAGGCAATATGGGCAAACGGTTATAGTTGCACTTCTTGTGGGTTTTTTAATCACATTGCTCGTTTGCCTTTACGTAATTTGTGCACTTACAGCATTACTTTACTATGGAATTAAATACAATAAAGGCTATATAACGAAGTCAGAGCTTAAAGACATTGCATTTAAGAGCTTATATCCACAACGCTGGCAAAAAGGATTGTGAAAATATGTATAAAAAGTGCTTCAACCATGGACAAAAAAACAGCAGGCTTGTGCTCCTTCGTCGCTAATTTTAGCCTGCTATTTTGTGCCGTTTACGGCAAGCGTTAGGTGAAAACTAGAATGAGAGTATTGATCGTAATTTTATTTTTGTCACTAAGCTCTACAGCGGTGGCTGAGACTATTCCGTGCTGGAAAAACCCTGACACAATACCTGGAACAAAACAGATTGCGGTGTTAAAGACGCACCTTTTACCCATAAACTTAGAAACTCCCGAGCAGGATCTTAAGGAAAGAGTATCTCACGAAGATTATCGCTTCATAGCGATCGGCAGCTTTGGCATCGACTATCCTGGCCTCAATAATAAAGAGCTGCTGTGCACTTATGGGTTCCGCTACATCACCGGTACTTCAGATGCGTTGGAAAGCAAGGAGCATGGAAGTCTTATTCAGGCCTTTAAGGGCTATGCAGTAAAGTACAACACCAAATTGGAGGGCATGCTAAGTGGCAAGTAAAGCACCTAATACCAATTTCACTTAATACCTGTTCAATTTGACGGAGCAAATATGACACTAACTGTGTTAAAAATTTCTCATTTAGAACAACTAAATAGCAAAATTTTTGCCTTGTTATCGTACATATTTTCTCGCCTCAAAATAGAACACTTAATTAAGCAAGTTGGTATAACAAAGTCAGCCAGAGGGACCAAAAAACCGCCGCTTCGCTCTGGTTTTTCGGGCCCAGCTGGCGACGTTAGGTTTCAGAACCCATGCGAATAAAGCGTCTCAATCATTATGCAGATTTAGTATGTCGAATGTTCGTCGGCTGGCGCATGGGTGATGATCTAGAAGTAATGTCTGACTTACCAGGTGGAACCATTACAGTTAATCTTCTAACTGGTCAGTCACATCACTCAATAAATGGCAATCTGAATCTTCATATTGGCGAAGAAATTCAAGCCTGGCTTCAGCAGCAAAGTGCTAAAGAGGGTATCGATATATCCAAGGTTAATAGCGCCATTCTAGAAGTTGATATAGACACTAGCAAAGTGGCTACCAATAAGAAGAAGTTCGTACTATTTCACTTCGCCTGCCGAAGCAACATCAGGACAAGTGACGCCACATATGCAGCAAACGTTATTGAAGCTCAACAGTGGCATACAAGGCTAGCAACCTAACAAACGCCTTAAGGTAATCGGACACTTAAAGGTTGGTTTGTGCGCGTGCCTCTCAAAGTTTAACCAACCTTTATTTAGCCGGTTAGGCGGGGGCTGGAGGAGCCCCTCATAATTGAGGCTTCCCGAGTTGACGTATCAAGCGCACGTATTCACGTATAGCCCAGCGCAGTTGATTCCCCGTCATAACATAATCGCTTCGTCGCCTAACCTCTTTGCCAAGCCTAACAGTCGACAGCACAGCACGCTCTCTGATTGTATTTGCCTGGAACTTTCGTTGCCAATTTGAGTGTTGGGCAGTTTGATGCCTGCCTGTTTTTGATGAGCGCCTGTCAGTACGGCCTTTTTGTTTGGCTATATATAAATGAAGATGGCAGCTAATTGGGTTTTTTCGGCTAAGCTTTACCTCTCCAATATAACGTCCACGGGGATTGGCTTATGGATAAAGTGCCTGATTTACAGGCCAATGTTGCCAAGCAGTCGGTCCATACGTTTAATGTTGTGCTTGGCAGCGACAGGTCACTTCATATCTCGACTCAGCTCTGTAAGTGGGTGTAGATTGCAATCGAGCAAAGTTTCGGTTGTTAGCATTAATGATTCAAGGCACCTAGCATGAATTTGAGAACAGTTTTTTCTGAGTATATCGTGTAGGATTGTGGTATCACGCATGGTGTTTTTACCCATTTAGTTTTTGGCGAAAAAAATTAGATCAAACAATGCAGTGCGTGTCCATGACATTGATTTTAAATATGATTATCTAGGGATTTCTCAAAGGCGGGTGTTGTAAGCACTAATGAACTCTGAACAATATAAAAGTATTTGCGAACAACCAAACGTTTTTCGCTTACAAGACTTGAAAGAAACCCTAGATGTTTTGCGCAAAGCAAGTATGTCTGAGGCTGCTTTAATTGCAGAAGCAATTTTGAATAAAAAAGTTGAGAAACCACCTTTGCATCAAGGTAACTATCTAACAGACTTTATTGCTTTAGAATTATCATTTGATGAAATTGATGCAGTAGTAGATACAGTTTTTGATGCTGAAGCTAGTTCCATTCAAGGTAATGGTGAGCCTACTTCAAAAACGGAAATCTATGTCCACTTGGTAAACTTGTGGTCAAATTATCGTGAGAGTGTAGCGTAAAGTGCTTATATCAAGCGTTCCATGGTGGGGAAAAAAGCTTGGTTTACGCTCATTCTCCACTAATCCTAGCCAAGTATTTTCGCACCTCTTATCATGCCGTTAGTAATCTGTAAGGAGGTAGGATGAACATCGCTAACACATTAAACGTCACCGTGTTAGCAAGCTGCCAATCCAAACGTCTGAAATTGTGCTTGGCTGCGACAGGTCACTTCATATCTCGACTCAGCTCTGCAAGTGAAAGTTGATTGCTATCGAGCAAAGTCTCAGTTGTTAGCATTAATGAGTCAAGGCACCGAGCATGAATTTGGAGGCAGTTTTTTCTGAGCATATCGTGTAGGATAGTGATATCACTCATGGTGTTGTTATCTATTTGGTTTTTGGCGTAACAAATTAGATTAAACAATGCTGTACGTGTCCATCACATTGATTCTAAAGGTGATTGCTTGGGGATTCCTCAGATTAAGGCGTTAGGTGCCAAAGGGATTTTAATATTGAGAATTTTTAAATACTTTACCGTAGTAGTATTGCTTATTGGAATTGTTTGTATATATCTGTTCATGCGGCCGATTTGGGTTCCTATGTATCAAAAAGTAGTTGGGAAACAGACTGTTTCAGATGTAGTAAGTAAATACGAAAGTGAAACGAATAACAGACTTATGCCTTTTTTCCAAAAAGCAGGTGTTCAATACCCACCTTCACAAGTCACTTTGCTAGCAATTAAAGACACTAAACAACTGGAATTGTGGGTAACGTACGAAAATAAACAAGTCTATATTCGATCATATCCAATTCTGGCTGCAAGTGGAGTTCTTGGCCCCAAACTGAAAGAAGGCGACAAACAAGTTCCAGAAGGTATCTACAGCTTGGAGTATATGAACCCAAATAGCGCTTTCCATTTATCAATGAAATTAAACTATCCCAATCAATTTGACTTAAAAAATGCTCAAATGGAGGGAAGGACTGAACCAGGTACGAATATATTCATTCATGGGAAAGCGGTTTCTATAGGCTGCTTGGCTATGGGGGATGAAGTTATAGAAGAGTTGTTTATCTTAACTACTTTAGTAGGTAAAAACTCTGTCTCTGTTGCAATTGCACCTTCAGATCCCAGAAAAGATGATATTCTAAAGTTAGCGTCAGGTAAGCCAGAATGGGTAAAGGAACTGTACATTGATCTTTCAAACTATTTTGGGAAGTTTCAGTATGGCATATAGCAAAGTGCTTAAGTCGATCCCTGCATTTACTGGGACGCAAACACGTGGCGGCTTCGCCATTTATGCCCCCTAACTTAGCGTTGAAATTTAGTGATGAAATTTAGAATTTTAACGTTAATTTTTGTCTTATTAGCATCGACTAAATTGATTGGTTGTTCTGGAGAAACACGTATTACTTCGCCAGATGAAAATCGTGAGGCCTCCGTTCGGAGTGACTCAGGAATATTAGTTCTTTCAATACTGGATGCAGGTGGTGAAAATTTATATACGGTTAATACTGGGGCTAGTGATTTCCAACATTGGTCTATCGAGTGGTTAAATAATTCAGAATTACTATTAAGAAGTAGCGATATAGGGCCAGTACTTTTCGTAAATCAACCCGATGGTTCATGGGAAAAAGTAAACCCATTGAAAAAATTATCCCCTGATGGGCTAGAAGTTATTTACACATATTGGAACAACTACAAAGAAAAAACACTGAGTCTCAATATCTTGGAAGCTCATGGCGATGCAGAGGCGGCTTTTATTGTTAAGCAAAAAATTGAAACTCAGATCGTAGTCTTGGATTTAGTAAATTGCGCACAGTGGCAAGGAAATAATAATTTTGTCATTAAGGCAGGTAAAGGTGAGCGTATATTTACAAAAGATCAGGATGGCACTTGGGTCGAGAAAATGGCTAACAACAAGTTGCTTAAAAAGACGCCTTTAGTTTAGCGTTTTCTGACAACATGTGGTTATAAAATTACATTGGTGTATACATTTAATCTAGCGCAGTTGCCTTCCTTCATAACATAATCGCTTGAACCTAACCTTTTTGCCAAGCCTGACAGTCGACAAAGCGACACCAACTAATATGGTTGTGTGGACGTATGGTTGTGTGGACACCCAGTGTTGCTTACTCGCGCACATCGGCCCAGTCGGCCTGCAAGGTCGGTTTGGGATTAGCACCACATATCACTGTATGGAAGTGGTAAATAGCAAGTCGGTCGTTATACATGGCGATGCTGCCAAGCTGCTAAACCAAACGCCTGAAATTGTGCTTCACTGCGATAGGGTTCTTCATATTTCGACCCAGCTCAGTAAGTGTGAGTTGGTTGCTATTGAGCAAAGTCTCAGTTGTTAGCATTAATGAGTCAAGGCGCCGGGCATGAATTTGGAGGCAGTTTTTTCTGAGCATATCGTGTAGGATAGTGATATCACTCATGGTGTTGTTATCTATTTGGTTTTTGGAGAAATAAATTAGATAAAACAATGCAGTACGTATCCATCACATTGATTCTAAAGATGATTACCTGGGGATTACTTAAATTTGGGCGTTAACTGTCATTTGGATATACCGCTAGGCACTGCTAACTCAAAGCTGTACGAGAAGAACGGACTGACTCACTACAAAATCAGCCCCATCTTCGGCATGCAAATCAACTTCTTCCTTGATGCGCCTGTAAATAAGCTTCGGATAGAAAACGGCAACATCATTTATGACTCAGGGTTTTACAAGCTCAAACTTGAGTTCATAGAGCAAGAACATGCAATATATAAACTTCGTATCAAACCAGTCTACTTCTGGGTTTTGCCTTTTGGCATTACATTTTGCGAAATATCAAAACCAAACAAAGAAGCTCTGTTTTCAGCAATAGTAAACAGTTAACAAGCCAGTTAAGTCTGACCCAGTATGTGCCGCTGGGTTGGCACAAGGGCGCCATCGAGTGTAGTGGCGCTAATTGGGCAGCCTATTAAGGCGTTACATTGCGAGGTAAAGTATGCAGAAAGCATCACGATTCATGCCCCAGTATGAGCCTAAAAAGGTAAGTAAATTACTGATAATTACTTTTTTCGTAATAGCGGTGGCAATCCTTATTTATCAGCCTTTGTACTTGCTAGTGATTGCAGGGGCCGGTTTATTGGTAACGGCCTGGGGCGCAATAAATCAGCCTAAAGTTGAAGGATATTATCAAAATTTAGGTAACGAGCGTATTGGTTTATCTATCTGTGAATTTGCTAGGGAGTTTGATCCAAAGGTTGTAGATACCTGGATTATTCGAGCAGTTTATGAACAGCTTCAAGCTGCACTTCCAACTAAGGAAAATGTTCCTATAAAGGCCTCCGATAGTCTGTTCGATACGTTGATGCTTGACGAATATGATCTCGAACTAGATTTAGCCGAAGAAATTGCGCAAAGAACTAACCGAAGTCTTGAGGGCTACGAAAGTAATCCTTATTACGGGAAGGTAACAACGGCACGGAATTTGGTGCTGTTTTTTAATCATCAGGCTCGAGTCAGTGCAACGTAACAAGTTGGTCAAGCTTGGTTCCGCCCGGCTGCTTACCAAAGCATTATGTTTAAGAGGTATGTAATGACCAAAGAGATTTCCGGAGTGTTTTATAATGACCCTAAAATGCCGTCAAAGGATCTCGCACAGGTTGATATCCTTAGTAAAAGAGAGTGCATTGAGAAGTGGAACGAATATGTTAGTGCAGTCAGTCGCCATTTCATGCAAATGAATTGTGATGAGTGGCCAGCCAAGATCGTTGCCGCGAAAACGTGTTGGTATCATTGGCAAGAAAGTTGGAATAACGATAATTTCTTGTAGTTTAGCAATCACTTGGAAAGTGTTGGCATTCCAGAACACAGCCCTCTCTTTGTGTTTTGGATGAAAGAAATAGGTATCAGAACTAGTTGGGGAGTTTTCAGAAGAAATTGGGGAAATTTTCTATATGAAGACGAAGGCTGTATTTTGGTTCTTGCTCAAAGAGAAGAATCCTTAGTATTGAGTAACGGCGCTGCTTGGTTAGGGAAACGTGGTGAGCCTAAAACATTGTAGTCGTATACACCGTGCGGTTATTCTTTATGCAGGCGAGCCGCATAATCAGTCCGTCATCCCGGGCGCTTGCGAGCCGGGATCTACCTTAGCACCACTCAGTTTTGTTTCGTGATAGCCACAATTAATCTGGCTGTGTAAGTGTTGCCTGGCAAAAGAATATATCGGTGAGGCGACTCTGCCAATACAATATGCAAGGGGGGAGTAAGTCATGCTATGTCGAAACCACAACATCTTGCCAAATAGGAAAATAGTGGGTCTAATAATACGCATAAATCACGTTGTTCGGGATGGAATGAGTCACGTTGTAACGGTTTAAGTCACAAACGGTTCAAAACAGAAGTTACTCATCAAAAGCAAATTCCCACAGCATAAACCACACCAGCCGGATACGGCGCGCAGGGAATGGCCCAGTTCAACAAGCGCTTATGCGTACTGCGTACGCATGAATACTAAATAGTTATGCTCACAAAGCATTCCTCAATAACGGATTTACCAATGAAAAAAATACTACATTTATCAATCATGGCCTTAGTTTCTCTACCTGCATTAGCTGCTAGAACAGATTGTCCCGCAGCCAAAGTTCTTAATATTCAAATTGAAGGACAGAAAGTAATGTATCAACAAGAAGGAGCCAGTTGGAGAACTCTAGGGTTTCTTAATAAAGATGACGGTACGAAAGAAAGGTATAGTGCATTACTCACGGCGCAAGCAACCGGAAAAAAAGTTGTGATAGGTTATTCCGTTGATAATTATGATTGTTCAGCCGCTAATTATATGACAGAAGCTCATATGATCAGGATCTATAATCAATAAGTAAATATAAAAAATTGCTTAATCGGACATAAAAAAGTTGGCTATTTCACCTTCTTCAATATTGTAGTCAAACTATTTTAAGCCGCTCAACAAAGCTCTGGGGGGATCCCCTCATAATTGAGGCCTCCAGAGCCGATATATCAAGCACACGTATTCGCGCATAGCCCAGTATAATTGTACTCCCGTCATAACATAATTTTTTCGTCACCTAACCTCTTTACCAAATCTGACAGTAGACAGCAACGCACGAGCCCTGATTGTATATACTTGGAACTTTCTTCGCCAATTTAAGTGCTGAGCATACATGGCGAGCCACCAGTAAATAATCGTTGCAACTCAACTGTAAAACACCGCGCGAGTAATAACTGAATGTCGAGCCGGTTTGGGCATTGACTTTTACTATGTCTCAGGCACTGTCCGTTTGTGGGCTGTTTTTCTGGGCATATTTCATGTAGAGTGGGGTATCACATATGGTGTTGTTATCTGGTTTATTTTTTGCTGTATCAGTTTGACTAAACAAGTCCGTTTGTTCATCATGTTAACTTGAAAAACAAGTACCCGGCGGCTTGAGGTTGCGGTGGTAAATGCCTAGGGAGAGATATGCGATATATACTGTTTTTGGCGTTTGTTTTATCCCTAAACGCCTACTCTAAGTCCATGTTAATTCCATCTGTACATAGCTTGAAGCTAGGGCAGGCAGAAATTCTTCCATTCAGCATTAATTGTATAAATGAGTGCTTTTTCTCTTTTCACCTTGTTGTGAGTAAATTTGATATGGATAGTAGCGCTGAGTCCGGGGCTATGTACCGACTTTGGAATAAGGAAAAAACGGCCGGAATATTGCTCGGCTTAGCTGTAAATAAAAAATCAAAAACGCCTGAAATGACTGTCCAATATTTTGGAGAGGGTAGTACAAATAAAAAAGTTGTAATGGGTGGCTCTAAAATTGAGGAGTGGGAAGGTTTTAAAGTATCCTGGAACGAATCAATATTTAATATCACTAATATGAGAGTGAAAAAATATAAGGGTTACAGTCAGCTAAAGGAAAGTGGCATTTCTCATAAAGGCAAGCTATTTTTTAAGCCGCACTCGGTGGAGTACCTTTTTCTTGGGGTTGACTTAAAGCACTATTTGGATATTGGTGAGCAAAATATCAATGAAGACTGGCGCTACAGTGTAAGCGGCAATTAACAAAATTTAGTCGGGTTCGTAACAGTTGGTTAGTTCCACTTCGTTTGGCATTAAAGCCAGCTGTTACTGAACATTTACGCCGACGTTCGATACCACAAAAATGGATATTTTGGAGTCCACATGAAAAAAAATAGAATTACAATATTATTCCTGTTATTGGTCTTAGGTGGTTGTGCGTCCTATACCACTCCGGGTGGTGGTGTGCAGCTTAGCAATTTGGCAGACGCAGACATCAATGAGTTAATGTCAAAAGAACCGGCGGCTTCTTTTCCTGCGAGACTATCAGTGGCACGAGTCCAGGCGCCCGGATATCAATCATACAAATTAAATAGCTTTGGTCATGGTCGATATAGCGTGGTTACAACACGTGAAGTGGAGTC
Organism: Pseudoalteromonas sp. AWH4_217; assembly: GCF_056161105.1. Taxonomy (NCBI): domain Bacteria; kingdom Pseudomonadati; phylum Pseudomonadota; class Gammaproteobacteria; order Alteromonadales; family Pseudoalteromonadaceae; genus Pseudoalteromonas; species Pseudoalteromonas sp. AWH4_217. Next base: position 171,188 of record NZ_JBSWYM010000004.1, on the reverse strand, counting down.
CGAAGATGATTTCAGAAAGCTTTCCGAGCTTCCTCAAATTCAAGGCATTGCCCCGTTAAACAGAATTTTACTGCCAACAAACCTGGATTCAATCAAATCACTCCGCGAAGCTTCAGCGCGCTTAAAAACGGACATTCTGCTTATATATACCTTTGATACTTCCTTTCATGCAGGCGAGCAAAAATTTGCTCCGTTAAACGTCATTTCACTTGGCTTTCTTAAGAACAAAGAAGTTTCGGTTACAACCACGGTATCAGCTGCATTTTTTGATGTACGTACAGAGTATTTATTCGGTTTGTCTGAAGCAACAGCACGAGAGAGTAAAAACGCAAGCATTTGGGGCACATCTGATGCTGTAGATGATATGCGAGTCACAACAGAAAAAGCGGCTTTTCAAAAACTGCTGCCAGAAATTGAGAAAACCTGGGCAGGTATAGTGCAACAATATGCGAGTAAAGGCGTCTAACACGTGCGGTCAACATTGATGCACGCATTATGCGCTATGAATAAGTTATTTGCTTTTGCTCTTTTACTACTTGCGCACTCAACCGTTTGGGCGCAGTGTTCTTCTTCACAACAGGCAGCAGCGCTTGAATTAGATGTGAAACATATTCCCGCCGGCACTGCAGCTGGGGGGAATCACGAGCATATCGTGTAGGAGGATAGCACACGCATGGGGTGTTATCTGGCTAGTTTTGGCTACATAAACTAGATTAAATAAGGCTGTATGTATCTAACATATAGACTATAAATACAAATTTCTGAGGGATTCCTCAAAGCAGAGCGTTAATCGCAAATCAAGGAGAGGTTATGAAAAAGCTTTTTTTAGTTTTTGTAGCACTATGTCTATTTGGCTGCTCGAGCATTCCGATCTCGACCATGCTTAAATATCGCAACTTTGACGAACAGAGTTTTACTGCGTTAAACCCTTCGCAAATACGCTCGAAAGTTAAGGTATCCAAACCTTTTACCTTAAACATGGAAAAAATGAATCTAAGTCTCAGTTTAGAGAATGAAAAAGGGGTTAGTCATTTTACGTTTCCACTCATTCTCGAAAAACAGGATAGGATAGATGCGCAAGAAGGCTTCTTTTCATCTGAACCTGCAAAAACTGAATACACATTCAGGCTGTCAGAGCTCGCAGTCAACAATTTCCTGAAAACGCAAAATTTATTGTCACAAGAAGTACAACAAAAAATTTCTTTCTCTATCGGTGCTGGCTTCAACGAAGAACCACAAGAAAGGCAAACTGTTCATATTTCAATTTCGCTTCAACTCGATGATAAGGAAGGGTATTTTACACTCATTGATGAAGCCGAGGTCGAACTTGGACAGGACGGCTGACAAGGGCTCAAAAGGATGCAAAACGCTTGGCTTTCATTCTAGGGTAGTTAATTTTAGCCAGACACCTATACACCCAGTAGTAATGCGTTTGGAGCTATGAATAATCCGTTAATTACACTGTTACTTGGGACTTTGACATCCCCAGGAGTGGCTGAAAACGTGCTGTGGCGTGCCGATAACGGTGCTCAAGCTCATTGTATCAAAGATAAAGACACTGTTTGCTTTGTTGCGATTAATGGAACTACCACCCAAGTGCGTGAAATTGAAAGTAAGAATACTGGTAAGCTGGGCATTACACCTAAAGCGCATTACGAGAAAGTCGTTACGTTTCCATCAAAATGGATAAGCTCTACTAATCAAGGCGACCTGATTGAGTTCACAACACTGGCTTGGTTAAAGAGTGAAAGGTATACAGTCAGAGGCGTGGTTTTCGTTGATAATAATGGCAAATATACACATCAATAATAGCGCACCTCACATACCAATTTAGTACTTGCCTGGTCGGTGTTGCTGGAATGACATAGGGCTGTTGAGTAACGGTAGGACTCTTCATATTTAGCCCCGGCTTGGTAAGCCAAACTGATAGGTATCGAGCAAAGTTTCGGTTGCCAGTATTAATGTATTGAGAGGTCAGGCATGAATTTTCTGGTTTTAATGAATCTTTTAGTCTCAGTTAGCTTGCATGCAAGCACATTCAAACTGGTCGGAGAGACTAGCGGCTCAATGAGTCTGATTTTAGAACAATTGGGTAACCCCACTGAACGTGGAGAGTTTACCGCGCCAAACTTTCAAATTAGAGGGATTGTCCCGGCGACATGTTCTGTAAACTCTTTGCAAGAGATCGAAGTTTGGGCTTACAAAAGAGAGGGTGGCTTCTATCAACTAATATTTAAGGAAAACGACTTGGTATGTTTAAGATGGTCGTCGGGACCCGAATCCTTTTCAAATATACAACTATAACAATAGAATATGGCGTCTATAGCTAGTTTCTTGGAATTCCCGAGGCTTCAGTATTTAAAATTGAGAGTATGTTTATGAAAAAATGGCAACTTCTTTTCGGCTTTGCAGCATTTGTTACTGTGAGTGAGCTAATTGGCCTGCCATTTAAAGAGAATGTTGATCTTAGTAATTTCGTATCCCTCATTGTGTCAGGTATTTTACTAATCCCCTTGTATGGGTATGCTTTCAATGTGGCAATTGGGAGTAAAGCCATAGCGATTGCCATATTTGTATTCACTGCAGTAGTGCCTGGTGGCTTCACTCTTATTTTCGGTGTTGCTTTTACTATTCAGCATTTTAGTGTTGTGCAGCTTGTATTTTCAACAGGCTCATTCGCCTTGCTACTTTTCATGCTTTACCCCGTTTTTATGTACGCATTTAAGTCTGATGAACTTTGGTTAAAAAACACCAAGTAATGCCATTGAGTAATGAGAAAAAACAGGCCTGTACCTGGTTCTCGTCTGGCATATCTACTACTTTATTAATCCTATCAAGGTGTTATCTCTGTATGATTAAATTTTCTAGTGCGCTTTTGATATTCATGCTTCTTCCTCAGCTTGCCTGCGCTTGCATGTTTCCAGAGCAAGGAGAGGAATATGATGCGTTAATTAAAATTGAAAAGCAGCAGGGTGAAAATACGTATAAACTCTCAGTTCCGCGGCTCGTTAAAAATTCTAGTGGCTGGCCAACTGTTACTTTAATCTACTCTTCTGATGATTCAGATAAAAACTGTAGAGAAGAAACTCTTAGTGACGGGACGCTGCTGTCGTGCTTCCCACAAAACGTTATTCGCGAGGAAATAGTTCTGAATAGCGCTTGGGGAAAAGCAATAGACTGGATATCAAGCAAACCTCTATATGAAGGAGTGTTTGAAGTTATAGAGCGAGAAAACTTTTCCGTAGAATTATCCGTGATGTGGGAAACCGAGGTTTGTTTAACAGTTGGGCGTGCAGAAATTATCAAGTAGCGTGCGCTGCAATGGACTAAGTCGTCAACCGATCACTATAAATGTTTAATCTGCTTGTATTTAGTTGCTATTGAGGAAAATTTCGGTTGCCTATATTAATGAATTGGAGAGCTGTATTTTCTGAGCACATTGTGCAGGCTAGGTGTATTACACTCTATGTTGTTAATCTGCGTTCCTGTCGGCAAAATAAATTGGAGCAGGCAACACCATGTGTGGCTATCATATTGACTTTAATTATAAACTCTGGGAATTGCTCTGGTGAGTGGGGTTATTTGGGAGAGCCGGTGACTAAGTTAATTATTTCAGTATTATTTTTTGTTTTTCTAAATACCCACTCCAGAGGGTCAGCGTTAGACGTCGATTTCTTTTATCTTCAGTACATTATGGAGAGTGTTCAAGACAACTCTCCCGGAAAAAATAAATGCAGATACGCATCAGGCGATGAAACACTACTAAATGAGTTTTTGAACGCAAACAATAAAGGTGTTATCAGGGCTAAGTATTCTGGCATTGATAAAAGCGAGATAAGAGTATTTGTACCTCTTCTTAAGTGGAAAAGGCCGGGGCTATATTTGACTATCCAGTTAAGCGGTAATCTTTGCGAAAGTTTTACACTGAGTGAGGTGATGAATTAAGCTAAGCCCGTAAAAATGACAAGAGGCTATGGCGGAAATTGCTAAATTTCCATAGGTTACGCTTTTCCGATGCTTTTCAAATTTGCTTGTAGATATACAAAGAATGCTCATATTGAATGTGAGCTGACCGAGGGAACTAAAAATGGATGCGCTTTTAACACCAATGCTTATGCACATTTTGTTGTGTGCAGTACTTTATGTACTCTTAACGGTTGCCAGAGCGCCTGCTGTTTGGGGTCTGGGTTCCAGGCAAGATGGCTCAAACCCTTTCGTAGATATCCAGCCCAGGATCAGTGCCAATCTCAGTAACCAGTTTGAATGGCCAATATTTTTCTATGTTGTTTGTTTAGCCCTAATTTTTACAGGTGAAGCCATTAATCCAATTCAGGTATACCTGGCATGGGGCTTCGTCCTTGGCCGCTTTGTCCATAGCTGCGTTCAAGTCTTTACATCTAATGTTAGGATGCGGGGCATTGTGTTTACTATTAACTTTGTTGCGGTATTGGCGATGTGGGGCGTGCTTTGCATTGACAGGGGCATTATATAAATTAGGTTTTATAGGTGTTTTTACACAAAAATCAGAGATGAAACGATAGGGCAGTCTGGTCATGTCACCAAGTATTTTTTTGCTTGCGCTATGTGTTCGTTTTAATAAAAAACTGAGGGCTCCAATGAGGGTTTCTAAAACAGAAAAGCGGTTTTTGATTTGTAATTTGCTGGGAGCTTGCGCTTTTATCTGGATTGCTTCTAAAACCTGGATTCACCCTGAACTTGTCGATGTGGGTGGGGCCAGTGCTGGAAACGCAGTGGTTTGGTTTTTCACTGCATTGCCTGTTTTAATTGTGTTTCTTGTAATTAATTCTGTGATAATAGTATTTGCCATTGTACGCTGGGTGACAGCACAAAGTTGGCCACTAACTTATGTTTCGTTACTATCTCTGTTGATATGGCCTTTAGTTATTATGATTGATAGTTCCAGGCATGGATTGTAAAAAGATTATATTTAGCATGAAATATTGATTGCTAGCATTCCCCCTAAGCTAGGTAGTGTTAGGCATTAATATGCCCATGTTGGAGCATTGTTTACAGATGAAATATTTAACCACAGCGCTAATCTCTTTGTTTTTGAACTTTATTGTCGAAGCTGCCGATTGTAAGAAGATATACTCAAACGAGTACTTTTATCTATGTACTGAAAACAATGTGGATGGTACGTTGTTTCCTTTTCCTGTCTACGATGTTTATGCTGTTCACCTCAAAACTGGAAATAAAAGCTTTATTGCGTACGAGAGCTTTGTTAATGATGTCTCTAAGATAACCAAAGTAAGCAACGACGAGTTTTTCTATAAAGCTTTTATGGGGGGGCAATAGTCCACCATCTGAAAATCGTCACGTATTACTGGTCATCAATCAGCTTGAAGTTAAAAATGCAGGCGTGTTTTCTGGGTATGAAGATATAGACAATGATGGCAAGCTCGACTACTTTTTACTGTCTTTATCTGAATCGGGTTCAGCGAGTGCTTTTGACACATATACTAAAAGTAAGCTAATACTCAAAAGCAATGAGTTAGTGAGAACAGAGTAATATTTTAGCAAGGGCACTACAAGGCTGCTCTCCAAAGTGCACCCCTTTGTTGTTAGCTCTTACCTGCGTTAATTTCTCTGGAAGTTAGTTTGAAAGGTCTCTATGAGCTATTGTAAATGCTTCATATCTACATGGACTGACAGGTATATTTTATGGCAACACACAACAAAATTAAAAAATTGAATGCTGGCAGGGACTATATTGCAGATCATTTTCAGGGGCAGCTCTGTCTATCCGATATCGCCAGGAGTTCATACATGTCTCCTTATCACTTTTTGCGTGTGTTCAAGGAAATGTATGGAGAAACCCCCAACGAGTTTCTGGTCCGGCTTAGAATCGAACAAGCTAAGAAAATGCTCATTACCGAAAACCTGAGTGTTTCCGAGGTTTGCGAACAGGTAGGATACGCAAGTCTTGGTAGCTTCTCTTCGTTGTTTGCAAAGCAAGTGGGTATGGCTCCGACTTCCTATCGCCGTAAACTTTGGGCTTTGTCTTCAGAGGCTTATCGCTTCCCCGCGCAAGCTATACCGGCATGTTATGCCTATCACTTTTTGGGTAAACTGACAAAGTGAGCAATATTGGAGAAATATCTTTTTGATTGTTTCTATACAATAAAGATAAATCAACTACAGGAAATAGGAAAATGATCACATCTATAGCGCATGCCACAGTATATGTACTAAATCAGGAAGAAGCGCTTGATTTTTATAAAAATAAACTCGGATTTGAGGTGGGTGACGATATGAAAGTGGAAGGGGACTTTCGATGGCTCACTGTTTACCCGAAATCTAAGCCACAGCTTCAGCTGGTATTGGCTGAGCCCAAAGAAGGCCCAATGTTCAGCAAAGACGCTGCCGAAAAAATACGCGGTTTAATTGCAGAGGGCGCATTTGGGGCGGGTGTGTTTGAAACCGAAAACTGCCAAAAAACCTACGAAGAACTGGTGGCCAAAGGCGTGGAGTTTATCCAGCCACCAACAGAGCAGCTTTACGGTATCGAGGCGATGGCGCTGGACAACTCCGGGAACTGGTTTAGCTTGGTGCAACGATAACGCAAAAGTCAGCGTATCAAACTTGCAGGAGGCCTGTTTATACCAATCCAATTAGTACTTAACCAATTGGGGAGAGTTACTCGCCTCAAGATTGGCTAATTGATTATGCGAATTGGTATTATTTGCGAGGTTCTCCTTGTTATTCAGATCTCTTAACCTGAGTCATTAAGCTAATTCTCAGTCTGTCCTTCATATGCCGAGTGCTGACAAATCTTTTCTCGTTTGCGATATTTTCCTTTGCAGCTTCGATTAAAGCCCGCTAAAAAGTATCCAGCTAATGCTCTGCTTTCGAATTGTTCAGACAGTTTATCCATTATCTGAAAGTAATGCCTGGAATTATTCACGCTATACAAATAGGGGGCACCTGTATAGTCGAGCATGTTTTCCGGGGTTCCTTCTGACTTGAATGTATAAGCTGAATTTGTTGAGGTGTTAATGAGTGCCACAGATTCAATAAAGGTCCTTTTTTCAAATATATCCGACTCATCACAGCGATAGACTATTTGTGCGGCGTAAGTCGTTTGAGTATTTGGCTCCATCCGCCTGTCTACGACATCGTATAACTTGTAAATTACTTCTTTGCCCGGTCCGCCATAGCCACGTTTGAATTGCAGATTGCCACCACCCCCTATCGTTGCGACACCAAACGCAGCAATAAGGGTTTTATCCACTTGAGAGATGTTATCCACTTTTTTCCTGTCATCTCGCTTTATTGTTTGCCCGCAAGACGTGTTTATTGACTTCGCCTCGGTGCTGGTATGCCCATACCTGGGATGGCGAAGTGTTGCATAGGTAACAACAGACTTATGATTGAGCTTTTCCAGCTGGTCTTTGGTTATGTAGCCCGTAATTTCATCTATTGAGTTTCTGTTTCCCCGGTTTCCTACTAGCTTAAATATCTCAGTGCCTGCAATAGTGAGCGGCTCTGCTCTAAATACTTCACCAGCATTAATTTTTAGTGACTGATCATCATCTTGTGGATCACACAAAATGGTAAAGCACACAGAATGGGCTTTGTTGAAAATAATGTCCTGTTCGCCATATACGGTTTTGAAAGGCCCTTTTGACACTGCTTGTTCAAGGAGAAATACTCTTACACCATCCTGAGTTGTTGCGGCCAAATATTGCTTTCCAACTTTTAAATCGGGCTCTTCTTTATCTATGTCAAACAGTAAAAAAGTTCTGGGTATAAAAGTAACGACCCTATACTTGGCGCCTTCTTTTTGGGTTGCTAAGCCAAAAGTTTCGAACAGAGTCACATGGGCTTCTTCTGAGCCATTTGCAAAGCTGTGTATAGGAATTAGCGACGCAATCGCCACTGAAACTGGAGCAAATATGGTTAAATGCATGTGAGTTCCCTCTGATTAACTATGTGTTACTCGGTAATTTATTGATGGCTGAGGTTTTAATGACTCCAAGAAGGGCCGCGTACTGTCTTTTCAAACTATTCAGGTCAGCCTGGTACTCATTGGTCTTGCTGCCATCAAACGCTCTAAACTTTTGGTTTAATGATCCCACAGCTGAAACAAAGGCCGCGGATTCATCGGTGATCTGATGCCTGTGCACTGACAGAACTTCTATGCTGGATTCTATTTTTACCCTCAACAGAAATAGCTGTTGTTGCGTCTCTTCTGTTGGCGGAAGCGCTAATGATATTGACTCGGCAAGCAATGAAATGTAGGCCGAAAAAGTAGTTTGTAATACCTTAGCTTCGCCCAGCACAAACTCACTGTCGAGCCTGAGTATGGCTTCTTTTTCTATCTGTTCTTTGCGGCTGGTGTCAGAGCATTTTTGTACGCCAAAAACGATCAATGCAGCGATCAGCCCAAAGATAAGTTTATCGATAAGTTGCTTAATGATTTCTTCTTTTGCTAGCTGGCGGAGATCACTCATGTGCTTTCTCCCCGTGTATAAGGTTTGGGACAGGGAACACGGGCAGAGGCAGGCCCGGATTAATCGTTAATGGGTCATCCTGAAAAAAAGGTTGTGTTATATCTTTTTTATCCATAACCAGGCCAACAAATCCTTAGCTATCTGCGCCTTGCGCTCTGGCAAGGTGTCTCCTACAAATGCTAGATACTTCAGGTCATCCTGACCCAGGAGCTATCCGTTACCAGTGGATCCGCAATTTCAGACTATTACTGTTTTTAGTATAGTTCATACTGTGACAGTTTTTGACTTAGATAGCTTTTCTGCTTTAAGCGCTAATTTTATATCTGTTTAAACCTTTTCAATATGCTCTGCGTCTTATCAAAAAAATACCCATTTAAATTAAGGAAAGAAATGAAAATTATAACCTTTGTATTGGTGGCCCTGTTCCTAATTTCTTCTCATGTTGTTGCACAACCAAATAAGAAAGTACTGGTTGTGGTGTCGAATGAAGTTGACATGGGAGACCCTGAAAAGCATGACGCCAGAAACAATTTATGGGAATTTGCACCGCCATATCATATTTTTGTAAGCCATGGTTTTGATGTTGATTTCGTCTCACCCAAAGGAGGCAAAGTAGAATTTATGATGGATCCGCTGGGGATCAGCAGTTATACCATCAAATATGAAGGTTTTCTGGAGCGAGCAAACCGCTCATTGACACCTGCCCAGGTCAATCCAAGTGACTACTGGGGTGTCTTTATCGGTGGCGGTTATGGGGTAATGTTCGACGTAGCAGATAATACAGGCATACAGTCTATCATTAGACGAGTTTACGAGTCGGGCGGTATTGTTGGAGTTGGTGGTCATGGTGCGGCAGGCATTGCGAACGTCACGCTATCGAACGGTGAGTTCCTGGTTAAAGGCAAAAAAGTAGCCGGCTTCCCTAATTCGACTGAACAGTCAAAATCCTGGGCTAAGCAGGGCACGCTGTTGCCTTTTCTGATTGAAAGTCAGCTGAACAAAAACGGTGCTATCGCGCAAAATAAACAGACGCTCAAGGATAAGCATGCTGTGATTGTCGATAAGCGGATAGTATCAACGATGTTTCTGCCCTCTGCGGCGTTGGTTGCTAAAGAAATGATCATCGCAAACGCACAATAGAAGTATTTCATCTTGGAGTGGTTGGTATCAGCTACCATCGCAGATACCAGCTACTTCAGCCTGTTACCCTCCATCTAAAAAAATGCATTGATTGAAACCACTTTATTACGCGTGGCTTTTATCAGCGGGTATTAACCATCAACTGTTGTTTTTCAGTTCTTCCGATCTTACTAAGCGCTGCAACTCAGACCTCTTTATCTCAACTTACAAGCGGGTAGGCCAGCTCTGCGAGGTTAGCCACTGTGTGATGAAGTGGATGTACAAAAGCTGGGTTAATGTACTTCTTTTCTCAATTTATCAGATAGTTGAGAAAGTTTTTTCCTACTACATGGTGTAAAATCCGGCGACTTAATTAGGTGAGTGAAGATATCGCCACTAACTAATTCGGCGCAAAAGGCGCTGTAACTATGGAAAGACTTAATGGCTAAGTGCCATTTTATTCCTGATTCATTTGACCCGCCAGTTCGCTTTGAAACGCAGCACTTCTATTTTCGTGTTTTAGATAGCAGCGTCGCAGCACTTGGTTACGAAGCCGTGATGTCGAGCCTGCGCAGGTTGCAGGGGTCTTTGGTCCAGACTTTGACTGGCCTAAGGCAGACATGACGTTCAATGAGGATCAACAAAGCCTGAAAGTGCATGAGCGTGAGTTTGAATTGCGTCAGGCGTTTGCATATTCAGTATTTGACCCTACTCAGGGTAAATGTCTGGGCTCTGTATAAACAGACCCAAGTCGATCGCCACATTACGACTGTGAGGTGTACATGTGGATCCGCACTGATAGCCAAACGCAGGATGAGTTGCTTTTCAACACAGTTCAAAGCTGGTTAAAGACGTGCTGGCCGTTTGATAAAGCCGCGTTCCCGGGCAGAACACTCTCATGGGAAGAATGGACACAGAGTTAGGTGATGTGCGGCATAAGACTAATTTATAACAGGAAAGGTAATGAATAAAATATTGATAATGCTGGTGGCATTTTTCTTATCGGCGAGTGCATTTTCAACAGAGTCGCTCTTAAGTGAGCGAGCGTTCACTGAAAATTTCATAAAACATATTAAGAAGAACGGGAGTAAAGGGGACTATGAATTTGAAAGTGAACTAAAAATCAGAGCAAAAGATGATAAGAGTGGTGAGCATATTATTTATATGGGGAATGCTTACGATACTTACCGCTCTGGGCACAAAACCTTAGAGCAGGTCTATACGAGCTATTCTGCGGCGTTAAACAATCAACTAACTGCACTGAAAAATACAGAAGTTCAGACCATCATGCCTGTCATTAAGCCAATTGATTATCTTGAAGGCGTTAAAAGACAGCTCAAGGAAGCTGGCTATGAGGGAGAGGCGCTGCCATTTTTCTACCAGCAACTCAACGAGGACCTAATCAGGCTGTTTGCATTTGACTCTGAGGATAGCATGCGATTTGTATCGCCTGATGATGTTAAGCGGCACGATATTGAAGCCACTATCTCGGATATTGCCGGTCAAAATATGCGTCGTTACTTTGAGAGTTTTGATACTGGGGTACAGAAGCTGGATACCGAAGGTGAGGGAGACGTCTACGTATTTGTGGCTGATGATAACTATGAAGCCTCTGTGCTAACTGTCTTCGATCATTTGCAAAGTAAATTGAATCTGAAAGGCGAGCCAATCATCTTCGTCCCCGCAAGAAATATTGTCATTATTGCCGATATAACGGAGCTCGCTGCGGTACAAAAAGCACATATGATAGCCGTGGGCGTCTACTCAGAGTATAGCTATACAAGTTCACCTCATGGCTACGTTTATCAGGGGGGAGAGTGGATAAGGATCACGCCTGACTTGTCAAAGGAATAAGTTAATACTCAGTGTGTCAGGCGTGTTTTCTACAGCAGGCAATATGAAGTGCTATACAGAGCATTTATGCTCGGTATAGCACTAAGCATGCAATCACTCCTGATCGTGAAACATTTCTTCGAGCTTAAGCCCGGTCAATTTTTTCAATGAATTGAGCAGGTAATAGAGTGCGATAAAAAAGACGATCATCGTCGGCACCATGATCACCGGATAGCTTAGAGCGGTCATTCGACCCAGCTCATTATTGTAAGCTTCTGTACCCGCAGGGCTGACCACTATCATTTTGGCCAGGATATAGTTCAGCGCAGAAGACAGGAAAAACGCGCTGGCGAGAATTTTTGACGCGCCCATCTGAACCTTGCTCAACTTATCGCTATTGCCCTTTTCTGCCAGTGCTTTTTCTATTCCTTCAATGTCCATAACCGTGTCGTTAAACATCAGGGTTTTCAGCAAAGGGTACTTAGTATATTGGCTGACAATAATACCAATACCGATAAGACCCGGGATCAGCGCTTCCTTGATGGCGATGTACTTAGCATCCAGCTCCAGCAGGCTGATCCCTCCGGTGAGCAGTACAGAGACGATCCCCAGTCCGGAAATAAAACTAAACTTGCCGGTATTCTTGCGCTCCCAAAGGCCAAATCCGAGAGGAAAAAGCAGTGCGATGACCACACCGAGTGCCGGACCCAGATATTGCTCGCCCGAAAATTTAGTCAGGATAACCACTGGAATAATAATGTTAAATATCATCTGGCTGAAAAAGCCACTTTGTTTCTTATTGGACGACGACACTTTGTCCCCTGTAGTTCTAAACAACGAATGGCCTGAGTTTACGGCAAAGCGGGGCAAAAGGGCAACTTTGGGCGTAAGACGAGTAGCTGATAAAAAAGAAGCTGCATATAGCAGCTTCCAGATAGCAAGAGAATGAAGGGTTAGTTACAGAAGTTCTTAACCCAGGTTAGATCATTCACTCGATGCGGAACATGGAACAGTTTGGTTGCGGCAGCTGTTTGAGGATCGAGCTCGTAAATCGCTGCATCGGCATTGCGCTCACGACCTGAAACGTACAGTGTCCCCTCAGGTGAAATAGCCAGTCCGGAAGCCCAGTTTACGCCATGCTTGCCTATCAATGTCAGTTCTAGGTTTGCATCTGCGCTGTACAGTGCAGTGCCGGTCAGGACATACAGAGTATTGCCGTCTGCTGAGTAGGCAATATCACCATTTTTAAAATCTTCATCTGAGGCTTTCATTTTACCCAGTACGCGCTTTTCACCCGTTGTTACGTCATAATCGTAGGCGTAAGTGCGGCTGGTGGCTTTTAGCACGTCACCGGATACGTCGTAAGCCAGTCGGATCACTTTATAGCCGTCGGTGACAGACTCCAGTGCTTGTGTCTGCGTGCTGAGGTCATAGCTGTAAATATGAGAAGCGCGTGTTTTACTGCTCTGCTGATCAATAAAATACAGTTTGCCGTTGTATGAAGCGATATTCGACGCAGTATTGTTCAGGTTGATCACTTTGTCAGACTGACCTGAGCTTAGATCTATCTGGTGAACATAACCCTGTTCGGCATCGCCGTAATAGTTAATGGCATATAACCCGCCCTTGCAGACAGCGTTGTCACTTGGGAGCTGACCAATGAAGGCTCCGCCGCGTAATTCCATAGAGCCGCTGAAGCTGTTCGCAACAATGGGCATAGTCGCCGTGCCATGGGGAGCCGTAATATCTGCTTGAGGTGCTAAAATCACGCCTTCCGTTTGCAAACCCGCCAGATTAAGTGTGGTTGCATTCGTAAAGTTAAAAATAGTGCGGTGCCTATGCTGGGTCAGCGTCGCGTAGCTCTTGTTATTTAGCGGAGCGAAGTTATGTCCGTCACCTGAAATATTGAAAACAATCGTGGCATTGTCTGGAATACCTGATACATCAAAGGTATGGCTAGCCTGAACGTCGTGGCCAGACAAGTTAAATACTTGCAGCTCGTTGCTGTTATCACCTGTCAGGTATAAACCACCCCATTGTTTCAGGATGTCACCAGTTTGTGGCAGGGCTGCCAGGCTGGCTGAGAGTGCCAACATATCAGACTGAGCATCAGCAAAGTCAACAGGCAAGGTCGTGGCATTGGCAGTCACCTGAGCACCGGCTTCCAAACCTAAACGCACTGCTTCGCTGATTTTATCTGTCTGGCCACCAGCAATAATATGACCGACATATTGTCTGCCATTGATGTACTGAATGTCGCCACCTGCAACCAGGTAGTGTGTGTTAAGGGCACTGCTATGGCCATATCCGATAGAATAGCCATTGAGGCTGACGTCATCGCCTGCAAATACGGCACCCAGTGCATTTCCCGATGTTGAATAAAAATCATCAAATACCAGCGCGGCATAACCTTTATTCAGATCATGCTCAGATGATGCGCTTACCGAAAATGCACAGGCAACCAGTGCGCCTGCGAACAGCTTTTTCTTCATTAAGTTCTCCACGAGTTAGGCCTGCGGCTATGCTTAAGCGCAGCTGCCCTTGTCAAAAATTCGCCTATTCTAGTTCTTTTATACTAATTTGTCTTTATTTTTCTTTGCGTTTGTACCTTATTTGTGATTTTTTCGGGTTCAGCGTGAGCCAGGGGAGAATGAAAAGTGAGCTATGCCAGGAGCATGAAGCAAACAATGCTGCGCCACTTTGATACTGAGATACTGCTAAAAAATGCCTGGCTAGATTTTGCAACAGACTGGTGCGCTTTTGTGTATAAAGTGCCTGAGTTGTTTAATCCAGTGGATCAAATAAAATGCACCCGTTGGGCATCAAAGTGCCCCTCAAGGATAATAACAATAATTACAGGACCTCATCATGGAGATCAGAAAGCTCAATACCCTGAGAGGAATAGCCGCACTCATCGTATTTATAACGCATTTCAGTGATATCACACATTGGCTGGACGGCGCGCTGGGAGGCGGGGCAGGCGCATATGGCGTGATGCTGTTTTTCCTGCTGAGTGGCTTTTTAATGTCTTACCTTTATCTGGATAAGGACTTTGGTACAAACAGTGTAAAGCGCTACCTGGTTGCGCGCTTTGCCCGTGTTGTGCCGCTTTATGTGCTGGTGGTCTTGGCGTCGTTTGCGCTGACAAAGGTTGGCAGCGATCTGCTCTATCATATTCCCGATCATCAGGCATTGCTGGGGCACCTTTTGTTCCTTTACGGCGACAGCGTGCTCTGGTCTATTCCACCCGAAGTTCAGTTTTATTTTGTGTTTGTGCTGCTGTGGGCACTCGCCGTGAACCGGCGTGGTTATATTTACCTGCTGATTGTTGGGTGCCTGTTACTGTTATTTTTTACAAACTTTCCTCGTATCTATGGCGACATTTACGGTGTGCCATATAATCAGTTCACCGTGCTGCGCAGTTTGCCTTATTTCTTTATTGGCGTGGTATTCGGATTACATTACAAAACCCTGACTATTCCTGCGTATCTGAAGAAACATCGGTTTGTGTTTGTATTGTGTCTAATTCCCCTGATGTACCCAGAGTTATCGCCCATTACTTCGGACGCCAAAAACCGCATGTGGCTCAGTTATGAGGTACTGTTGGTCATGAGCTGTGTGTTTTTCTGTGTGGTTTTTCTGGTACCCGACAACAATATCCTGCTGGCCAACAAGGTTGGGGACTTCTTTGGCAAAATCTCTTATTCCCTGTATTTGTTACATATGCCAGTGATCACTTTGATACATCAATTTGACTGGGCTGTTGAGATTAAACTTATCGTTTCATTTGCATCGAGCACGGCGATTGCGTTTGTGTCTTTCGTTTGTATTGAAAAGCCAGTTGCCGGCTTTGTCAGACGTTCAGCTGATATGGGTAATTCGATACGACCCATTAGAGGGGTCTAAAGCAGGGCGTTTGTAACCGGGTGTGCCTAAGAGCATCGCGAAAATAATGCGGCACAAAGTCTTCGCGAGTCGAGCACAGACCAGCCGATTGTATTTTCTTGTATCTAATATAGAAATGACCACTATTTTGAAGCTTGGTGAGTTTTCTCAACAAAATATTGTGCAAAATAGCATCGTTTTTATTTGACCTGTACGGCGATTCAATTAGAATCGCCTCTTTTTTGTTCGAGTATCTGTTGCTGAAAGTGAGGCATTGCATAGTGGTAAACAATATCGTTGGTGTAGCGAGAAGGTCCCTGGTGATCGCGCTGCTGGGTTTTGGGCTAAGTGCTTGTGGAGGAGGTGGCGGTGATTCATCAACGGGATCTCAAACAAACACTCAAACAGGCAATGGCGGGTCTACGGTTTCTCCGAAAAACACAGTACCGACTGTGTCAATCACCGGAGCGCAAAGCGTAAACGAAAATGAAACCTTGACTCTAACTGCCGTTGCCGATGATCCCGATGGCCAGATTAGTAGTTATGCGTGGTCATATCAGTCTGATGCTCAATTGCAGCTAAGTGGTGAAGACAGCTCGACGCTAAATATTATAACTAAAGGTATCGATGAAGATACCCAGGTAACAGTATCTCTGACCGTCACTGATAACCTGGGCTCGCAGGCAACTGCCACTTATCCGGTGACTATTAAGAATGTGTTGGAACCATTCTCGATTGAGGTAATCGGTGAAAGCGCATATAAAGAACAAACCGACTTTAAACTCACCGTTGTGCCTTCTGTGGATGCCAGCCAAATCTCGCAGATCACCTGGACACACGATGCCGCGGTTGAGTTGCTGCTCAGTGGTGCGGATAAACCTGAGCTCACCGTTAGCCCCCCGGATCTGACGGATAATTTGGGTGTAAATTTTACAGTCGATGTTGAGCACATTGATGGTCGAATACAATCTGAGTCGCATTGGGTACAAATCCAGGCATTCCCGAATGTCTTGCCGGTGGTTTCTGTGTCTGCGGTTGAAGAAGTGACAGAGGGAGTCACCTTCACTTTGACAGCCGATGCCTCAGATAGTGATGGTCAGATAGCGAACTACTCCTGGTCATATAACTCTGAGCTGCAACTGGTTGTGTCAGATGTCACAGAGCGAACCTTGCAGGTGACAGTGCCCGATATAACCTCAGACAAGACCGCTCACTTTCGTGTGACAGTTAAAGACAATCAGGGAGCAACGGCGACGGCTGCACATTCTGTCGTTGTTCGGGCACTCCCTAATGTTGCGCCAACGGCAGTCATTCAGGGTGAAACAACTCTGCTTGAAGGCCAACAGCTAATACTCACAGCACAGGCCAGTGACAGTGATGGTGAAATTGAGCAGTATAGCTGGAGTCATACAGCATCTGTTGACCTGGTATTAGACACCTCAGTGGAGGGGCAGCTTAGCCTTTCAACCCCTGATATTATGCTTGATAGTACTGCCACTGTGTATCTTGAAGTCACCGATAATCAAGGTGCGGTTACTAAAGTTGCACATAACATAGAGATAAAAGCGCTGCCAAATGTTGTACCGCAAGTGAACATTAGTGGTCCGGTACAGGCCAGCGAACGCACAACTTTCTCTCTGGTGGGTGATGCGAAAGACTCTGATGGTGAAATTGTCGCTTATCAGTGGTATCACGATTCAAATCTGGCTCTGATATTAGACGGAAGTGAGCATGCCAGCCTGTCGGTGACCAGCCCGGATATTCAGCAAGCGCAAGAAGTCACATTTACCTTGACTGTAACGGATAATCAGCAAGCGCAATCCAGTTATACTCACCTGGTAACCATTGAACCCAATAAGGTCGAACTCACCATACAGGGTAAGGTGACGGATGCCCCGATCCCATTTGCCGATGTCGTGCTGGACGTCGCACAGAGCAGCTTTACCGCGCAGGCAGATGAACAGGGCGATTACCAGCTGACCTTTAGTGTCGATGAGAGTGAAGTAAATGCGCTGGGTACTTTGCGCGCAACCGACGCCCAAACGCAAGGGCGTGTAGAGCTTGTATCGCAGTTGGGCGCCGTGTCTGAGCTTCAGGAGGCTGCCGGAGAAGACAGTACACTCAGTAGTGATGAGCTATTCGAGGTGAACATCACTAACGTGACTACAGCAGAGTACGCTTTACTTCGGCGTATACACTCAACCGGTTTCAATGATACAAGCGAGCTCAAAGAAGCACGTAAGCACATTGCCGCGGGCGAAAAACTCTCGATTGCGTCACTATTAAAAGCAGTGATTGACCACGGGGTTGCTCTACCAGAAGGAGCTGCTTCGACACTGGCGCTTGCACAAAATGCCGAGTTGCTCGCTCAGCTGACGGACTCCCTGGACACAGAGCAGCCCGCGTTATTGGCGCAAATTGAAGAGGAAATTAAACAGGATGATACCTTAGTTGATGTCTCTGGTTTTTCGCCGTCAGGAACCTATTACTTGCTTGAAACTGGGGTTGTTGATGGTTTTGGCGCCAGCCTGGAGTTTTACGAAGACCAGACAGGTTCCCTTGCAGGCAGATCTCTGTCCAACTTCACTTGGGAGACACAGGGGCAGCAAATCCTGATCAACCTGGAGAGTGAACTTGATGTCAATACCAGCCAATTTAGCACCCGGGCGGGCTTTAAGACGACCCAGCTTACTCTGACTATTTTCGACAGTGCGGAGCACGCTCAGGCTGTCACTCTTGATTTTGTGCCAACCCAGGAATTGCCCCAGGCACCTGATGGCAGAGTCTCTGTCAATGCCCAATTGTTTGATAGCCGCCAGATCACTCAGCTAGCAGACGATGAGTTTATTGGTAAATGGTCGCTGCTTTTCAGTGATGACTATAGTGGACAAAGGCGTATTCGTTTTGACATGAATGCCGGTAATCAAAGTGAGGTGTTCGCTGATGAACCAATGCTCTCCGATGACGGAGGCTTTAAACTCATAGGTACTTGGTATTACACCCGGCCCTGGGAAGAGGTCAGGATCAATGCTCCCTTTTTTAACTTCGGATTTGTGCCGGTCAGGGAGACTGAATTTGGTTATCAGGGCCTGATGTTGTCGGGGTTCGATGAACACAGGCGGGTCGTTCAGGCAAATCTAATTAAGCATCAGGACATTAGCTTCGACGACATTGATTACCAGAAAATGTGGCGTCAGATAGCTAATAAGGGAGCGCAAAGCCAATTTAAGGTTGATAGCAAAGACAACTACCATTATCGGTGGCACAGAGATATTGAAGGGGTTAAGGAGAATGGGTCTTTGCATCAGTATCATTATGAGTTCGCCAATCAGACCGTGGCGTACTGTGACACCAGCCAACCAGAATGTGAGATTAGCAAAGTATTCCGTCACACACTGCTTGCTGTTCATGGTGATCACATTGCCGTGGAGCTTGCCACAGATGAATATAACAGAGGTGATTTCGGCATATCCTATGATATCTCAAGAAGTATACATTTTTATCGCCTGTCTGACAGAGACTGGAAACTGGGGCAGTTTGACAAGTCGCTCTACAAGACTGATCACTTTGGACAAGCACTAGATCATGGTCTGGGTCTTTATTATGTTAGTGATGATGGTGTGTCGCATATTGAACGAGACTCTCATTGTCCGACTAGCCCGTCACCAGCTCAATTGTGTTCCGACACCTTAATTATAAATGGCGTTGAGTACAAAGCACGGCTGGATGGCGCTCGAATCGAGCTTGAGCATCTTGTAACTGAAGCACGTTCGTATTTGTTGATCCAAAATGAATCTGAGTCTGAACTGGTGTTGTGTCATGTTACAGAGGGAGAATCCTGTCATGCCAATAATACGTTCCGCTTTAGCTACACCAAGCCGGCATTAAGCATTAGCTTTGCTATTGAAGGCCTAGGGGAGTTATCGCCAAGTACCTCTGACTATTATTATGGTGAAGCGTTCTTAGTTGCTGTGAACGTGCAGGAAGGTTCACGCCTGGCAAATATTGAAGGGTGTAATGGTTATCTTACTGAACTTCAGGGACAAGCCTATTATCGGGTAAATAACCCGGTTGCAGATTGTGAAATCAACGCCAGCTTTATTGAGGATTTTGTGCCGACAGAGTCATCCTTACTCGTCGATACAAGCGCGGAGGCTATCCCGACGGGTTGGTACTATGAAATGACGGGTGATAACCGTGGGGTATTTTATGGTACAGACACTAGTGCTAGTTTCTCAGTGACACAGAGTGAAGGTACTTCTGTCTTTACCTTCGATGATCAAAAGAAAGTAGCAGTACAGCTTAATTATAGCGAGTTAAAGTGGGTGAATGGGTTCACACTCACTCATCAGGGCCAGGATGTGGATATTCGCTGGAGTGCGTCTGACTGGCAATGGGGGAAGGTCAGTATGACGGAAGTGCGCTCTGTACAACCCAGTCACTATCTGGCGCCGCTTGACATAGGCAGAGATAATTTGATCGGTGAATGGTCAGTCACTTCTATTGAGCACGGAAAAACAGTTCGGCTGACTCTCAATGATGACCATACCGGAGTGTTATCGAGAATTGAGCCGGGAGTGGGTGTACCGTCACAGCTTACCTGGGAGTTGACCGCGCAGGGTGAAATCCGCTTGTATGGCGAACAGTCTGGTGATTCAGCCACAGTGAAGCTATATGAACAAAGGGAAGGGGGCTATGCCTTTGCCGTCGAGCAGGTTGAATTAGGTGGCATGTCAAGTGGTGCTAAGCCAACCTGGTTGAGTTACGGGGCAGGTTTGCTGGTTCCACTTAAAGGCATGACTATGGATGATTTGGCTGGGAGCTGGCGTTTCAATCTCAATGATTCATATTATGGTTTTGAATTGTATCAGGGCGGTGAGGTTCGCTCGGGTCGCTTTAGCGGCGCCGCGACAGCCAAGTTGGACAACCATCAACTCACAGTGACCGCTTTTTATAATGATATTTTAGCAAGGCATGATGCGTTATGTAGCGCTGACAGAGCAGAGTGTCAAGAGCAAATAGTTGGTTCGTATACTGTTTTATCCTTTATCTCAGGTCGCCTTTATGTGTATGAGCATAACGAATCGGGGTCAGCCGGGACTCTGGTAAAAGTGGATATTGACCCGGATGGCAAGCTCAATGGAATTGACTACTCCATGAGGTCAAACAACCAGTATTATCAGAAAACAGGGTCCTCACTTCGAAAGTGGTCTTTCTATCACCAAAGTGGTTATTCACATGGCACTTTGTTGATCGATGATAAATTCCCGCAGACCAAATATCTCGTCGACGAGCAAAATGGTCTTATTGAGTTATTGGATCTGAGTGGCGAGTTAGTTGACCAGTATAAAGTAATCGATAACGACGTTGACTCTATTACCTTGTGTCGATTAACTGATGGTCAATGCAATCCTGCTGAGCACGTTATTTTGTACTATCAGCCAGCCATGGTTGAAGTGGCTATTACTGCACCACAAAGTGTAAACATATCAAGTAACCTCACTTTACCTTATATCCAATATGGTAGTCATTTGGAGGTCTCTGTTTCTCTTGATTGGGACAGTGGTTTGTTTGTGTCGTCTTTCGAAGGCTGTGGTATCGAAAAGCCCAGGTATATTTTTGGCAACGGGTTATCTTTCAGAGTCGATTCGGTCACCGAGTCCTGCGATTTCAGGATAACCGTGGAGCAAGAGCCTGAGTCGCACGCTGACAGGTTAGGTATTACAGATGACTACCTGCGTGGTTGTATTGATGCTCAATCAGGCAACTATATTGAATATAGTTCTGAGTTGTCTTGCTATTATAACCGAGAAAATCAACCAACAGATTTAACTGGCTTAGAGAAGCTGCGGTACCTGCAATGGCTCCGTTTAGAAAATACCGTATTGAGTTCGGATGGGCTGCGCACAATTGAAAAACTGACAAACTTAAAAGAGCTGACCATCCGAAATGGTGAAAAGGACGATGGCGTGATTGAGATGGATTTAGCTAACCTACCGTCTCTTCGAACAATTGACTTAAGTCTTGGGAGCTTTGGTTCGGTTACGTTGCACAATGCACACTCACTGACAAAGCTAAATATCTCCGGGTCTGACGTTAGCGAGCTTGATATAGAAGAAGCTACGGGACTACAAACTCTCTCTGCATCGGGTATAAACGCGACCAGTTTGGATATCAGTCATAATACGCAGTTAACTGAATTGGACATATCTTATTCTCAGGTACTCGAAGTGGTTGGTGTGACGCAAGCGCACATGCTTGAATCCCTCTCGGCTATGAACTCCCAGTTAAATTACCTGGATTTAGGTCAATTCACGCACCTTGAAAAATTGGATATTCGAAGGACGCAGGTTGCAGCACTGGATATCACTTTTGCACAAAACCTGGTTGAGCTGAAAGCGTCAGATACGCCACTGAGTGTTCTGACACTCAGTCGAGAGTCAAATATCACTCTTTTGGAAATTAGAAATGTCCCTGTGACACAACTAAATACCCCGTTCATGAAAAAATTACGCAAACTTGTTGCGACGCGTTCTATGCTCTCGAGTCTCGACTTATCACTCAACTCTGAGTTGTCGACAATCTGGCTAGCAGACGCTCAATTAACGAGCGTTATCATGCCTGAAGAGGGGGGCAATATTTCAACCGTGGATTTGCTGAACAATCCCCTGACGGAGTTTATTGCCAATAAGCTTGATACCGATAGTTTAGTTCTGCGCGGTACCAGATTAACCTCGCTCGATTTGACAACAGTGAAGCGTGTTGACAAGCTAATTATATCTGAGACTAATATTAGGCAAGTAACCTTGCCTTCTGGCCTGAGTAGTTTGAGTGCATCCCGTGTCCCAATGACAGAGTTCACTATTCCTGATAATTCACAGTTAGATTATGTGGTTTTTCAGCACAATACGCTCAATGCGATTCATGGACTTGATGCTTTCATCGAAAGTGGCAGGCCATTAGCTCTATATCTGTATGACACTCAGGTGGATGAAGACCTACTGACACGGCTTGAATCGATAGAATCAATCTCAATTTTAGGCCGGTAAAAACCAGGTTGAGCGAAACTGGTCTGTGTTACCAGTTTCGCTCAGCTCCATCTGTTCGTTAATTCTGTCCAATTTGTTGCCAGCAAGAATAGACGGTTGTGACACCCATAAGTTATTCACCCCCCAATCTTGTTCGTTAATCGAATTCCCTCTCACACTGCGTGAACTATTGCCCTGGATCCGGGTCAGGTTTATTGGTAGCCAGTGACTGTCAGGTTAACTGCTGGCGAAGCACCAAATCTTAGGTAATACAACGTGTTATTCAGGGAGTAACTTCTCAATTATGGGTTCTGACAATTCACCGGCATTGAGCCTGGGCGAGCCGCTCCAGGTGTGTGATAAGCAAAGAAAACGGGCGGTGCGTAAGCGCTGGATCTTAACCGGCTCTACCAGCGCGGTTTTAAAGCAGCTGACCTTGCCTATGCTGTGGGCGATTCTGGCCTTATTCAGCGCCGACCTGATAGAGCTCTATTTCGCTTCTCGTCTGGGAGTGGATGAACTGACGGCAATGAGTTTTACCTTGCCTATTCAGGCAACCTTATTTGCATTTGCCATTGGTCTTGGCATTGTGGTTGCCACCCGGCTGACACAGGCTAAAGAAGTGGAGCAGCTGGCTGCCGTGAGCCTGATATTCACGGTACTGGTCGGCGCCGTGCTTGCGCTTGTTATTTGGCTGGGTTTACAGTCGCTGTTGACGATGCTGGGGTTTTTAGAATTTACCGCACGGGAGCAAGTTTGGCCTGCGCTTGAGCGCTATATGCAGTATCGCCTTGGCGCTGTAGTGTTTTTTTTCATCGTAATGGTTGTATTTGGGGTACTTCGAGCCTTTGGTAATATGCGTGGCGCCGCGCAGTTATTGGTGTTATTTGCTGGGTTACAGATAGTGATGAGCGCTGCACTATATACGCCCTGGGCGCAATCAGCTTTACCCTTAAGTGGGCTGGAGCGTCTTGGGGTTGCCCATTTTGTAGCGGCAATGAGTGCAAGTTTGTACGCTCTTTACTTGCTGCGTGTTAAAGAAAATATAGCGCTGAAAGTTCATTTGTTGTCACAGCAAAGTCGCCAGGCGTTTCGTCGTTTGTTCAGACTCTTCATTCCGGTTGTCGCTATGCAACTACTAACACCGCTGGCCCAGTCGTTATTAATGATGATCGTGGCTTCTCAGGGCAGTGACGCCGTTGCAGCCTTTGGCGTGGTGATGCGCATAGAGCCGCTTGCGCTGCTGTTGCCTATGGTGCTGACCACTTCACTGCCTATCTTCGTCGGCCAAAACTGGGCGGCGAACAAATCATTGCGGGTGCGCAGAGGAATAAAACAGGCGCTGGCCGTTTGTATTGTCTGGCAGGGCGCCATAGCCATTGCCTTATTCTGGGGGGCCGATATGCTGGGAGTTGGCTTTTGTAAACAGTCTTTTGTTAGCCAATCAATTGAGCTGGCGATGTGTATTCTGCCGATATCTTATGCGGCACTGGCAGGTGTGATGCTGTATGTGAGTTGCTGTAATGCCATAGGTCGCAGCGGGTTAGCGCTGAATGTCACGCTGGTGCGCTTGTTTGTATTATCGCTGCCGGGGGCGTTTATTGGCGCTCAGCTTAATGGCTTTCAGGGTATTGTCTGGGCACTGGCACTGGCAAACTTTTTGGTTGGAGCGTGGTTGTTGTATGGGGCCATGCATTCACGCAGTATGCAGCCAAGGGTAGCCACAGGCTGATAAGATACGCTGGGCCTGATAAGTCAGGCCCTGTGACCGAGCGGTGTTACTTCAGGTCGATACTTAATGCACAGTGATCTGCAAGCATATTGTCTGGGGTCATGTCAGCAAAGTAGTGGAACTGAGCACTCCCTGTCTGATAATCCTCTTTCATGGACTTAGCGACAAGAATATGATCAATCGGTGCCGGGTAGTATGGGTGGCAACCGGTCAGCATTTGATTTGCGTTGAACAC
The DNA here is from genome assembly GCF_056161105.1 of Pseudoalteromonas sp. AWH4_217. Lineage (NCBI taxonomy): Bacteria > Pseudomonadati > Pseudomonadota > Gammaproteobacteria > Alteromonadales > Pseudoalteromonadaceae > Pseudoalteromonas > Pseudoalteromonas sp. AWH4_217. The sequence continues at coordinate 146,882 of NZ_JBSWYM010000004.1, read as the reverse complement.
CGGGGCTTTATCCATATTATTCGGGTGGGCATTTGCGGCACCCTGAGGGTAATACAGATCTCTGCTCAAACGATTGTAAGGTGCAGTCAGCCTGTGGTTAAAGTCACCCAGTACGATAAAGTTGGCTTGCGCTTTGGTTTTATTCTCGACCCAGTTATCTAAAATGGGCGCCTGCTGCGACAGGATCTTACAAGCTTCCTTATCGGAGCGTTTGTAGTCATCCACAAAGCAGCCACTTTTCAGGTGCACGTTCAATAAGTGAAGTGTTTCTCCCTGATAACTAAGCTGGATCTCAAGGCCATTTCTGAGGCCCGGCTTAACAGCTGAGAAAGTACTATGCTGGACGACTTTATCAATGGTCAGGGGCTTTTTCACCACGAAGGCCACTTTTTGTTGCGTTGAGTCGTTACCACTTTTACGACAGGTATAGGTTTTACTGTCGGCCCTGTCCGACATGACGATATGCCAGTGCTTATCCGAAAACACCTGACTGACGGCTGCTGCAGAGGCTACTTCCTGTAGCGCAATCACATCTGCGTTTAAGGCATGTGCGTACTGTTTTAAAGCGGTGATTTCGCCTGCCTCTCTTGGTTTACATCCGGTTTTATCCGATGCGGAAAGGTGCTCAATATTCCAGGTTGCGATACGCAGTTCTTGATTCGGCGTTGCATGACCCTGATGAGAATGAGACATAGCTGGTGCGGTAACTAGTAGTGCACAGAGTGCCAAAATCTGGGAGTGTACTGAGGGGATCATCGTGCTTCTAAATTCATAAAATTGCAATAGTGTTATAGTGTATCAAGATTATTGCTATTTGATGATACAAGTTAGAATATTTGCGTTAAATTCATCAAAAAATCAGATGCTCTGTTACTGGGTTTCCGGACAGGCTATTCAGCGTGACCAAGGATAAATTGAAAAGTAAACTAGTTAGTGTAAAAATACCCTCAGTATAATCCATAAAAAATTCACTCAATACCATGACCGTTAAAGTTACCCGCAGTATGCTCAAGCGTCAGGCCATTATAGATGGTGCTCTGAGCGCGTTTCAGCAATATGGTGTCAGCGACACCAGCATGGACAAGATTGCACAGACAGCTCAGGTTTCGAAGCGCACCGTTTACAATCATTTCGAGAGTAAAGAGCAGTTAGTTACCCATATCATCAAAGAAATTTGGCGTCAGAATATCCTCACCTGTGAGCTTGAGTATCAGCCAGACACCGAGTTGGATGTGCAGCTAGCCGCCTTATTAAAAAATGAGCTGGACTTTCTGAGTAACCAAAATTTGCAGGAGCTGATCCGGGTTGCGATTGGGTATTGTCTGTTTAATCCTGAGATATTTACCACCGAAATGAGCGAGTTTTTCGAGCAGGAAACCGCGTTAATCCGCTGGATAAAGCAGGCCGTTTCGGCAGGTCGATTGCGTCAGGTTGAACCGCATAAAGCACATGCTCAGTTGATCAGCCTGCTGAAAGGGCAGGCATTCTGGCCACAGATCTTACACCAGCAGTCGGCATTAACGAATGCGCAAATTGAGGAATTGACAGAGGATACGGTGGCTTTCTTTCTGGCGTATTATCAGGCGTGATGTCAGGTCGCAGCGACACACCTTTTGTCTTCGCAGCGGGTCACTAACAGCGCACGGAGAACACTCTGTTCTCAGGAGAAGAAATACGAGAGTGGGGCAACGCTTTCATTAAAAGTGGGTTATGCGTTTTAACGAAAGTTCTTGCCGAGAAGTATCTGAGAGAGCGTTGAGTTGTACTACACTAAGTGTCATCAACATTAAGGAAAGAAATAATGACAATACGTGCACTCGTTCTTATGATTACACATGCGTTTGTTGGGTTTGCTGGCTTCGCAGCTGGTATTTATATGTTACCCATTTTAATCGCGCCTCCTGCGCCGAATGAGGGGGCGGTCACCGCTGCATCCCTTGGGGCTGATTATTCAGCACAGTTTCGAAAGTCGTTGCAAGACAGCGATGCCCTGCATTGGGGCGAAGGAATGGTTTCTATCAGCAAAGATCACATTACCCTGCTTGGCGAGCTAGCCCCTGGCCCGGATTATCGGTTATACCTGTCTCCTCAGTTTGTGGAAACTGAAGCCGATTTTAGTCGCCTTAAAGCCAGCATGGTTGAAGTCGGTGATATCAAAACGTTTAGCAACTTTGTGGTCGATGTACCTAAGCAAATCAACCCGGCGGATTACAATACTGTGATTGTCTGGTGCGAGGCCTTTGGCGAGTTTATTACGGCGGCTCAGTATCAGTAGACTGCTTTTGTCGAAGAAAAGTAGGGAAAAGTTTACACGTTCCATCGTAAACTTTTCCCAATTGAATTGTTACTTTTTCGCAATCACCCAGACTGCATGAAGCACGCCCGGGAAGTAGCCTAATAGTGTCAGAAGCAAGTTGAGCCAAAATGATGCGCCCAGCCCCACTTGCAGAAATACGCCCAGCGGCGGCAGCAGGATTGCAATTATTACTCTGAGAATATCCATAATTCCTCCTAATATTAAATAAAATAGTGTGCGATTGACCCTCTGAATTAAGCAGGACTTATACCAGTTACAAGGTGGACTGAAAATTGCTCCTTACATTGCCAGGATTCAATAACCTATAAGCGAGCAGGTATGTCGGGCGTCGATTTTGAGCTAATTATCTATCATCTGTTTAAGATAGGCGTGGCGTTTATTCTGACTTTGCCAATGGCTGTAAATCGTGAAAGAAAGTCAGACAGTGCCAGGCTCAGAACTTTTCCACTCGTTACTATTGCGTGCTGCGCTTTTGTACTGGTTGGTATTGATGTTTATGAGCAGGGCGATGCTCAGGCCAGAGTAGTCTATGGCGTGATAACCGGGATTGGCTTTATCGGTGGTGGGGCGATTTACAAATGCGACCGTCACATAGAGGGGACGGCAACAGCCGCAGGGATTTGGCTGACTGGGGCAATTGGGATCTCGGTGGCATACAGCCGTTATGAAATTGCCATTGTGTTGAGTCTGACAAGCTATTGTGTCTTTAAGTTACTTGAGTATTACAAAGTAAAACCGCAGCCTGCTCAGGGGAGTGATCATGTTTGAGTCCATTCAGCTCAGAGGCTTTTACCTCACGGTGATCAACAGCATCGGATTTTACCCGGCGCTTTTGGTTGTCATCTCTATGATTTTGTCGATTGCTTTTGTCTCCGTGGAGTACCTGGACTTTATTCAGGCTTTAAAAGCGCGCATGGCCCTTTTCCTGGTAGACACAGAAGAAAATGCCAGAGCAATACTGACGGTGCTAATCGGCAGTGTCATTTCTCTCACTGTATTTAGTTTTTCTATGGTGATGGTGGTGCTCAACACCGCCGGTTCCAACCTGTCACCGCGTTTGATCCCTGGACTGGTCACCAGAAAGCCGCACCAGCTGGTGCTGGGCTTCTACCTAGGCACGATCATCTTTTCGACGATTATGTTGATCAATCTGGATAAGCAAGGCTCTGTCTCTGATGTGGCTAAAATCCCCTCTTTGGGGATCTTGTTTGCGCTGTTGATGGGTTTAGTCTCACTGATTTTATTTGTGTATTTTATTCACTCCATTTCACGTGAGGTACAGGTCGACAACGTACTCGACCGTTTGTTTCGTAAAACCAAGCAAGGCATTACCGAGGTGATTGCACAGCAGGCAAAGTGCAAAGGACACGATTTGCCGGATGTAAGTCACTGGTATCCTGTAACCAGCTTGTCCGATGGCTATTACAAGGGCATGGATAAATCCAGGTTGCTTAAGGTGGCAAAAAAGCACAACCTGACTTTGTATATCACCATTGCCCAATCTGATTTTGTCTTTAAAGGGCAAACCATTTTGCTATGTAATGAAGACATTAGAACACAGGATGAACTGCATCAGGAGATCAATGTCTGTATCATCTTTTATGTCGAAGAATACGTGAGCGATCACTATAGCTATGGACTCAAACAGATCTCAGAAATCGCCGTGAAAGCGCTCAGTCCGGGGATCAACGACCCGGGCACTGCTGTAAAAGCCATCGATATATTATGTGTGCTGCTGATCCGTGCATTACCCCTGGCAGGCTACACCAGCATCGACGAAGAAGACAGTGAAGCGCCTGCCATGTTCTGTTGTGAACCTTCCTTTGAACGTATCGTGTTCGATAACCTGGTACAGATAAAGTCATACGCCAGAAGTGATGTGTTTGTGGTGTGCAAGCTGATCCGCTCGGTGCACAGGGTGCTTTTATCTGTGGATAATGACCCACAGAGACGGGAGGTGTTGTTTTTGTATTTGCAATCTATTGTGTGTGATGCTAACGCAGCGTTGAACAATCGGTTTGACAAGGCAAAAATTATCAGCGCCCTTAAGGAGGTGCAAAGCACAGACCCGGAATACGGTGAGCAACTGCTCAAGGGGTTAGCGTAAACTGTTCAGCATAGTACTGACAATACGCTTAGGTTAAAGCGACATTAATAAAAGTATCATCCACTGTTCCTACTTCGGTAATAGAGCACCTCTATTGTTATTTCCCTTAAGAATAATAGCGCTTTCTTTTGACGTAAACTTAGGAATAACAATGAAAAAAATAACTTCACTCTCTGCTGTGATCGCGGCTTTGTTTTTGGCTGGCTGTGATGACGACAAAACCGAAGTGGTTGAGGTAGAAAAAGCCGTTGTTACCACAGACACAAAAACTCAGGTGGTAGAAGTCGAAAAAACAGTGGTAGTGACCGACACCGTCACTGAAATCAAAACAATTGAAGTACCGGTTGTGGTTGAAGTGCCAGCTGGTGGTGCTAATAATATGCAGGTTGGCACGCGCCCAGACTTTCTGATCCAGGACATGGATGAAGGCGAGTTAAAAGACAAACTGGCGCAATGCTCGAACGGCCCATTCTATAAAACTGACTTTTCTATTGGTCACCGCGGTGCACCAATGCAATTCCCTGAGCACACTAAAGAGTCTTACCTTGCGGCGGCTAAAATGGGCGCAGGTATTCTTGAGTGTGACGTTACCTTTACCAAAGACAAAGAGTTGGTATGTCGTCACTCTCAGTGCGACTTGCATACCACCACGAATATTCTGGAAACTGACTTAGCGCAGAATTGCTCTACGCCGTTTGAGCCTGCTGATCCGGAAAATGGGGTTGTGGCAAAGGCTAAGTGCTGTACGAGTGACATTACCCTGGCGGAGTTTAAAACGTTAGAAGGTAAAATGGACGCGTCTAACCCAAATGGGACCACCGTTGCTGAGTACATGGATGGTACGTCTAAGTGGCGCACGGACCTGTATTCTAGCCGCGGTACACTTATGACCCATGCTGAAAGTATTGCCTTATTCAAAGAGTTGGGTGTAAAAATGACACCTGAACTTAAGTCACCATCAGTGACCATGCCTTTCGATGGCTTTTCTCAGCAAGACTACGCGCAGAAGATGATCGACGAATATAAGGCCGCGGGTGTTGAGCCTAAGCATGTCTGGGCACAGTCGTTTAATCGTGATGACATTAATTACTGGATTGCGCAAAACCCTGAGTTTGGGACACAGGCAGTGTACCTGGATGACCGTTATGACGCACAAACCGTTGCCAATGAGCAGGGTGTCACACCACAGCAGCTGGTTAATAACCCTGAGCTGCTTGTTCCAACCATGGCTGAACTGGCGGCTGATGGCGTGAAGATCATCGCACCTCCTATGTGGGTGCTGGTCACCGAAGAAAATGGTGAGATGGTGCCTTCAGCCTATGCAAAGGCGGCTCGTGAAGCTGGGCTTGGGATCATCACCTGGACGCTGGAGCGTTCCGGTCACCTTGCCTCCGGCGGCGGTTGGTACTACCAAAGTGTCAACGGTGCACACCGTGGTGAAAACATGATCAACAATGACGGCGATACCTTTAAGCTACTCGACGTACTGGCTAAAGACGTGGGCGTAATGGGCGTATTCTCTGACTGGCCTGCAACTACGACCTACTACGCAAGCTGTATGGGCATGCCTGCGAGCATCTGATCCGGCACTCTTGATTTATAATAAAGGCCGCAGCTTTGAGTCTGAGCTGCGGCTTTTTTGTGTTTAAAAGAACTTACTGAACAGCAAGCGCGCTGCAAAGCTGGCGTCGCTGTCGACCAGGGGGCTGTCGGTGATGCTGTCGTCAAACCAGGTATAATCAAACGCCAGCTGGGTAAATCCGCCAAAGAAAATGGGTGTTGAGATAGAAAAGCCCAGCGCTACATTCGTGGCACTGTCGCCCACATATTGAGGTCGGGCGCTGGTGGCTTCGGACAGTCGCACGCCGTAGTAATATTCAACGTGGTGACTATCCAGGTAACTGACGCTCAGGCTAGGTTCATAGAAAAATGGCCCCGACTTATAGACCTTGGCAAGGCTAGTCGAGACCTCGTAGCCATCGGACTTATCCAGTACATCGTGAACGGCAGAAACGCCGAATTTCCAGTTTTCACGCTCGTATTTTATGCCCACGCCCGCATCCATGGAAAAGTCGCGCTCTGCCATACCCTTAAAAACATCGCTGTCGGACTCATCGAACCCCTGAAAGCGGGGCGAAGCCTGTAACACAAGCTCGATGTCATTTATTTCCAGAATTTCATAACTGATGAAGGGGCCGAGTATGGACAGTTTATCACCCCGATAGCCGAGGATGGGTAACGGGATCACCCGCCTGTCGTAGCCCTGGTAGATTTCCTCACTGACACCCAGCCCAATGCCGTACAAGAACCCCTTAGGCTCCATTTGGGCTCTTAAGGCTCCCCGTTCATCTGCTTGCGCCTGGAGCTGAGCAGAAACTACAAGCAAGGTACAAATACAAAGCGCGCGTTTTAACATAGTGTATCCTTATCCGAATTTATATTCTGTTGCCATGTAAGACAAAAGACAGACTGCCTGAGTGTTTACTCAGGCATACTCTGGTACGAACTATAGACAAGGATCGTTTAGTCTTGATGTCATTTAAACAAAGAAAGTGGACCACTGAAGTTATTTAGGTTGGGGAACATGGTGTTCAGTGTACTGGTATCCAAACCCATCCACTGCCCGAGGCTGGCTGCATACTGATCGACAGACGTGGTTGGGATCAGGCGGCCCCCCCCCGCGTCCAGCTCGTGATTGAGTGTTGCTTGTGGAATATCACCATAAATTGTCCCACCGTTGACAGCTCCGCCCATGACAAAGTGGTGGCCGGCCCAGCCGTGATCGGTGCCGTCTCCATTGATGGCCAGTGTGCGACCAAAGTCAGAGGCCGTGAACACAGTGACCTGCTCACTCAGATTGAGGCTTTCCATTGCAGTATTGAATGCCACCAAAGCGCCATCCAGGGCACTGTGCAATTTGGGCAGGTTTTGCGCTTGCCCTGAGTGAGTGTCAAATCCGCCCATAGCTACGACATAAACCTGTCTTGATGCCCCAAGTTGCTGGCGGGCGGCGATGCTTTTACTGACTGTTTGCAATTGTCTGCCCAGCGACGTAGTCGGAAAGTCGGGAAGTGTCACTGTGGTATTGGCCTGTGCAGCATTAAACTGACTGTTTGCCTGATAGGCATTGTTAATGGCATTAGTGACGTCTTGCTGCAGAAAGTTTTGTGCATTCTGAGGCTGATTACTGAAATGAGCAACCAGATCAGGGTGGTTGTCAAACTCTTCCAGGGCTTCTATGGTGGCTGCCTGGCCGTCACTGACATGGTATGGTGCCGTTTGTTTTCCGGTCAGCCATAATGCGCCATCTGCCGTGGTAATGGCATTAAACGGGGTATTGCTGGTCAGACCCTGAGCCATGAGTGCATCATTCATTAAGCCACCCCAACCAAATTGCGCGCCTTCTGCTGCGCCAGACATCCAGGTAGATTGCTGGTCGTTATGCGAAAACAGCCGTGGCGGCAGTCTTGCGGTGTCTTGAGCCATCATAGATGCCGTGACGGGGCTGAGTAAGGGCCCCACATTGCCAATGACAGCCAGCTTATTTTGCTGATATAAATTGGCCAGCCCAGCTAATTCCGCAGGCAGGGCAAAGCGGCGTGAGCCAAAACGCCCGGGTGTGGCAATAGGCAACAAATTAGCCAAAGTGCGTGGCGTTGTATACTTACCCAGCAGGCTTTGACGATGAGTAGCCCACTGCGTATAGCTTGATTCATCAAAGGGAATAATGGTGTCGTGATTGTCCATACCACCGTACAAAAATACGCAGACCAGTGCTTTATAATCACTATTCTGAGCAGGGCTATTCGCCAGTGCCTGGCCTAACTGAAACATAGATGACGCCATTAAAGAGGCACCGCTGAGTTTGATAAAGTCTCGTCTGTTCATAGCTGTGCTCCTATTTTTGGACTAAATAATCGGGTGAAGTCATCACCAGTAAAATGGCGAGGTGTACGAGTCTCAGGGGCTCTGCTTCATCGTTTTGGGCCACTGTTTGCAATATCTGCTTAATCTGCTGTTTGCTGGAGGCACTGAGTTGCCCGGCACACAGCAATAGATCCAGGCGGTTGACTAAGGCATCCGAGTCGCCCGCCAGCGCCTGTTCTGCGTCATAACTTGCCAGAAAGCTTTCCACGGCGTTTTCAGCATTCAGCGGAATATTTTCTTCGTCGTAAACGGCTTGCAGATCTTCCACATCCACTTCTTGCTGCAGGCCGGTGATGTAGTAAGTCATAAAGTTTGCATAGCCAGTGATGGTGCTGGCATTGGTGATTTGTAATTCAGGAGCCACCATGCCATTTGACGCACTCACGCTGCCAGGCGCGGTATAGCCCGGGCGGAAGAAGTTAAAAACACTGGGTGAGCGGTAGGGGTGCTGGCCCAGCATGCCGGCATCTCGGGTATCCCAGAGCATTTCCTGATATTCGGGGGTGATGTTTTTTACTGCAAAAGCCCGTGCCCATTGAGTAAAGCGTAAAATAGGCTCGCGGATTTTACCGCCGCGATCACTGGCACCTGCCCTGGCTTCTGAATCAAACAAGATGGCTGCCAGTGTTGCCGTTAAATCGCCACGACGGCCATCACCGACCCCTGTGCCATCGGGCAAAGTGGCGCGACCACTGCTAAAGGCGCTTGCAACACGGGCAACATAGTCAGGCGAAGGGTTTGACATGACCAGTCTCTGGATGAGCTGTTTAGAGACAAACGGGGGGACATTCGGGTGAGCAAAAATATGGTCCAGCGCCTGAGTTACAGAGGCTTTAGGCCCGGTACCCGCTGCAATGGTGGTGCCTAAAAAGTGTTTGCTTTTCTCGCTGTGGTTTTGTGGGTACACGGCCATCGGCAGGGCAAATTCATTTATTTCAGTTTCTTCCGATGTCTCGTAGTCCATGTCTAAGCCGGTAAACACCCGAGCCAGCCCGGTGATGTCCTGGTTGGTGTAGAGTTCTTTGATTGTGCCGCTCTGATCTTGTTGGGGCGTACCATCTTGATTCAATGCAACAATGCCAACGGTAAACAATTGCAGTAACTCCCGGGCATAGTTTTCATCTGGCATCCGGCCTGTGACCTCATCTCCTTTGAGGTTGCCCATGTAGGTCAGGTAAAACCCCATAGCAGGAGAATAGGTTACGGCTTCCAGTAGTTCCCGATAGTTGCCAAAGGCATGTTGGATCAGAATATCCTGATATGAGGCAACCGCTTCGGGAATATCCGTGAGCTCTTCGCCGCCGGCATTCGATACTACCAGTATTTCCGACAGGGCAAATGCCATTCTCTGACGCAACTGATCTTCGCCGGCGATGGCATTGCGCCAGAAAGCCACACTGGTTGATTCGATATACAGAGCATTAAAATCATCTTCTGCGGTGGGCGGCGGAGTAAACTCGGACACAACGGGCATGATCAGGCTGGGTGGCAGCTTAAGCTGTGCCGTGAACCAGTCTGATGCACTTTTGCCTGTGAGCGACGCCAGGTCTTCTGGTCGAGTGCCAAAAGTGGCCTGCTGTAAAAATCTGGAAGTACTGATGGACGTTGCAAAGGTTTGGTCTGCCAACGGGGTATCGTCGTCCGGTGTGTCGCCGATGCTGCCATCGTTGTTATTTTGATCATCGTTACCCGTACCACCATTGTTTGAATTACCTGAGTCTGGTGAGGAAGGGACGGGGTTATTGGAGGTGTTCTGGCTGCCGTCACTGCCACCACACCCGGTCAGGTTCATACACAGGCTGAGCAGCAGTATGTTAAGCGGGGTTAATCTAAACATGATTTCACTCTCTTACTTAGGAATAGATTAAGTCTAGAGTGAAACGCACCAAAACGGTCATACAGTTGCCATACGGCTTTTTTACAAAATTGTATGCTACTGGCAACGCCTCCGTTCAATTTGGCTTTTTCGCTACGCTTGGTGGTTCCCGGCTCAGGGGCCGGGATGACGGAGCTCAATACAGTCTCGGCCATTTTGTGCGCCGGCACGGGAGCCGCTTATCGACAGCGTTTTAGTTCTACTTAGCTTTTTCGCTACGCTTGGTGGTTCCCGGCTCGGGGGCCGGGATGACGGATCTCAATACAGTCTCGGTCATTCCGTGCACTGACATGGGAGTCGCTTATCGACAGCGTTTTAGTTCTACTTAGCTTTTTCGCTACGCTTGGTGGCTCTGGGGCCGGGATGACGGATCTCAATACACTCTCGGTCATTCCGTGCACCGGCACGGGGTGACCAAATAGCGAAGTGTGCTTTGGCGGTAAATAAGTGACTTACATCCGCTATAACTAATCACTCCGTGCAGAGCGTGTGGGGATCTCAATATTAAATACGGCACCTGGCTGTTGTTCAAGCAGGCATAGCTGCGCTTTGTGTACGTCGCAAATGGCTCGCACTATGCTTAGCCCAAGGCCATTGCCAGGGCGACCACGGCTGATATCTGCACGATAGAACTTATCAAAGACTTTGTGCTGGTCGCCTTGCGGGATCCCGGGGCCATCGTCACCAACTTGTAGCAGGGCGCTGTCGGTATGACTTTGCAGCCTCAGCCAGACATGCGACAGTTCATGACTATGCTCCAGCGAGTTTTCCAACAAATTACAGATCAGCTGACCCAAGAGATCTCTGTCGCCGTGGCAGTGTACTGACGGCACAATGGATACATCAAAACGGCGGCCACTGTCTTCAAAGACGGGCAGGTAGCTTTGTGCCAGTTCATCGAGTAATGCCGACAAATCAAACGTTTTAAAGCCCTGTATATGTTTGCCAGACTCAATGGCATTGAGTCGCACCAGATTGTTAAATGTATTGATGACCTGAGCCAGCTCACTGCTTGCTTTATCAATATGGCCTTCCAGTGCTGCAATGTCGTCGAGGTCCTGATACATACTCTGAAGGCGGTTGGAAATTCGCGATAAAGGGGTTTTCAGGTCATGAGCAATGCCCACTGACATGGTTTTCATATTGCCGTGCAGGCGGGTTATTTCATCCAGCATCTGGTTAATAGCAAGACTGAGTGCCACAATATCGGGGTGAGAGGTTGAAGCTTCAGTGCGCTTTGAATCAGGTGAGTGCGCCACTTTTTCTAACTGAGCCGATAAATCCTGTAGCGGGCGGGTTCGTTTGAGCTGCAGCCATACGATCACAGCCAAAATGAATGGCAGGCTCAACAGAGCAAACCACCCTGAGAGCTGCTCATAAAACTCGGCTTTTTGAGCATGCATGTCGTCGCGTTTTTGCCAGTAATGAATATGTAAGCCATCGGATAAATCGAGCCTGGCAGAAAGTAGCTCTGTGTCGCCCTCTTCGCCAAGGGAAACACTTTGCCACTGTGCAGAGGTTGCAGCGCTCAGCTCCGTGTTGGCGCCAAAAAGCAGCTTGTCCTGCTCATATATGGCAACCAACCAGCCGTCATCAAGCAGATGTGCCCGTGCCTCGGTGTCGGACCAGATCAGGTCCTCATCCAGTTCGAACTCTTGCAACACGTGCTCAAGGCCGTGCTCATCGAGCATTATCTTAACCTCAGCCAGAAACTCGCTAAATTCGCTCTGCTGCTCCTGTTTGTCCTGCCAAACAAGTAACTGACTGATGATCCATAGCAGCAACAGCATGCCTGCCCAAAGTGTGCCACCCACCAGGGTCGTTTGTGTCAGGTGGTAACGGCTAATCATCAGACTGGCCTGTCAGCAGGTATCCGCTGCCGCGAATGGTTTTGATCATATCAAAGGCAAAAGGTTTATCCAGTTTGTTGCGCAGCCGGCTGACATGGGTTTGCACTAAGCTGGTTTTGGGATCGAAGCTAAACCCCCAGACTTGTTCCAACAGCATCGTTTTGGTGATCAGCTGTTCCGGGTTTTGCATCATATATTCAAGTATCTGGTACTCTTTGGGCATCAGTTCTATTTCTTGTCCTGCTCTTATCACCTGACGGGAAGTGCGGTTGAGCGTGAGCTCGCCCAAAAATAACTCTTGTGTGTCAGCGCGTAAGGGCTGGCGTCTGGCCAGGGCTTTTAAACGAGCATACAGTTCAGCAAATGCAAAGGGTTTAACCAGATAATCATCGGCTCCGGCTTCGAGCCCGGCCACCCGATCGGCTGTATCGCTCAGTGCTGTGAGCATAATAATGGGGGTTGTAACTTTGCTGGCGCGTAAAACCCTGACTGCGTCCAGACCATCCATATTAGGTAACAGGCGGTCGAAAATGATGGCATCAAAAGAAGTAGCAGACGCGCTCAACATGGCTTGTTCTGCGTTGTCGCAATGCTGTACACGGGCATTGTGCTGTGTCAGTCCTGCACAGATAAAATCGGCGGTATCCGGGTCGTCTTCAACTAATAAAATATGCATACAAACCTGAGGTTATCGTCACTCAGTTAAAGCATATCGCATTTTTGCCTTGGGTTGGCATACAATTTTGTATTGTACTGTGCCTGCGTGTGTGTATAAAATTAAACCAACTCAGGCACAGAATAAGGAAATAAATATGGCAGACAAGCAAGCCGAATCAGGACCTAACCCGGGCCTGTATATTGCGGTTGGTGCAGGGATCGGTACGGCAATGGGGGTGACTTTTGGGGTCGCATTTGACATTCTGGCTTTTACCATTGCTCCGTGCGCCGGGGCTGGCATGGCGCTGAGCGTTGCGTTTTGGGGCGCCAACAAGCAAGCTGATAAATAAGCCGGTAAGTAAGCAGGGCCGGCATGTTCAGCCCTGCAAATTGTTATTCCTGATAGGCGCCTGCGCTGTAAATCAACTCATAGCTGTGGCTGTATATCTCGACTATGTTACCAAACGGGTCTTCCATATAAATCATGCGATAAGGTTTTTCGCCCGGGTAGTAATAGCGGGGTTTTTCCATACGCCTTTTACCACCTGCGGCCACTATTTTATCCGTCAGCCCTTCTACATCGGGGTCTTGCACACAGAAATGAAAAACGCCGGTTTTCCAGTATTCAAAATTGTTGTCGGGGTTGGTTTGATTGTCGAACTGAAATAATTCGACGCCAATGCGATCGCCGGTAGACAGGTGTGCTATGCGAAAGCGTTTCCAGCCCGGACCAAATACGTCGGTGCACATTTCACCTATGGCGCTGTCATCTTCAATAATTTCAGTCGGTGCCATAATGACATACCAGCCCATTACCTGAGTATAAAACTCAACGGCTTTCTCCAGATCGGGGACCGAAATGCCGATATGCGAAAAATTACGTGGGTAAACCTGGCTCATAGAATACTCTCCTCTGTTTGAATGATGAACAGGTTACAAACACTCAACCATCAAGTAAAATTATTAAAAATTATCTCAATAAATATATTTTGTAATGATAAATAACAGCTGGCTACGAACATTTTGTACCCTTGCCGAAGTCGAACACTTCACGAGAACGGCTGAGCAGCTGCATATGACGCAATCGGGTGTGAGCCAGCATGTGCAGAAGCTTGAAGCGCATTTGGGTGTTCCTTTGCTGCTGCGTGACAGCAAACAAGTGGTGCTGACGGAAGCTGGAAAACAACTGCGTATACAGGCACAACACATACTGCAAAGCTTATCGGATCTTGAGGTTAGTATAGGAGAAGATCCGGCTTTTGAGGGGGAAGTCAAAGTGATGTCACCGGGCAGTGTGGGGCTTCGGTTGTATCCACATTTGTTGGCACTACAGGCGTGTCATCCTAAACTTATAATCGACCACAGATTTGCACCTAATCAGGCCATTGAAAAAGCCGTGGCTGATGGCGATGCGGATATGGGTTTCACAACAGTGCAGGCAAAATCGGCCGATATCATCAGCGAGGTGATCGCCACTGAACCTTTATTATTGGTGACACCCGCTGAGGTAAATCAGCCAGACTGGGAAACGTTGTTATCGTTGGGCTTTATTGATCACCCCGATGGTGCACATCATGCCGAGCTATTGCTCAGCGCCAATTACATGCAGTTCCGGCACTGTAGTGAATTTGAGCGCAAAGGGTTTTCTAACCAGATCAGCCTGATTTTGGAGCCTGTGAGCCGGGGTTTGGGGTTTACTGTTTTGCCTGCCTACGCCGTTGAGGCTTTTGCAAGGCATGAACAGATAAAGGTGCATACGCTCGCTCATCCGGTGAGTGAAACTATATATTTGTGTACGACCAAACGTGGCATCTTACCTGCCAGAATCGACACAGTGATTGAGCATGCTAAAACCAGTCTGTAAGGCCAGTTATATTATTTATGGCTGCACTAAATCAATAAATATTGGCTTAGTACTGGCACATCTGGGACTGAGCCATTACTATGCAGCCAAATGAATCAAAAAGTAGTAAGTAAGCATGTCTTTACCTCCTTGCCCAAAATGTAATTCTGAATACGTTTATCAGGATCAAAGCAACCTGGTGTGCCCAGAGTGTGCCTATGAGTGGAATCCCAACGAAGTCAACGATGATGACGTGGTAAAAGTGAAAGATGCGAACGGTGCGTTGCTGGCCGACGGCGATAAAGTGACCGTGATTAAAGATTTGAAAATCAAAGGGAGTTCTCAGGTCATTAAAATTGGTACTAAAGCGTTGGTCCGCCGTGTACTGGACAAAAAAGACCACGAACTGGATTGTAAGGTCGACGGCGTAGGCGAAATGATGGTGACTGCTAAATTCGTTAAAAAAGCCTGATTGTTCTTTCCCGGCTCGGGGGCAGGGATTGACGGATCTCAACATCCCCTCGGTCATTTCGACACTCTCTCCGTCACCCCAACAGTCCCTCAGTCATCCCGTGCACCGACACGGGATCTACTCACCGACAACGTCTTAGTTCAACTTGGCTTATTTGTGCCAGCTTTGCTGATCACCCTGCTTTGCATTGCCGTTGCCTGCTACAATGTGTATTACTGGATTGCGGAACGTCGAAAAAAGCGTACAAAGCAGTGAACCTGCGCTATTTCCTGATCGTACTACCTGCTTTGGGTTATACAAGGAACACACATTGAAAACACTGCTAATTATCATGATGGCGTTTATTCTCAGCAGTTGTCTGGGTATGCCACAGAGCGTGCAGCCCGTTAATAATTTTGAGCTGAACCGTTACCTTGGTAAGTGGTATGAAATTGCCAGACTGGATCATTCCTTCGAACGCGGACTTTCTCGTGTAACGGCGCAATACAGTATGCGCGAAGATGGCGGCGTAAAGGTCATTAATCGTGGCTTTAACGCCGAAGAAAATCAGTGGCGCGAAGCCGAGGGCAAAGCGTTTTTTGTCAACCAGGACGATGAAGCCTATCTGAAGGTCTCGTTTTTTGGTCCGTTTTACGGTGCCTATGTGGTGTTTGAGCTGGACCATCAAAACTATCAATATGCATTTGTGTCTGGCCCCGATAGCGACTTTCTGTGGCTGCTCTCAAGAACCCCGGAAGTAGACCAGGCAATTATCGACAAGTTTGTCAGTATGGCCTCAGAACGTGGCTTTGATACCAACTCACTGATTTTTGTTGAGCAGTAATATCTTGCTCAGCTCTGAGTCAATGGCAGCTGAATACGGGCTCTGGCACCGGATCTGTCAGTGCGATTAACCAGTGTCAGGCGACCATTGTGCTGCTCAATAATGTTTTTACACAGTACCAGCCCAATGCCTTTGCCATTTGCTTTGGTGGTATAAAAAGGCACAAACAGGTTGTCGGGATTACTAATGCCCTGACCCTCATCCAGAATATCAATAAAGGCGTATTGTGCTGTTTTACTGGCAGTAATGGTGACAGCAGCGGTCTGTGCACTGGCCTCCAGCGCATTGGTGATCAAATTAATCAGCACTTGCTCCATCAGGCTGACATCTACTGGTAGCGTGAATTCTTGTTCAACTTTACAGCAAACCCGTGGCTCATATAAAGCCTGCATTGGGGTCAGCAGGGCGCTTATGGTGATCACTTTGGGGTGTAGCTGATGCTGTCTTGCAACACTGGCATAGCGATTAACGAACGACATCAGCCCATCGCTGCGCTGTACAATCACCATTAAGGCCTGCTCGAAATCGGCCTGAGTGTCTTTACCTGGCTGCAGGGTTTGTAATGTCTGTGCCAATGACTTGATGGGGGAGAGTGAGTTGTGGATCTCATGGCTCAGAATGCGAATCATCTTTTGCCAGGCGTCACGCTGCGCCTGACTCACCACCGACTGTACATCGGTGAGGATTAATAAGTGGGCATGACTGTCATTAATGGGGAGCTGGCTTTGACGGATCTGCCATTGCTGAGCAAGAGAGGGGTGACTGAATTGCCACTGACCATTAGACTGCACCAGACTAAAATGGTGTGCTTTGGTCAGTCGTTGCGTTTGCCAGGGTTTTCCTGTCCAGTTTGAGAAGGCCTCATTGGCATGAACCAGAGCATTACTTTCATCAAACACGACAATGGGACTAGGCAGCTGCTCAATCAGCTGAAACAGTAAGATGGCCTGATGATCGCGTGCCGATTTATATGTCTGCAAATGCTCACACAGTTGACTGGTTTCTGTTTGTAGCTGAGCCAGAATGCCGCTTTGATCGCGCGTATAAAACCGTTGCCCATAATCCTCTAAGCGCATGGCCTCGACTGTGTTAGTCAGATGATAAAAGGGCTGAACAACGCGGGTTTTAATGCTGTGTAGCAGTAGTGCAGCGGGGCAAAGTACCACAACACAGTTGGTAAGCACGCCCAGCCAGCCACTACCAAGGCTGAGCAGCAGTGCGGTGCTGAGCAAGGCAAACAGCAACCAGATTATCAGGCAAAATCCAGAAACAAGATGTTCGTAATTTAATTTAATCACGGTTAAGACTGCCGGGTTTTGATGCTAAATTTGTCCATGCGGCGGTACAGCGCACTTTTGCTGATCCCCAGCAATGCCGACGCCTCCTCGACGTTGTCCTGACACTGAGTGAGTGCCATTTTGATCAGTTTCTGCTCGGCCTGCTCCAGCGTGACCAGTTCCTTTATCGAGCTGTTCTGCTCGCTGCTGGCCGGTTTGATGTTAAGCTGACTGGCAGTGATTTCGGCCTCGTCACACATCAGTACTGCCCGCTCCATAATATGGCTTAATTCTCGCACATTGCCCGGCCAGTGATAGGCCTGCAGTACTTTACGGGCACACTCTGATAAAGGCGCTTCGGGCAGTTCATAGCGCTGCGCGTGAATCGATATAAAGTGCTCGGCGAGCGGAATAACTTCGTCACTACGTTGTCTCAGAGGTGGTAGTGTCAGCTCGATGGTATTGAGCCTGAAATACAGATCCTGACGAAATGCTCCTTGCGTTTGCAGAGTATCGAGATCTGCATTCGTAGCGCTAATAAGTCGGCAATCTGCGTGACAGGTTGTGTCGGAGCCGACCGGTTCGTATTCGCCATTTTCCAGCACCCGTAACAACTTAGCCTGCTGAGATTCGTTTAGCGTCGCGATTTCATCTAAAAATAAGGTGCCGCTGCTTGCCTGACTGAAGCGGCCTTCTCGGTCCTGCCTGGCATCGGTGAATGCGCCTTTGACATGACCAAACAGCTCGCTTTCAAACAAGGTATCCGGGATTGCCGCCATGTTAACGCTGACGAGTTTACCTGTTCGCAGGCTTTGCTGGTGGAGGTATTGTGCAACCTGGGATTTTCCTGTGCCGTTTTCGCCTCGCAACAGGATATTGGCGCCGGTCGGGGCGACCCGGTCCAGCTGCTTTTTAAGTGCCTGCATTTGCGGGCTGATCCACAGCAGGGGTCTTTCGGCGGGCGCCTTTTGCAAGACCGGAACGATGGCCTGTCTTGCATGGGCCATATGTCGCAGCCCCAGATGCTTTTTGATTATCATCAGTACAGCGTGGTTGTCCCACGGCTTGGCAAAAAAATCCACTGCACCACGCTGCATGGCTTCGACGGCCAGATTAACACTGGACCAGGCTGTCATGGCAATAAATGCCGGGCTGGATGGCGTCTGCGCCGCATGCTCTGTGAGGAAGTTAAGCCCTTCCTGACCTGAGGTAGTATCCAGCTCATAATTCATATCGAGCAGCACCAGATCGATTGAGTGCTGTGCCAGAGCCTGTGCCGCAGCACTCAGGGTGTCACATTGAATGGTGGTAAAGCCGCTATTTTTCAGCAGTATATGAAGACTCAGGCGAATATCAGCCTTGTCATCAACGATAAGTACGGTACCTTGCATGATTAAACTGGCAGACGCCGTTCGACGCCTGCATTTCCTCATTTACTTTTTATTAGAATGGTTATTCATTTCTCAGTGCCCGAATAGGATCCTGGCGGATCACCTTTTGCACCGGCAGATAGCTTGCAATTAGCGCAACCAATAGCATAACCGGAATGCTGCTAACAACAGCCAGCCAGTTTACATCGACAGGTCCATTGCCAATACGCGACCACAGCAGGTATCCAAGACTGGCAAACAACAGGCTCATAGCCAGGCCGGTGAATATGGGCACAAAACTCTGTTTTACAATCATAGCAATCAGCTTATGTGTATGCGCACCCAAAGACAGGTGAATGCCCAGTTCGTAGCGACGCATCTGGACACTGTATGTGAGTACACCATAAATGCCTGCGCCAGCCAGGCTAAGTGTCAGTACAAGCAGTGCTACTGTCAGCATGGCCTGCAGCCAGGTTTGTCTGAGTCGCTGACTGAGCATATCATCCACTTTCCTGAAATCCGAGAAGTTTAAGGTCGGATGGATGTCCTTTAAGACGTTGCCCAGTTGCGAGTGCGACAGCGGTCCACTGGCTTTAATAATAAACGCATTACTACCTTCGGTAAGAGGCACATAATAGCGTTCCAGCTCGTATCCTAAAGGGCCTGTAGGCACATACACATCACCAACAATGCCAACCACCTGCCTGGGCGTTTCCTGATCGATATACAGCGTCTGACCCAGAGGGCTGGTTTCGCCATACAGGCGCCTGGCCAGAGAGTCGGAGAGCACAATCTCATTATTGTCTTCACCGGATGCTGCGATAGGCGTGAAGCTGCGGCCTTGCGTGATTGGCAATGACAGGGCAGTGAAGGCATCCTGATCAAAAAATGCCAGGCTCATGATCCCGATCAGCTCAACCTTTTCGTCGTATAGATAGTTTTTCCAGCCCATGGCCAGTGGTGAGGTGGCGCTGGCCGCAACCGTTTCAATATTGGCCTGTGTGCCCAGGGTGTTTTTAACCTGCCTGGATAACTCAAACGGATCAATGTCGGTAGCGCTGCCATCGACACGGACGTAATAAAGGTGCTCGGTGTTAAACCCGGTTGGGTGTGTCATTTCCTGATAAGCAGGCAATAGTTTATTGGCAGCTAAAAATAACAACAGACTGGCGAACATCACCTGTAGTGCAACCAGAATATGGCGAGTGCGGGCTGAGATCTGTGCACTGGTGCCTTTACCGCTGGCGTGCAGGGCATTGGTCAGGGCCTGGTAGTTGACCTGGCGACTGGTGATGGCCGCTATTACCAGGGCTATGATCAGTGCCAGCAAGACTGCAACAATCACGGTTGGCGCATCAAGCGATAAGGATTGCATGCGAGTAAACAGGTAACTCAGGTCGTCGGCCAGTAGCACGTTAAGCCACTCCGCGGCCAGCAATCCTAAAACCGTTGCTGCGCCAATCAACAAGATACTTTCACAAAACATACTGATAAAAATATGTTGTGGTTTGGCACCCAGCGCTGCCTGAATGGCCATCGTTCTTTGTTTCTGGGCACCACGAGACAAAAACAGGTTAGTTACATTGGTCAGGGCGATCAACACTAGCACCGCGGCTGAAAATAACAAGCTTAGAGCCAAAGTGTCGCTTTCTGCGATGATCCTGCTGCGTAGCGGTGTAAAGCGGGCACCAATGGCAGTGTCGGGTGCCACATTGTCACGAGACTGATATAAGGCATCGATTTGTTCGCCAAGCGAGTGATTCGCCTGTTCAGGGTTTACGCCCGGCTTAAAACGAGCAATCCCATTAAACTGACTGCTGATGCTGTTCCAGTGACTGGTGGTGCTAAGCGCCTCAGGAAAACTGCTAAATCCGCTGATGGCAAAGCTTCTGAAAATTTCAGGCACTTCAAAGTCAGCGGCAGTCACCCCGACGATTTCGTAGGCAACCCGGTTGAGCTGGGTGAAGGACCCGATAACCTCAGGATCGGCGTTAAACTTGTCCTGCCAGGCCTGATAGCTCAGCACCAGTACCTTTTGTTCATCGCCTACGCTTTCATTGCTGTTCAGCGCGCGACCCAGATGCATAGGGACGCCCAGCAAAGAGAAGAACTCCGGAGAGACACGGAGAATATCAACCGTGGGGCGTTGGTCTACATCCATCAGACGCGGTGATGTCAGGTGTAGCATCGCCATTTCGTCAATAAACTGCTGATCCTGATGGATCAGAAACTGGGTGGGTAACATCTGAAAGCCATACTGGGTTTCGCCATTAATGGTTTCACTTTGGTCGGTGACCCATAAGGTGTCGGCGTTGGGGTAGGGCAGAGGTTTGGTTAGTAACCTGTGATTGATATTGATCACCACACACAGCGCAGCAAGCGTGAGCGCAAGTGTGAGGATCACTGTAAGACTAAAGCCGGGCAACTTTTTCAGGTTGGAGGCGGCCAGTTTAAGTTCTTCTTTGATCATCCCACCATCTCCAGATTGACCTCGTCGACCATCACCCCGTCAAGCAGAAACAGCTTACGACCAGCCATATCAGCATATCTGGGGTCGTGCGTTACCATACACATGGTGGTGCCTTGTGCATTTAAATCGTGCAGCATCTGCATAACGGCATCGCCATTTTTGGAGTCCAGGTTTCCGGTGGGCTCATCAATGAGCAGGATATCGGGCTTGTTAACCAGTGCTCGGGCAATGGCAATGCGCTGCTGCTGACCACCGGAGAGTTGATTGGGCTGATGATCTACCCTGTGGGTCATTTGCACCAGTTCCAGGCACTGCATAACGCGTTCTTTAAGTTGTGAACCGCTTAAAGGCTGTTCACTGTACTTAACAGGCAGTGCCAGATTGTCGAACACATTCAGCTCATCAATCAGGTTAAATGACTGAAAGACAAAGCCAATGTGCTTGTTTCTTAGAGTAGCACGCTGGTTGACACTGAGCCGGCTGACATCGTTACCGGCAATCTTATAGCGACCGCCAGTTGGCGTGTCCAGCAGGCCCAGAATGTTGAGCAGTGTCGACTTGCCACATCCCGACGGACCTGAGATAGAGACGTACTCCCCTTCGTTAATGCGCAGGTTTACGCCCCGTAAGGCTTGTGTTTCTAAGCCACTGAGCAGGAAGTGTTTGGTGATATCGGTGAGTTCAATAACGCATTGGTTGTTCATTGTTGTTTCCTTATTTACTCAGGTACACGACCAGCTCATCCTGATAGGATGCCATATCCGACAGAATAAAGCGCTGCTGTGGCTGTGCGCCGGATAGCAACTGAATATACTGTGCGGTCTGGGCGCCATAGTGTACCTCAATGGCGTGTGCTTGTTGGGTATTGGGTTCGATACGATACAAAGTGGCAGTGCTGAAAGCCTTGGCACCAACGGGTTTGTCGATATACAGCGCATCCTCAAGGGTGCTGATATGTATAGTTCCTTCAATGTTTAGCTCGGGCCGGGCGCTGTCGGGCAGCACGGCAGGCAGGGCCACTTCGACTTCAATATTGCCGTTTTGCACCATTGGGTTGATCCGCGAGACCGTGCCGGTGATAAGGTCGGCGCGGGTATTCACTTGTACCGACTGCTTAAGTTTAATTTGTTCAGCATAGGCCTGCGGGATTTGCAGCTGAGCATATAAATCTTTAGTGCTGCCAACCAGTGCAAGTTGCGCGCCCAGCGGCACACTTTGCCCCAGCTCCACATGGAGTTGTTGCACAACGCCAGTGATCCCCGCACGCACAGTCAGTTGGTCTACCCGGTGCTGAATTAACTGATATGCCTCTTCGGCGGCTTCTATATCGGAGTTGGCCAGTTGTAAATTGGCCTGATGTAAGGTTTTAAGCTGAGCGATACGGCGCTGTTCGATATCAATTCGCCGCTTAAGCTGGCGGTGCTCTAGTACGGTGCGCTGATAATCCAGCTTAGAAACGGCACCATCTTCAACCAGCCCAGCCTGCGCAGAGACCTCGAGTTCAGCACTTTCCAGTTCAGACTTTAAGATCTCCAGGCTGGCTTGATGCGACAGCATTTCCCGCTGTTGATTAATATCGGATTGTAAATACTGATCTTTGGCCTGTTGAAGTGCTCGTTTTGCATCTTTAAGCGACTGGGAAAGGTTGGCATCCTTTAGCTTCATAATCACGCTGCTGGGCGTGACCTCAGCACCGGGACGCAGCATAATCTCCTCAACCGTGGCCTCACTGGCGGCGCTGATCAGACGTGGCGTGCGCGACTTGAGTTGACCAAACCCCGCCACTGAAATGGTCAAATCGCCTTGTCTGACTTTACCAATCCAGGCATTCTCTGCGGGCAAAGACGCCTGCGCAGCTGGCTGAGCAACCATCCAGCCAGTCACAATGATGACCAAAGCGATGCCACCCAGCCACAACCAGTTTACTTTTATGTTGTTTTTCTGTTCGACCTGTATGTCCATACCATTTCCTCTGTGGGCATTTGGGTAGAGTCATTACAAGTCATATGCCAACTTTTAAGTTGTTGTATTTTATGGTTTTGTGTGTTTTTTGAGTGTAGGGGAGGCGTAGCAATTTGTGGATTTGAAATTGCGATTTTTGGAAATGGGAGAAAAAGTCTGGGTGACAATCATTGGTTTTGTACCTCTCTGATAAACTGCAGCAGTTCTTGAGTAGAATTTACACGTACAGCTCAACGGGGGCTAAATTCGGCCAGGTTAATAACGAAGGTAAATCGGCAGTCACCTAAAAGTTGGTGCGCTTCCAAGTTGGAATCTCAGGGCATTGAATGGTTGTGTTTCTGCTGTGTATTATTTTCCATCCAAAAAGTTAACCATTGGGTAACTGGAAACACTTGGGCACCATTGGCTCCAATGTTGGAGAGGTTATTTGAATGCAATTGGCAAAATGAGCTGTAAGAAAGCTTCAACCAGAAAGAAAAAAATTCTAAGATATCCAAAGTTTGCTGTGACTATTTGAGGTAATCTAGATAATACATATGAGTGGCTTTAGAGTTAAGAAATAAAGAACTGGTGAAGCTCTCGAAGTGAATTAGGGCGTTTAGCATGAATGTGTAGCAGGCTGTTCTAGTCATGTCTTGTAAGATCCTAGAATCACATATAGTGTTGCTGGTTATCTGTTTGGTTAGCAATGAGACAGTATTGGTGTAATCGTCGCTTAATTGATTTCATCATATTGATTTTTTATATAAAAATATACTTCACAGTAAGGTGTTAGAGCTTCTAGGAGATAAAATGAAGTCGTTTAAATCTTTATTGCTATCACTTTTGTGTTTTAGCTCATTTGCCGTTTTTGCTGGTGTTTGTGTTCCAGACCATTGCTCCAATGTTTATATTGAAAGGCTCTATGTCGAGGCATCAGGAAAAATATTTATTGGAACAAGCGGAGATGAAAAAATTCTAAACTGTAATGCTGAATCTGGTGTTTACGTGATCATTCCGGCAGGAACCCCCGGGGCTGATCTTTTGTACTCTACTTTACTTACAGCCCAAACTACAAACTCACCAATAGGGGTCTTACAGGTTGATGACAATCTGCCCGGTTGTGTGGTTCAGTATATTACTCTAGACAAGAAGTAAACTTGGGGATACATGCCAGTAAAACGCGGTCAGTAATGAGTCGCAATGAGTCATCAGCAATGAGTATTTGATTTCCTTTTTGTCGGGGGCGTGAGTTAACCATTTCAGTCAACAGGATGATGTATTGTTTTCCTCTGCCATTTATTTTGGCCTGCTATGATTAGCAGGCTGGGTGTGGTAATGCGCGCGATTTAACGCGTTACCAGATCTGGATTTAGGTTCAGGGTATATGAAAAACCAAGGTAAAGGAGAGAAATATGTCATATGTAGATTGTTTTGTCGCAGCAGTACCGAATGACAATAGAGAAAAGTACATTGAGCACGCAACAGTGTCAGCGGTCGTATTTAAAGAGCATGGTGCGTTAGAAGTTGTAGAAAATTGGGGTGACGATGTACCGCAAGGAGAAGTGACTTCTCTGCCTCTGGCGGTTAAGGCGCAGGACAATGAAGTTGTGGTCTTTTCTTGGGTAGTCTGGCCGTCTAAAGAGGCACGTGACGCAGGTTGGCGTGCCATTATGGAAGACCCAAGAATGTCTGCGGAAAATAATCCGATGCCATTTGATGGCAAGCGCCTAATCTACGGTGGGTTTAATACGATACTTACTGCATAGTTGCCAGGCCAGGCAAACAGATCATGCAAAATACTTACATTGCGAAACCCATTCAGTAACTAAGCTAATTGGTGGTTTCGCAGTGCAATCTTGATTTTTTTGGTATTGTTTGAATTGAATTTTGTGGCTCGTAGCCGGGAAACTGAAACCTATGAAAAATGAATATCATGGCTCATGTTTGTGCGGGCAGATTACCTTCACTGTCTCCGGTTTCAGCACCAGAGTGGCGAATTGCCACTGTACTATGTGTCGTAAATTTCACGGCGCTGCTTTTGGTACTTTGGTGTCTGTGACTGATTTAAACTGGTTGTCGGGAAAAGACTGCTTAAAAGAGTTCACAGCTCCCAATGGCACCACGCGTACTTTTTGTGATACCTGTGGCTCAAGCCTTGGTTTTCGAAGTAAAGGCGCGCCACCAGAAGACATTGAAGTCGCCATATCCACATTCGACTCAGATATTCCAGTGAAAGTGGATGCACAGATTTTTACCAGCAGCAAAGCGAATTGGTGTTCGCTACAGGCTGATATTCCAACCTTCAAAAACGCACGAACGTAATCCAGCGTGTCGAACTGGCAATACGACTTCAGCTGGCTGCATTCAGAAGTATTGATATGGCCTCTTCAAAGCGCGCCAGTTTACCGACCTTCAAACCGTTGTTTGTCAGATACAAATAATCGTTAAATAAACGTACTAAACTCCAGCATATGACGCGTTTTTGCAACTGTATTTGTTCCGCCGGGCACTGAGTGTAAAGCGCAATGGCGCGGGTTTGTAACGCTGAGTCAACGATGGGGCCGTTGCCGTGCCAGTTGAGCAGGGCCAGGTCGAATGCGGGGTCGCCAAAATGTGCGCGCTCCCAGTCAATGGGGATGAGCTGCTGAGCTGGCGTAACGATGAGATTGC
This sequence comes from Pseudoalteromonas sp. AWH4_217, assembly GCF_056161105.1. Lineage (NCBI taxonomy): Bacteria > Pseudomonadati > Pseudomonadota > Gammaproteobacteria > Alteromonadales > Pseudoalteromonadaceae > Pseudoalteromonas > Pseudoalteromonas sp. AWH4_217. Next base: position 121,279 of record NZ_JBSWYM010000004.1, on the reverse strand, counting down.
CGGGGTGGAAGTCACCGTGATTGAGCGTAAAGGTACTGAGCTGGTCAAAACAGGGCTGGCGCGCCTGCAATACCGTATACAGTGAGGAGTAGAGTTTGGTCAGTTTGGCATGCTCTGCGGTCCGACTACGAAAGTATCGCCAGATAGCGGTGAGGTGTTTTGCCGGGTTCAGTATGAGGCTGGCAGGGGCACTGACTTTGCCGTGACGCGCATGAGTTATCTGGTGGACTTGTTTAAGCAGGGTGATCACCTGTTCGATATCTAATGCCGCCCAGTCACTTATGCTTGTTCCTTCAATATAGGGTCGTAATAACGTCTGCGGGCCAGTTTCACTTTGATGAAATTCAACCGGTAGCATAAAGCGAGAGAGTGTCAGCAATGAGTATACATAGGCCTCAGTTTCCAGCCCTGAATGATTGCGTCCAAGTGAGCGTTTACATACCCAAAGGCTTCCGTCACCTCTTTTCAGCAGAGTGGTGTTATGGGTCAGGCCGCCACTAAGCGGCCTGTGCTGTGTACTCTCGTCGCGCAGCTCTGGCAAAGCATTTACACTCATGCGTATATTTTGCAAATTGGCGCAGACGATTACCGTGAATTCGGATGCGTCCACTGGTAGGGTTGCATGGGCGGATCCAGCTCGGTTTTGGCCAGGGCATTGGTAAAATTGGAGATAAGCTTGGCAGCCAGACCGGTCAATACTTCCAGCGCCTGCTGCTTGTTGTATCCGGCAGCGAGGAAAGCATTCAGTGCGTCGTCGCCAATGTGACCCTGTTTGGCCAGCAAAGCTTTTACAAAGTCCTGTAGTGCCTGAAGCTTGCTGTCGGGCAGCGATGTGCCTTCGCGCAGTGCGGTGATCAGCGTCTCGGGCATACCGGCTGATTTCATCATCCAGGTGTGGCCCGGCACACAATAGTGGCAGTTATTTTCGTAGTTGGCTGTCATAAAGACCACTTGTTGTTCAACCGCTGACAGGCTGGTCTCTTGCATAAAAGCGCTAAAGGTGTCGTTATACGCTTTGTAGGTTACAGCCGATTCTGCCAGTACCTTGTGCAGGTTGGGCAACATACCAAAACTGGCCAGCGACTGTTCCATCAGCGGCTTTGATTTTTCTGGTGCCGTATCGGGCTCATAATAGGTAAACATGGTTTTTCTCCTGTGCAATTCGGCTTAGCGGTGCATACCGCGAATGGGATAGTTGTTATCCGGGTCGCGGATCCAGGCCAGCCCATTCACCAGAGAAGTCAGGTCCGGACGAACAAACGGGTTGTTCGAGATATCTGTCACCTGAATGTTTCCCTGTTGATTAACTACAAAGAGTCCGGGTTCCGCAAACGGATGATCGGTTTCCTGTGCGGAGCGCGGATCAGAGATAAAAAGGCCCAGCGTTTGCATTTCTTCAAGGCTCAGACCATAGCCCAGTGCAAACGATACGTTGAGCTGCTCACTGTGGCTTTGGAGTTGCGCCAGGCTATCTCCCGAGACAGCAACAATGTCTACTTTGATGTCGGCGAGCTTGTTTTTGAATTGCTCAAGCTCATTGAGATAGCGAGTACACAAAGGGCAATGGCGACCTCGGTAAATCAGCACCAACTGCCAGCGGTCGTCATCATTGGCTTGTGCCAGAGGGCGTGTACTGCCGTCGGCCAGAGTGACCTGAATATCCGGAAACGGGCTACCGGGGTGAAGTTTTTGAGTGTACTGGTACGCTTGGCTCATGGCAGTTCCTTAAAAGTAGGTATTTAAATGGGTCTCAAAGCGAGCAAGGTCGCGTTCAATGTCTGCGTTTTTCATCACATCAAAACAGCTAAACGTAGGTATAGACTGCATGCCAAAGAACTTAAAGTTCATATGGGCCGGAAATAGCAAGTCATCTACACTTTTACCTTCAAAAAACTCGTGTTCGTCGTTAAATGACTCTGCCGGGGCATTAAAAGTCACAGACAGCATATAACGCGTATTGCTGAGTGTGCCACCGCGGCCATAATTGGCTTTGGGGTTGTCTGCCGAACGGCCGTCGCCATCACACAAAGCACCACCCATACCTGCGGTGTACACTTCATCCATGTATTTTTTAAACGACCAGGGCAGGCCCATCCAGTTAATGGGGGACTGAAGCAGTACCACATCCGCCCAGCGATGCAACTCAAGTTGTTGTTCAATATCCAGCGGTTCATCCATAGTGACAACCCGAGTCTCAACCCCTTTGGCATTCAGATAAGACACCATTTTATCCACTAGGGTTGCGTTGAGTTTTCCCTCAGAAAACGGGTAATACTGATGGGCGTTAATGATCAGGGCTTTGTTCATGTTAATTCTCCGGTAGGCTTAATTACTAACCTGGTTTATAATAGTAACCTGTAACCTTTATTCAATTAGTTTACTTTTGGTAACCACCCTATAATTGGAGTGCAGACTGTGGAAAGTGTTGTTAAAACAGATAGTAAGGGAAGAAAAAAAGTTTTAAATGCATGCGAGGAACCTTGTGCTATTGAAAAGGGTATGCGCCTGATCGGTGGAAAGTGGACGGGATCCATTATCTATCATCTCAAAGATGAGCCGGTGCGCTTTAACGATCTGGCCAGAATGCTCGGAGGCGCCAGCAAAAAAATGATCGATCAACGCCTGAAGGAGCTGGAAGCTCAGGGCATGGTGCTGCGCACCGTTGTGAATGAACGCCCAGTCGCAGTAACCTATGAGCTGACCGAGTTTGGTCGCTCGGCATTGCATATACTGGAGCAACTGCGCGTCTGGTCTGAGTCTCACCAAGTGAGCTAGTTCTAAAGTACGGGTACACACAACGGCATATGCTCTAAAAACCGGCATGCCCAGATCCAGATCAAATTTTGTTTATTCAATGTAAATAAATATGGAATAATTGTTTATTCCGAGTTAATCTTCTCTCGTTCACAGGAGATGAGCTAAATGTGCCTAAAATAGGGCATAGACGAGCGAAAGGAACCGGAAAAACGGTTACACACTTTTAAGCAGTTAACTTTTAATTATCATTTTAAGTTACCCTCAGCGTCAGTGGCTCTCCGCCTGTCCTGTTTATCAATCGTACTGATTTTGCGGTTGATGATGTATCACTACACGAGAGAGACAAGCTATGAAATCACTTAAGCGTACCAGAGACATTACGCCTCTGCCCTCGCGCAATTTCAAAATTACCGTCGATGATCAACCTGTTGAAGCCTGTGAAGGTGAGACCGTGTTGTCTGTGTTACTCGCGGCAAACTATGCCAGAGTGATGGAAAATGATCGCAAAGTGGCCTCAGGTGCCTATTGTGGCATGGGTGTATGTCATTGTTGTCAGGTAAAAATCAATGCAAAGCACAAACAGCGGGCCTGCCAGACATTGGTAGAGCCACGCATGTCGGTTGAAACCCTGACCAATCGTTTCAAGGAAGAGGGGATCAAACATGACTAGTCAGATACATGATCAGGTTGTGATCGTGGGAGGCGGCCCGGCTGGTACTGCGGCGGCGGCGGAATTGGCACGTCATGGTTTAAAATCGGTGATCATCGATGAGGCCCCAAAACTGGGTGGTGTGATCTATCGTGGTCCGTTGCGCCAGACTGATTCTTTGCCGCACCTGGATGATAATTTAAAGCGTGCCATGACGGCACTGCAAACCCGGTATCAGGCGCATAGTGACTCTATTGAAGTTAAAACACAAACACGGGTACTGGGCCCTGAAGGGAGCAATCAGTTGTTGCTCAGCGATAATTCAGGCCTGAGCCGTCAGCCTTACGCGCACCTGATCCTCGCAACGGGTTGTCATGAGCGCAGTGTACCGTTTCCCGGCTGGCAGTTACCCGGTGTTATGCTACTGGGCGGTGTGCAGTTGCAGCTTAAAAGTGGCCTGGTCAGACCGGGCCAGCGAATGGCACTGGTTGGCACTGGGCCTTTGTTACCCTTGGTTGCCTGCCAGTTACATAAAGCAGGTGTTGATGTGGTGGGTGTCTTTGAAGCCAGTCCATTTGCCAAACTGGCAAAAGAAGCCGTTGCGCTGCTTAACAAGCCCAAGTTAACGCTCTCAGGCATGAGCATGATGAGCTATCTCAAAAAGCACAAGATTCCTTTCAAATATGGCTGGGGTATCGTCAGCGCCCAGGGGGATGAGCAACTTAAGAGCATTCAGGTTGCGCCTTATGACAGCCAGTGGCGTCCTCAACGTGACCTGGCAGTTAAGGTAGAAGTGGATGCAATCGGGGTTGGCTACGGCTTTGTAGCACGCACACAGTTAGCCATGTTGCTGGGTCTGGAGCATAACTACACTAAGGTCAGTGGCTATGTACCTGCGCTTGATGAATGGCATCAGAGCCAAAACCATGCCGCGTTTGTGGTGGGCGACAGTAATGGTCTGCTGGGCGCCGATGCGGCTATCTGTGAGGGGCAGCTGGCAGCGCTGCGTCTTGCCTGGCAATGCGGAAGAATTACCGAATCTCAAATGCTTAGTCGTGCAACCAAAGTAAAGAATAAGCTCGCCCGGATCAAAAAGTTCCGCTTTGGCTTTGATCGCTTTTCAGACAGACAGCCTGGTTTATTGACGTTGGCAGCGCCCGAAACTGTGGTGTGTCGTTGTGAACAGGTTCGCCGTGAGCAGCTGGACGAAGCCATTGCGCAAGGTGTGAAAGACATCACCAGCCTGAAGATGCGTACCCGGATCGGTATGGGGGATTGTCAGGGGAAAACCTGCAGCTCATATGCGCTGGATTACCTGCACGAAGCAGGCCTGACGGAAAACATCGGTGTGATCAAACCGCGTTTTCCCCTTGATCCTATCCCCTTTACTTTAATGGAATGAACACAATGAAAAAATATGATGTTGTCATCGCAGGTGGCGGTGCCGTGGGTGCAGCGTGCGCATACTTTTTGAGTCGCGATACAGATTTAAAAATCGCGCTAATTGATTTGAAGAAACCTGGTAATGCTTCACGCGCTTCTGCAGGCGGATTGTGGGCTATCGGCGAATCGGTCGGTCTGGGCTGTGGTGTGATCTTTTTTAAGACCTTGTCCAAGTTGCACAGCGAAGCCCAGGGTAAGGAAGTGCCCGTGATGCGCCCGCATCAGTTACCAGACTGCTTTTTTGAATTTGCCCTGACCTCAAACAATATGTACCCGGCATTACATCAGGAAATGCTTGAAAAACATGGTGTTGACTTTAAATTTGAGCGCACGGGTCTGAAATTCATTATGTATAACGAAGAAGACAGGTTATACGCTGAGCAGATCACAGAGGGGATCCCACATCTGGCCGATCAGGTGCGCTGGCTGGATGCAGAAGAGCTCAAAAAGGAAGAACCCTATGTGACGGACGATGCTATTGGGGCCATTGACTTTATTTGTGATCACCAGGTGAACCCGTATCGTCTGGTCGACGCCTACCTGGAAGGGGCCCGTCAGAATGGGGTGTCTTTATATCTGAACACTGAAGTAACCTCAGTGATCCGTAACGGCAATGTGGTGGAAGGGGTGAAGACCCATGACCAAGTGTTCTTCTGCGATACACTGATCAACGCGTCCGGCGCCTGGGCGAATGAACTGTATCAGCAAGCAACGGGACGCACTATGCCGGTTTATCCGGTGAAAGGACAAATTGTGCTCTCAGAGCGGATGCCGAAGATCATGAATGGCTGCATCAGCACCAGCGATTGTTACATTGCACAAAAGGACAACGGCGAGATCCTGATTGGCTCATCCACCGAAGAAAAGGGGTTTGATACCACTAACAGTCTGGACAAGATCCAGGAGCTGTCACAGGGTGCGATGAAGTGTCTGCCAATTCTCAAAGAGTCGAGCATAAAGCGTTGCTGGGCAGGTTTGCGACCAGGCACGCCGGACGAGTTGCCAATCCTGGGCCCGGTTGAGGGGATAGAAGGATATCTGAATGCCTGTGGTCATTTCCGTACTGGTATTCTGACGTCTGCGATTACTGGGCAGTTGATGACTGAGCTGATAACCGGCAAAACCCCTTCGCTGGATCTGACTCCGTTCAGCGTCGCGCGTTTTGACGAGGCCGAGCAAAAAGCCGGTTAATTCTGATTACGGGAAGAAACTCGAGGGGCAGGGAGGCTCCCGATTTTAACCTTAACTGTGTCAACATTCTTAATAAAAAACAAAGTGCTGAACGGCAGAAAAACTTCATAGCTTATGTCTTAACAGCTGGCTACATTCGTGGTACAGTCCACGCGCTTAGTTGTTATAATATATCATAATGAAGGATTGATAATGAAACCCTTACACTCTGCGTGTCGTTTAAGTGTACTCTCTTTGTCTCTTGCTGCGGCGTTTACTGCACATGCCGACAGTGCCATTGAAAAAATTGAAGTAACGGGAGAGCGTCAGGCTTATCGCGGTAACTTCACTCATCTGCAATCACCAGAAGCACTGTTCGAATTTGATTCTGAACTGATTGAACAAACTGGCGTAACAGGATTAACTCAGGTGTTGGATATGTCTGCGTCGGTCAGCCGACAGAATAGCCTGGGTGGTCTGTGGGACAGTTTTGCTATTCGTGGTTTTTTTGGGGACGAAAACGTACCCAGCGGATATCTGGTCAATGGCTTTAACGCAGGTCGTGGATTCTCTGGTCCCCGGGATGTGTCGGGCATTGAGCGGGTTGAGGTGCTAAAGGGACCAAAAGCCGCTTTGTTTGGCCGAGGAGAGCCGGGTGGCTCAATCAATCTGGTAACTAAAAAGCCTACCTTTCAGTCATCCAGCGAGTTTGAACTGACGGCGGGCAGCCGTGCGCATCGCCGTTTGGTTGGAGATATCAACACTGTATTGTCTGACTCAGTTGCGGGCCGCTTTATTGGTTTTTATCAGGAAGAAGACAGTTTTCGCGACACCATAGAAACACAAAAGCATGGCCTGATGGCGTCATTTGTGTTTGATCAGAGTGCAGATTCAACCTGGCACTATGACTTTGAATATGCTGAGCAGGAGATCCCATTCGACCGCGGTATTCTCGCACCGAATGGTAACTTTGACTTTATGCCTATTGAGCGTTTCCTGGGCGAGCCGGGGGACGGCCCAACGACCACTATGGTGCATGGTCACCAGGTTCAATGGTTATATGACTTAAACAGCGACTGGCAACTGAGTTCGGCACTGGCTTTCAGGCAAACAGAGCTGGATAGCTTGTCTAGTGATGCCGATATTGCACCTTCTAGGCAAAAACTTTACCGTGATTTTCAGACCCTGACGCGACAGCGCAGGTTGCGTGCCTATGATACTGATCAGTATGTAGCGCGCTTTGAACTGGCGGGTGATATCACAACGGGTTCAATCAAGCATCATATTATCGTGGGCGTTGACTACGACCGGTTTGAGTATGATCGTGACTATCGGGTCGCTCGCGCCCCTTCGCTGACTGATAACCCGACTGATGCGCAGCTGTATGCCATTAATATTCATCAGCCTGTCTATGGCCAGCACACGCCACCGACCCCGAAGGGGGTGATTGAGCGCCAACAAAATCAGTGGGCGACGGGGTTGTATATCCAGGATCAAATTGCGCTGACTGATGCATTGCAGATCCGCATCGGGGGTCGCTTTGACTGGCTCAAACAAACCACCGACGACAAACTCGAATTGATATTCACCGAACAGTCTAAGCAACACTTCAGCCCGCAGTTAGGGGTGGTGTATCAGTTCAGTGATAACTGGTCACTGTACTCAACCTATGGTGAAGGTTATCGTCTGAACTTTGGTCGTGACTATAAGGATGACAGCTTTGACCCGAACCAGAGCGAGTCAATCGAGTTCGGCAGTAAATGGTCGCTGTTAGACAATAACCTGGATATTACGCTGGCGTATTTTGACAGTGAGCAGACTAATATCATAGTCGCAGATATTTTTAACCCAGGCGAGAGTGCCGCCATTGGTGAAGCAACGAGTCAGGGTATTGAACTGGATGTCGTTGGCCAGTTACCTGGCGATATTCAGATCCAGTTCTCTTACGCGTATCTGGATGCGCAGGTAAATAAAGACTCTGTTGATACTGGTCTGGGCGTACCCATCAAAAAAGGCGACGACCTCTTGAACATTCCGGAAAATGCAGCCAGCATTCAGCTCAGCCAGCAATATACTCTGAATGGCAATGCGTTGTCTGCGGGGATAGGTGCGCAGTACGTCGATGAGCGACTGGGACAGCGCGGCACCGAGTTTTATCTGCCTTCATACGTCACGGTGAATTTGTTTGCCGAATATGCCATCAGCGATCGTTGGTCAGTGAAGGCACAGGTGCACAATGCCTTTGACCGTAAACACTTTACCAACTCATATTCTCAGATTTGGGTGCAGCCAGGCGAGCCGCGCAAGGTCTTATTGTCGACTTCTTATCAGTTCTAACTTTTGCCCTTCGACTTGTTAGAAGTGTTTAATGTGCCCTTGCGCTCCCTGCCTGGGCACATTTTTTTATCTGTATTTTCGCAAGCGTAAGTAGCAAGCGCATATTACACTGATGAACAAAACCCGGCATATCCGTCGGGTTTTCTATATTTAAAGCTGATGGGCTTTGGTTGCTGGTTTGTATGACGTGAAGATCTGTTTAAGATCCTCCAGCATCACATACAGGCAAGGTACCATAAGCAGAGTGACCGCGGTTGCAAACAGCACCGAGAAGCTCAGTGATATGGCCGTTGGTATCACAAACTGAGCCTGCAGACTCGATTCAAACATAATGGGTACCAGCCCCAAAAACGTGGTCAGCGAGGTAAGCAAGATGGCTCTGAAGCGTCCAATACCTGCCTCTACTACCGCAGCTTTCATATCTTGCCCGGCAGTTCTTTGACGATTGATCATATCAGTCATGACGAGCGAGTCGTTGATCACAACCCCCGCTGCGGCAACAATTCCAAAGACTGACATCATGCTCAGACTGTATCCCAGCAGATAATGTCCCCACAGGGCCCCGACCACAGAAAACGGGATCACGGACATCACAATCAGCGGCTGCAGATAGCGCTTCATCGGCAGTGCCAGTAAGCAATAAACCACCAGCAAGCCAATGATGCCAAACGTCATCACCTGGCTTTGCTCTTGTTTTTGTGCTTCCAGCGCCACGCCTGGTTGAGTCGTGAGTCCCTGATAAGTGCTTGTCAGCTCGGGCAGAAGCTGAGAGTCGATGTGATCGGCCACGTGTGAAACGGCGGTGTATTGGGTATCAATATTGGCACTGATGGTTGCGACCTGGTGGCCCTGCTCCCGATGGATACTCGAAAAGCCCGGTACTGCAACGGTTTGCGCAACATCACCAAAAAACACCTGTTCACCATTTGGCAGAGTGATCAATGTGTGCGGCAGCGCGCTCAGCTGCTGGCGGTCTGAGAGGGTGCCACGGACCTTGAATACCACTTCCTGTCCTTCGCGCATAATGCGTTGTATTTCCAGGCCATAGAAGCGGGCACCAACCTGGCGAGTCACTTCCTTTGCACTAAGCTTGAGCTGATGGGCCAGTGGTTTAAGTTGGATCTGGTACTCAGTCTGGGCGTTATCCAGTGTAGAATAGACACTGTGTACGCCGCGAATTGTATTGAGCTGATTAATGAAGTCCCGACTTGCCCGTGACAGTGTTTCTGCGTCTTTGGCGAACAGGCGATATTCAAGATCGCTCTTTTCGGCGATGTCGATGACATCTGATTCAATGGTGAGCTTTTTAACGCCAGGTATATCGGGCAGTTGTTCACGCCAGCGCCTTGCCAGCTCGAAAGTGTCGAAGGGACGTTGTGCTTCTGGTACCAAAGGGACAACCACTTCCGCCTCAGTGAGGTGGTCAATGCGAGTATACATCACATCCATCATGGGTTTACCGGTTTCGGTCTGGATCGCATGCTCAACCCGATTGATCAGATTCTCTATTTGTTCGACGGCGTTGAGTGTCTGTGCTTCAGAGACCGTATGATGCATTTTAATATTGATTGACGGGTAGTCATGCGGCACTTTGGGCACAGGGGTAAAGCGTAATAAGCCACTTATAACCAGGCAGATGGCCAGTACCAGCAGGCAAATAAATCCGGCGATGACTGCATAACGATAGTGAATACAACGAGTGAGTAGCGGTGCATAATAGCTGTGTAGCAGGTATTGAAGGCGGGCATTGAAACGATTACGCCAGTGATCCTTCGGCTTAGGCGGTAACCGGGTTGCGGCTAAGTGTGCCGGTAAAATCAGCTTTGATTCAATCAGGCTGAAGAACAAACATAAGATACACACCCCGGCGATGGCGATAAATTGCCCTGAGTTGGGCCCGCTGCTGAACATAAAGGGCATAAACACGGCAATGGTGGTCAGCACACCAAAGGTGGCGGGCATCGCGACTTTTTGTGCTCCCCGGATCACCTGAGCGGGTGTATGCCCATTGGATTCAACCTGCTCACAGACGCTTTCGCCAATCACGATGGCATCATCTACCACAATCCCAAGCACCATAATAAAGGCAAATAATGACACCAGATTTATGGTAATGCCAAATAGGGGCATTAACCAAAAAGCGCCGAGCATAGAAACCGGTAAACCGACCATCACCCAGACCGCCAGGCGGGTGCGCAGAAACACGGCCAGTACAATAAACACTAAAATGGCACCCTGGGCGAGGTTTTCCAGCATCATATTGAGGCGCCCCTGCAAATAATGGGTAACGTCAACAAACTCGTGGATATGAATATGCTCGGGCAACGCCCGGCGCTTGTATTCGATATAGGCTTTTACCTGTGCAACCACTGCGGTCAGTGATTGCTCTTTGGCTGCCAGCACCATGATATAAACCGCCTGTTCACCGTTGAAGCGGCCTGCATCCAGGGTCTCGCGAAAACCATCCCTGATGGTGGCAATATCTCGGAGCAGCACAGTTTCACCCAAAGGTCCGGTAATGACTGGTGTATTGGCAAGGGCGCTGCCCTGATAGCCCCGCTGCTCAAGTCTGAGGTAGATGTTACCACGGGCGGTTTTAATCTGGCCTGCGGAGAGGTTATCGGCGTGGGTCTGGATTGCATTTACGACGTCTGACAGGCTCAGTTTGTACTCCTGCAAGCGAATGGGAGAAAGCTCGATGGCAACTTCGTAGTCGGGAATGGCAGACAGGTCAACATGAGAGATCCCATCGAGTTGCAGCAATTCATCTTTTAATTCGTTACCTAATTTTCTCAGCGCCAGCGGGTTATCCGGGCCTGATAACACAACACTGAGGGCACGCTGGCGCTGTGCGCGCTCGGTAATGCGCAGTGGCTCCATGGTTGCTGGGAATGTCGCGATGGCATCCAGCTTCATTTTAATTTCATCCAACCGGTAAGGCAGATCCTGATCGTGCTCCAGCTCAATATCGACTAATCCGCGTGATGGCGTAGCCTGGCTGGTCAGGCGTTTGATACCCACTTGTGGTTTTAATGCCTGTTCAATCTTAAGCAGGATGTTTTCTTCGATTTCTCTGGCTGATGCGCCAAGCTGGGTGGCTGTTAAGACTATCCTGTTATTGTCAGACACCGGGAAAGTTTGTCGTTGGAGCCCCTGATAGCTGAGCAACCCCATGCAGACGATAAATAGCATCAGCAGGTTAGCAGCCACCGGATGATGGACGAAATAACTGATGAGTCCGTGTCGCTGCGTCATTGCTTTTCTCCTTTGACTGCCAGCTGAGTATGAGTTAAATCGCTACGCACCTGCATGCCCGTTTGAGGGTAATCAGGCAAATGCGTGACAACCTGATGATCTGACAGCGGCGGGGCGCTGAGCACAACATAGTTGTGTTCCCGGCGGAGTATGTTGGCAGAGTACTGAACCAGCCTTTGCTGAGGATTTGTCAACCAGAGTGTGTCGTTCTTAATCCACTCTTGTGGCACTCTCAGCACATTCTTAAGGGTGATCCCCGCAACCTGTGCCTGCAAAAACTGGCCAAAATAGACTGCAGGCATTGCGCTATGCAGTGCATACGGGTCGTCTACCCGGATCACATAGTAGGCCATTCTTGTCGTGTCACTGAGCTGACCGGTATGCCGGACAAGTGTGCCTTTACGGTGTACATTCTCGGCTGTGATCTGCACGTTTGGTGCCGGTAACACTGGCAGAAAAGGCCGCTCAAACTGGGCAACAGGCACATGGAGTTCTGCGTAGCTCAGGTTAACCAGTCGGCCAAGCGCCTGACCCGCAGAGATAACCTGGCCCAGGCCAGTATCTCGTTGTGTTACCAGTGAATCGTAAGGCGCATAATACTGAGTACGGGCCAGATCTTTTTCTGCCTGCGCCAATTGTGCTTCGGCCGCCTTAAGTTGTGCTCTGGCACTGGCGACCTGCGGTTTGCGCAGTGCCAGTTCTGTGACATGGGGGCTGTGTGCCCATTCTTTTTTGGCCACATCCGCGAGGGCGATTTGCTCAGATAAATGTGCCTGAGCCAGCGCCAGTTCGGCCTGCTTGTTCAGCAACTGAGTTTGATAATCAAAGGGGTCCAGCCTGGCCAGTATATCGCCTTTGTTAATAATGCCACCTTCGATAAATGCTTCGTTGAGCCAGGCAATTTTACCTGGCAGCTCAAAAGCGACCTCTGTTTGCTCAGCGGGTTTTAAAATCCCAGACAATGACAGTGTTGTTTGATGATCTATTGCTAACAGTGGAGTGCTTGATACCAGCGGAAGTTGCACATGCTGTGGTTGAGTGTCCTTTGCCGGACTTGCCAGAGTCAGCAAGGCTGCACATGCGGAACCCCCCGCAATCAGTACCGCTATAAGGGCCACATAACGCCGTTCAAGTTGATGAAAAGAAGACTTATTTTTATTTGTATCCATAATAAATTCTCGGGATGTCACTTTCCTTTAATGGTAAATTATTTGTTTCAGTGATTTTTAAGTCGCTAAGTTAATTAAAATTTATTGAATAAATGAGTTTACACATAAATAACCTATGAGTTATGTTATAACATAAAATCGGAACAGTACAGCAGTGACTTACTTATGACTATCGCGAATCAGGTAGGGATCCACGCCTCGCAAATTGTGGACGTTTATGAACAAATTCATGCCATGGAGGGATTGACCATCAACAACGAGTCAATGGCAGTCTTCGATCGGTTTCTAGGATTGCTGTCCAATGAACATGGCAGTGAGTTTGCCGAGCAGGTACTTGCTCAGACAAACATTAAGGCCATCAAACCCCAGATACAGCATTTATTTAGTCTGGCATCCAGCATGTATGAACGACACTGGGCACAGCGCATTGTTACCAGCACAGCGCCGCAACAGGTGTTACAAGAAGAGTACCCATACTTCAAACACTATCGACGTGCTACAGGTCTGGAAATTAATGCCATACACTCATTGGCCGATGAACCGGCAAAGCGGGTGTTGATGGTTGGTTCTGGTGCTTTGCCTCTGACTTCACTGGCATTACATGGTGCCGGGTTAGAGGTTGATAACCTCGATATTCAGTACGACGACCTGATGCTTGGCAAGCAGGTGTGTGGCGCGCTGTCTGTCGGCAATCAGATGGGTTTTATTCACAATGATATCTGTGAACAGGCCGATCTGGATCGGTATGATGTGATCTGGCTTGCTGCTTTGGTCGGAGATGAGCAGCTAAAAGACAAAATCATTGCGCACTTGTACGAACAAATGCGTCCGGGTGCTCAACTGGTCGTTCGCACCGCATTTAATCTGCGCACTTTGTTGTATCCGAGTATCGATGAGGCTGGTCTGGCGCCATTTCAACTGAAACTAAAAATTCAGACTTACGCCGATAACTTCCATTCTATTTTGATTGCGCAAAAACCGGTTTAGCGACTATGGCCATGTTTACGTCTTATCTGAAGCTCAGCGTTGAGTACCGCTGCATGCTCGTAGCGGCATTCGTATTTAATCTGGGCTTTTACATGCTGATCCCGTTTTTAGCGGGTTACCTTAAGCAAGACTTGCTGCTGAGCGCCACCCTGGTTGGACTGGTTTTGGGTGTGCGCTCTTTTTGCCAGCAAGGTCTGTTTCTGGTCGGTGGATTATTGGCCGATCTGTTTGGGGTTAAAAGGCCCATTGTTGCAGGCTGTTTGCTGAGAGCTTTGGGCTTTTGTCTGTTTTTATTTTCACAGGTGACAGAGTTACTGTTTTTAGCTGCCTTTTTGACTGGCTTTGCCGGGGCGCTATTTACACCCGCGGCGCAGTCTTATTTTTCTAAACAAACTGAGCTCAGCAGTGCCCAGATGTTTGCCCTGGTCGGGGTTGCGAGAAATGGCGGTGAACTATTGGGGCCCGTATGCGGGCTTATGCTACTGACCGTAAGCTTTGATGTGTTGTGTGTGGTATCAGCGCTACCTTTTGCGCTCTTTGCCTTGCTCTTTGTGGTGTTACTGCCGGGCAAGCAGGTTCAGGCAAGTAGCAGCAATGTCAAATCAACATCTGAAGGAGGGGGCATATCGGCAATGATTGCGGGTGTACTGGGAAATCGGAAGTTCTTGTTATTTTCCATCATTATGTCCGGGTACTTTATGCTGATCAATCAGATCTCTTTTGCTATTCCGCTGCATCTGGTGACGCAGTCAGGAGAGCCCAAAGAGGTGGCCTGGGTGCTGACTTTGTGCGCACTTATCGCCATTGTTTTGCAATTTCCTGTAACACGCCTGTGTGAGCGTTGGTTGTCGCCCGAAAAGTGGATCAGCATAGGGATTGCCCTGATGGGACTGTCATTTGCGACTCTGGTACCAAACTGGGCATATCAGTCGGGTGTTTTGTATTACCTGCCCATGAGCTTACTGGCCATGCTATTTACGCTCGGTACCATGGTGAGCTTTCCGTTTATCATGAGCCAGATTTCGGTACTGGCTGAGGGGAAATCCGTTGCAACGCATTACGGGTTTTTCTATTTGTTTGCCGGTGTTGGCTTGATTGCAGGGAGCGCCCTGGTGGGGGTTGCATTTGACTATACGGCACTCAATGACAATCTCGCCTGGTATTGCCTGATAGCCATCGGTGTCTTAACCGCTGCGCTGAACACTGTGTTTATGGCAGCGCCCGGCGCTAATTCTCAAATTCAAACAACCAGTCCATCTACATCAAAGTAAGGATTAACCATGATTCAACTAACCCAAGCGCAGCAGCGCGCTTATATGTCAGACTACCTCGAAAATGGCTGGCGTGAAGAGCGTATGTCTTTTAGCTCTGTCTCTTTGGAGCCCGGTTATATTGACGGTCGCATTAATGTTGAGCATTTTCAAATGCCCCTAGATGGCCGTTTTCATTTTAGTGCTCAAAGCGCCATGATCTGGATTTCCCAGCTGGGGATTATTTATGGATGCTGGGACAACCAGTTGACCGAAAAGGTAGGGGAAGTCTACCTCAGAGACTTAGAAATTAAGTTTAAACGTACTATCAATACGACTGAAGAAGTCCGCTTTGAAGGGTTCTTTCCTAAGCATTGTAAGAAGCGACTTTCTGACAACCTCGTCTATTACAAGAATGGCCAGATCCATGTCGAAGGCGGCGCCTTCACAGGCACTGCGAGCTTTCTGGTTCCAACTGGTTAATGGAACAAGTAAATAAAAACTGTTCCTATTTAGTGTTTTGATGTTATGTTATAACTAAACATGGCGTTGATTGCGTCTATTCGAACCGTTCATGCTCAACCAGGCTGACACACTAGCTGGCTTGGGCGTGCGCGGTTTTTATCGTATCAGGGAGTATTCTTAGTGTTAGAAGCCATACAGTTAAACAAGTCCTTTGCGGATAAGCAGGTGATCACCGATCTGAGCTTTAAAGTGGCACAGGGTGAGATCATGTGCCTGCTGGGTGCCAATGGGGCAGGAAAAAGTACCACACTCAATATTTTTCTTAATTTCCTTCAGCCTGACAGCGGTCAGGCACTGATCGACGGTATTGATGTGCACCAAAGTGCCAGCAGTAAAGACAAGTTGGTGTACTTACCTGAGCAGGTAAACCTGTATCAGGAGTTTAATGCCATTGATAACCTCAAGTACCTTGCCAGTCTGTCTGGATTGACGGTCAGTGACGCACAGATCCACGCAGCGCTGGACGAAACCGGCCTGGAACCAAATGCCCGCAAACAATCATTAAAAAATTACTCGAAAGGCATGCGGCAAAAGGTCGGTATCGCATTTGCGATTATGCGTCAGGCTAAAGTTTTGTTGCTGGATGAACCAACCTCTGGTCTGGATCCAAGTGCGACGCTGGAATTCATCGGCATTATTGAGCGGTTGGCAAAAAAAGGCGCGGCTATTTTGATGGTCACGCATGACTTTTACTGTGCCCACACGCTGGCAAATAAAATCGGTATTATGGATAAGGGTCAGTTACTGACATTGCTGGATAACAATAAATTGCCTCTGAGCAGTTTAGAAACCACCTACCATGAACTCATTTCAGGGAAAGCCGCCATGCGAGCAGCCAGCTAGAGCTGACTTGTCGATGTATAAACAGGAATTGTCTGACACATGAATAATAAAATAATGCAGATCTGTCGCCATGAACTGGCCAGTAAGCGCAAAAGCCCGAGCCTGTGGTTGCTCTTTGTTATGACTCAGCTATTGCTGGCGGTTGCCTTGTTTACAGGGTGGCAGCAGTACCAGCAAAGTGTCCAAACCCAAACCAAAGCGCAGGAAATTGTCGAGCAGCAGTGGAATGCTCAGCCCGACAGACACCCGCATCGGGTCGCGCATTTTGGCCACTTTGCATTTCGCCCGCCCAGCGCACTGAGCTTTTTTGATCTGGGTGTGAACGCCTGGGTCGGCGACAGTATCTTTTTGGAAGCACACAAACAAAATAGTGCTAACTTTGCAAACGATCAGGACGGCGGAACCCTGCTGCGCTTTTCCGAGCTCAGTAGTGCCAATATATTGCTGATCATCTGGCCGTTGCTGATCATTGCACTGGGCTTTGCCAGTGTCAGTGGCGAGCAAAAAAGTGGCACATTACGGCAGCTGATGTCGATGGGCGTGTCATTCCGCGCGCTGGTGACAGGAAAAAGTCTCAGTTACTTGTTCTTATCTGTGATCTTTATCTTACCCGTGTTTGTGTTAGCACTGGGCCTGGCGGCCAGTGCTGGCGCACAATTCTCTTCAGAAGCACCGTTAAGGTTGTTGCTGTTATTGGGGGCTTATCTGCTTTACTGCCTGTTCTGGATTGCCGTGACTTTGCTGGTGTCGAGTCTGGTAAAAGCCCCCAAACAGGCACTAGTATTGCTAACCTCGGTGTGGTTTATCCTGACTATTCTGATGCCGCGCATGCTGGCGGAATTTGCCCATCACCAATACCCCCACCAAAAGCGTAATGACTTTGAACTGGCGATCAAGCTGGATAACCGCAAAGTGGGCGACAGTCACAACCCGAACGATCCGTACTTTAGTAAATTCCGCGAAGACACGCTGAAAAAGTATGGTGTGTCTTCGGTCGAAGAGCTGCCTGTTAACTACAAAGGGTTGGTGATGCAAGAAGGCGAGAAACTCAACGCCGAAATCTACAAAAAGCACTATCAACAGCAGGTTGCCCAGTTTGATGCACAGCGACAGTTTGTCAGCCAGTTTTACTGGGTTAACCCTTATCTGTTTGTGCGTGACTTTTCCATGGCACTGACGCGCACCGATACCCGTCACTTCCTGGACTTTGAACAACAGGCAGAGGCACACAGATACGCGCGTATTCAAAAGCTTAATCAGTTGCACACCAAAGAGATCCATCATCACAACGACAGAGCACAACGCGTTGATAAGTCCTACTGGCAGGAGTTTGATGCGTTTCATTACACCATGCCCACGCTGAGGTGGTCACTGAACGCTTTTTCTCTGGCCTGGGCTTTGCCGCTGCTGGCGGTGATAGCGCTGTATATTTTCCTGAACTCAAATAGGATGCAGAGGAGGATTTATGCTGCTGTTTAAACTTGAATGCAAACGCTTGATTGCCGGTACCATCAATAAGCTGGTCCTGGTGTTATTTATCGTATCGGGTGTATTTGCCATTTATCAGGGCGCGCTTGGTTACAAGTCGGTGCGTATCGACCAGTATAAATCTATGGTGGTATTTCAGAAGGAGCGGGAACATGTGAACAGCCGCGATACACTGCCGGCTGCGGGCTCTTTGGCATATTACGCCAGTGCACCAACAGAGTGGAAGCTGAGCCCATGGGCTGCGCTGTTTGTAGGGGAAACACCATCCTCTATGGTCGCGTCTAAAGTGCGTGCCACAGCACTGCAAAGTCAGTTCTTCAATCGCGAAATTGTCAACCCGGCTCAGCAACGGGCTGGCGGATTGGACCTTGGCTTTGTACTGGTTTACTTTCTGCCATTGGTGATAGGAATTCTGACGGTTACTCTGATCTCAGACGAGCAGCATGCTGGCCGCTGGCGATTGCTCAATGCGTTGCCTAATAGCGCCTTCAGGTTGCTTGGCAAACAAATCGCGCTGAGGTTTGTGGTGATCTGGTTGCTGGTGGTTACCCTGCTGGTCAGTGCCGCTGTGATACTGTCTTTGCCTTTTGACGCCTTATTTTGGATTGTACTGGGGGCAACCAGCCTGTATATGGTGTTCTGGTTTGCGCTGGCCACATTGATCATGAGCTTTGGCAAAAGCAGCGTGGTCAATAGCCTGGCCTATCTAAGCAGCTGGGTCGTTCTGGCACTGCTGGTGCCGGGCGCTGTGCACTTATACTTGTCTGCACAGTACCTAAGTGATGCGCCCCTTGAGATAACACTGCAACAACGTATGACGCTTAATGATGGCTGGGACAAAGACAAACAAGCCACGCTCAATGAGTTTCTGACACACGAACCCGCCTGGCAGGATACGGCTCCGCTGGGTGAGGCATTTGACTGGAAGTGGTACTACGCTCAGCAGCACATGAGTGACCTTGCAGTACAGGCCATTGTTGAGGAGAACATAAGAAACAATCAGGCACGTCAGGCGCGCCTGCAATCACTCAGCGTACTGTCTCCGGCACTGTTTTTCCAGCTCACCCTGAACGAACTTGCCAATACCAGCAGTGGTTATCAGCTGCAATATCGACAGCAGGTGGCTGAATATCATCAGACTATTCGCCATTTCTTCTATGATTTCCTGTTTTTCGATAAGCCGGTGACACGTCAGGATGTGGAAGACTTTCCGTTGTTTAAAGCACAACCCATGGAGACACAAAATGGCCTGTGGAAATTGCCGGTCAGTGCTGTATTTGTATTGATCATTGCTGCACTGGCGATTGTCAGGATCCGACAAGTAAAGCCACTGTAACCCGCCTCAGTTAATACGGGCGGTACTCGCCCGTATGCTTTAGCCAACAGCATAAGTAATTGTTGAAAAAGACAGTTGTCGTATCAGGTAATGCAAAGTAGGATGGATGTTTCTAATTTTATCCATTCGCTAAGGGACTGTCATGTTATCACTCAGACCATTTGAACCTGCCGATGAATCAAGCTTGGTTCGCTATTTAAATAATCCGGCGACGGTGCACTTTTTGTCACCAAAAGTCCCTTCTCCTTACACTGTGGAAGATGCGCAGTGGTGGATCAACACGGGCAGTCGAGAAGGGATCACCCGAGCGATTATTCTGGACGGTGCGTTGGTTGGATGCATCGGGGCGCGTCAGGGCACCTTTGAGTATTGTCGCAGCGCAGAAATTGGCTACTGGCTGGCTGAAGAATATTGGGGCAAAGGCATTACCGGCCGGGCATTGCAGTTGCTGACAGACGAGATTGAAGCCACCACAGACCTGGTTCGATTAGAAGCAGTGGTTTTCGCACAAAACGCGCGTTCTGAGCGGGTACTGGAAAAAGCAGGCTTTGAATTTGAAGGGGTACGTCGCAAGGCAATCTACAAAAACGGTTCTTTTTGTGACGCCCGTTTGTTTGGCAAGCTGCTCGTCTGCTGAAATCGTTATCGGCAACATGCTATCGGCAATAATAAAGCAATGACGGGCCGGATTAACCGCAGCCCGTCTTCGTTGTTTATCTCTTCAAGTTAAATTTAAATGCATCAGGTTTAAGCTGTTTTACCTCGGGGATAAAATACCGGGTATCATAGATGCCTTCATAATCGTGCCAGTGCAGGCCCTCGTCATCGCTATCTGACTCATCATAATGCCAGGGTTCCAGTGGTTCGCGTAGAAAGCTTACATGCAGGTGGTTTTTGTGATTGGCTTTGACCTGGGTTACACCCGTGAGGTTATCGGCAAAGATGATCTGAGTGGCGCCCAGCTGGACCAGTGCATCTACCAGGCTTTGTGTCGCCTGGCGGTCATACGCCGCATCGCCGACACTGATGGGGCCACTTTGGGTGCCGATCGGACGAATGTCCACCGTGCCACCAAACTTATGGGTAAAGTGCGGCGGGTTTATACCACCCCAGCGCATCGTGGCACCAGTAATGGTTAAGTGATCGGGCATACCTGCTGGCTTATCGGGCTGGGCATGCCAGGCTTGACCCAGGTTTTGCAGCGCCGTGAGTAAGTCTGGGTGTAAATGACGGCCTACCAATCCTGACGTTGTCAGACCCTGCGACGGTGTGTCAGGGATAGCAACCAGCCCGGTGACTGCGCATTTCACTTTTAATTCGAGATGATGGGTGCTGGTCTGAGCGATGAACTGGTCTGTGCCTGGCGTACCGTCGTTGCCACAGCTATGAAAATTGTCAATCGAGACAACAACCTGGCCTTTGGCATCCGTTACCGGAGCGGATACGTTGTAGGGTGCCGTTAAACGAAACAGGCCTTGTTCAATCCGGGTCAGAACTTTAGCGCGTACACTGCTGCTAAATCGGGCTGCCATACCTGTCGGGTCGCGCCATTGTGGCGTGGTCAGGGCAAGAGGCGCTGAATTTATCTTAACCGGCTCACCCACTATGGGCAGGCCCTGGCCGTTGGTTAACGTGAGTGTCCATATGGCGGTATTGCCATTTTTAGGGTAGAGGGTGACCTCGGTGGCGTTTTCGAACCATTGCTGGCCAAAGTAGCCACTGCCATCGGGCGCCATTATCAAACCATCATAATAAAACTGGCTGGACAGGGTTGAGGTATATGGTGTATTTGCAAAAACCGGGCAGCATAAACCCAGTGCGGCGCTAATGAGCGCATTCCGTGCTTTCATAATGTCTCTCCTTGAGTTGTCTTCTCAAGGCTAGCAGCTCAGAGGGGTGTGACAAATTTATTAAGGTGCAGATTTTTCATGCAGCTTTTCATGTAGCAGGAGAAAGGTAGAAAGAGCAGAAACGAAAAAAGCGAGCCTTAGCTCGCTTTTCTTGCAAAATGCGTAGTAATTAAAGAACTACGATTTTGTCAGCCTGAGGACCTTTTTGACCCTGAGACACTGTGAATTCTACGCTCTGGCCTTCAACCAAAGTTTTGAAGCCGTCGCCTTGGATAGCGCTGAAGTGAGCGAATACGTCAGGGCCATTTTCCTGAGAAATGAAACCAAAACCTTTAGACTCGTTGAACCACTTAACTGTACCAGTAACTGTGTTAGACATAGTATTAACCTGTAATATAAATAAAAAATTAACCTTCGATAGGTGTGAATGCATCAAAAGTAGAGGTGAAACTTAAATACTGCAGGTTGTGTTACGCGGTGTAAAACAACGAATTGTAGGATGTAAATATCGACTTTCTTTCTAGCGGCCTTCACTCTACAGGGACTCTCTGTGTCTGTCTAGTATTATTTGTACAAATTTTAAATTTATCTTGTGGCGCACCTTCGGCTGACCATAACAAAACAGTACAAAGAGCGTACAGGACATTGGTCCCCACCTAGATTTCGTCTATAACCTGAAAAGCCCGATATTCATCGAAGGCGAATTGGTCTGTCATGCCACTGATATAGTCAATGACCAATCGGACTCTTAGATAAAACTCCTGTTCTGCGAGGTCGGGTATGGCGGCATTCATGGTGTCGCTGTTAAGTGCACTTCGATAAGCCTGTTTGTGTTTCTCGGGGAGCTTTTTAAACAGTCTGGCGGAATAGATAGAGATAGCGGGGACTTGCGTATCTGTGGTGAGTGGAATGTCCATCAGCTGCGCAAACTGCGCTTTACTCAGTTGAAGCAGTGGTTCATAGATATTGAGCAAACCGCTGATAACCCGATAGCCCTGCAACTCACGACCTTCAACCTCAGGGTGAGAAAAGGCCCATTTTTTAGCAACCTGCTTAAAGGTTTTGATGAGCAGGTGACAGGCACTGCTATCTTCAATCAGCGCCTGATTGAAGTGTCCGGCTGTCACCGCATCCAGATTATTGACGAACTGTTCAGCCGCATGCTTTGGCAGTTTTTGGTTCACCTCAACCCGCAAAAAGACAAAAAACTGACTCTGATTGCCTGCGATTTTTTCACTACGGCGCGTGGCAACCCGGATCATGTCTGCCATTAGCCCCCGATCTGACTCGGGTAAGTGTGCGCTGAGTGCCGCATAGGTGTTGAGCAGAGCGGTTTGGAGCTGCGAATAACTTAATATGTTCTTCTCTACAGCGTCTTCAAGGTCGGCCATGCCGTAGGAAATATCATCGGCGGCTTCCATGATATAAGAAAAAGGTGCCCGACAACCCGGCGCAATGCTTAATGTCTCTGTGAGCCTGTCAATATAACCCTGTTCACTGAGGTAGAAGCCCACTTTTTTCTTAAGATAGCCCAGTGGCTGCTGTTGTTCTGGCGGTGCTTCGGTACCACAACGGGTGTACTTCATAATGCCTGACACCTGTGAGTAGGTGAGGTTCAGGTTAAGCAGGGTATGCACCAGACGGATCCCCTGCGCATTGCCCTCAAAGTGGGTCAGATCTCTCAGTATATCGGGGTGCATTGCACGTCCGCTAAGCTGTTTGAAGAGCCCATCAATGTGGCCGTCCAGCCAGTCACTGATAGCAGCCTCGCCAAAGTGGCCAAAGGGCGGATTACCTATGTCGTGCATTAAGCAGGCCATTTCCACAATGGACTCCAGCATACGCTGATACTCACTGCTCAAAGACTGATGGTTACTTTGTGGCTCGAGTAATTCACAGATCAACTGACAGATATAACGACCGGCCTGCTGCACCTCCAAAGAGTGGGTTAACCGGGAGCGAACGGCGGCGTTGCGCTCAAGCGGGAACACCTGAGTTTTTTGTTGCAGCCGACGCACGGCAGCCGAAGTGATGATGCGGTTGCGGTCGCTTTCAAATTGTTTGAATAACGGGCTGGAAAATGCGTGAGGACGATCCGCTTGGATCTTACTGCTTAAGGTCGCCATCATCTGTCCTTATGACTGTGTTTATATTGCTATGTTGTCTGTTTTATATCCATAAAGCAACACCTTAAGTCGTTATGCCAGAGGTTGTTTGAGCAAGTCCAGCAAGGCCTGAGGGACAAATTTACGGGACGTGGTAATGGCGTAAAAGTGCTCATAAATGGGCAGTTTACTTTGATACTGCTCCAGCAAGCCCTGGGCTATTTCATCTTTGACAACCACCGGGGGTAACACCGCCAGGGCGCCGCTGTCTCTGGCCAGTAGTCGCAGCATCGCCATGTCATCGACTTCGGCCTGAATGTCGGGCTTATACTCATGCGCTGCACACAGGGCGTTAAAGGCTGAGCGGATCTCAGTGGTGGGTCCCGGTAGTACCCAGCGTACCTTGTCATACCCTGTCGGAAATTCACTGCTGATACCGGCACCTTTCGGGCCAACGATGGCAACCTGCTGCCGCGATACCAACTGTGTATGCCAGCGGGCTTCATCCTGACTGGCCAGGCGATTGGTGAGAACCAGATCCAATTCATGATTACTTAACCCTTGCAGCAAAGTATCCATATCCCGGGTAGTCAGGGTAAAGCTGATGTGAGGATCACAGAGTAAAGGACTGATAAAACTTTCTATGAAGTTTCGCGACAAGGTGGTCTGCACGCCAATGGACAGGTGTTGTCGTTCGGTCGCTACACCTTTCAATAAAAAGGACTCTAGCTCTTCGCCTTTGTAAAAAATATCGTCGGCATACACCAATACTTGTTTGCCTGCATCGGTCAGAGTTAGCCGGCGGCCCTGTTTTTCGAATAATGAGACGCCCATCGTGTGTTCCAGCCGTTTAATCTGGATTGACAGGGCGGACTGAGAAATGTGTACATCCTGAGCAACCTGCGTCAGGCTACCAGCTTTGGCAACACGCCAGAAATAGTAGAGGTGGTGATAGTTGAGGCGGCTCATTTAATAGTTATAAAAAATATATGGTTTAGTTAGAATATATATATTTTTTATATCTTTCAACGTCTGACATACTGAGCCCGTTCTGAATGGAGTGGGATAATTATGTCAATATCATTAATGATGATGCTCGTCATCACGCTCAGTTTTGCGCTCAGTGCCTGGCACTGCGGCCGTGCCGAACGCATCGGCAAACGGTTTGTAACTGTCTTCTCTGGCTGGCTGTTGGTTCTGTTGGTCGCAGCCCTTGCAGGGCAGAGCGTCGACACTAAGATACTTCCCGACAGTGCCTTCACTCAATGGGTTCATGTCACCTCACTGGGACTGTTCATGTTTGCTCTGGTGATATTTATGGCCATTATTCTGATGCGCTTTTCTCTTAACTATATGGCTGGTGAGCCGCGCCTGAATGTTTACTGGCGCTGGCTGCTTGGCACCCTGGCGGCGGTGTCTCTGGTGGTGTTGAGCAATCACTTGCTGCTGCTTTTACTGGGCTGGACGCTGATCAGCCTGGCTTTGCATCAGCTGTTACTTTTCTATCCTGAGCGTCCCCGTGCAGCCCTGGGCGCACACAAAAAATTTATTCTGGCGCGTCTGGCCGAGCTGGCGCTGTGTATTGCCGTGTTGTGTTTATACCAGGCTCACGGAACCTTTTTGTTGACCGATATTGTGGCACATTATCAGGCTCCCAACCCTGAAGTCAGTGTTTACACCCAGATTGCCGCAGTATCGCTGGTACTCGTTGCGCTCATCAAATGTGCACAGTTGCCGGTACATGGCTGGCTGATGCAGGTGGTTGAAGCACCTACGCCGGTCAGTGCTTTGTTACATGCGGGTGTTATCAATCTGGGTGGCTTCTTAATGATAGTGTTTGCACCTCTGGTTATGCAGGTCGCCATTGCGCAGTGGCTCTTGCTGCTTGCCGGTGGCCTGACAACAGTTCTGGCTGCGCTGATCATGACAACCCGGGTGAGTGTTAAGGTTCGCCTGGCCTGGTCAACCAGTGCGCAGATGGGTCTGATGCTGGTTGAATGTGCATTGGGCCTTTACGAGCTGGCACTGCTACATTTATTGGCCCACTCGGCCTACAAGGCTCACGCTTTTCTTAACTCAGGCAACGCAGTTCGCGAAAACCTCCAGGCACGTCTGGCAGTCCCTGTCAGCCCGTCTATGACACGCTGGCTGGGCGCAGCGCTGCTGAGTGTTAGTCTGGTTGCTGTGACCTACTGGCTGGTGGGTCAGGGCACAGCCCTGAGTATGTGGGCCTTACTGGCAATGTCGCTAACCTTGCTGCTGGCACAGCGCAGCAGTGCGCACCACAGTCTGCCATGGGTTGGTGTGGTGGCGCTCAGTGTGCTGTTGCTGGCCAGTTATGCAGCCCTGAAAACCCTGCTGGCGCAGACCGTCTTTGCTAATGTGGCGCTACATGAAGCGCCTCTGAGTGCGGCGGATAGTGTGGTGCTGGCGCTGTTTGCAAGCCTGTTTGTATTGAACTGGCTACTAACCTACCGGGCAGCACACTCTAAGGTACAAAGCCTGTCTGTGGTGCTGTTTGCCGGATTGTATCTGGATGAGTGGTGGACCCGGCTGACATTGAAAGTGTGGCCGGTGAAGCTGCCGGCCCGAGTCAAATCGCAATGCGCTGTCAAGCGCCCGCATGGATTAATTCAGGAGTCTTAACATGGCAAGTGATATTCGCACACTTACTCGGGCACAGCGGATGTCTGTCCAGGCTGCCTGCCAGAAGTTGGCACCCAGCTGGCCGCTGGACCAGATGATAGCAGTCAGCCCCTACTGGCCGATGCGCCACGAGCGAATTGAACAGGTCAGCGCACGGCTCAGCGCGCTGGCGGGGATTTCAATGCTGATGCCAGCCAGCGATTATCTGGACTGGTATCGACGAGGCCTGATCAGCGAGCAGTCACTGCACATGGCGCTGGCAGAGTCAGGGCTAGGTATGAGTGCTGCCGAGCTGGTTCAGGCACTGGAACGTGCGCCAGAGCAGGCACCCTGGCAGTCATTGTCAGCGTTATTGGATGAGCACAGGGCGCGTCACAAAATGGCCTGGAGAGATGAAATCATTCATCAGATCAGCCAGTTCTGCGCTGCGCATTTTCAACAAGCTCAGCCCATGTTGCATCGTGAGCACAGCAATGCGCAGCCTGCTCTGTACACGCACTGGCTGGCGGTTAGTCAGCGCGATCGCGGGCTCAGTATCGTGTTGGATGAGCCTGATCTGCACCGCTATTTTAAACAGTTGCCAGACGACCCGGGGGTTTTGATAGCGCAAGCGCTGGATACCTTTGGGGTGCAGGACGACCAGGTTGAGTTGTACGCACATGCGCTGCTGCTGGATGTGAGCGGATGGGGCGCCTGGGTCGCTTATTTGCGCTGGCAGAACGAGCTCAAAGGCGATCCACAGGATCAAATGCAGGATCTGCTTGCCATTCGTATGGCATGGGAGCTGGTGCTGTGGCGTTATCAGCAAGCCCACTTTCCAACTTTTTTTACTACTTTGGCGCATAAATGGAAGCAATCTCTCGCAATGCTGTCGGAACAACCAGCGCAACATCAAGCGCAACAAAAGCCCCTGTGGATCTGGGCCAGAGCAGCAGAGCTGAGCTATCAGCAGCAATTGCACAAGGCACTGAGTTGTCCGGCAAATCAGCCGGCACAGGCCATACAGTGTCAAGCCGCATTTTGTATCGATGTACGTTCTGAGGTTTATCGTCGCGCGCTTGAAGCGCAAAGCGATGGGGTACAGACGATGGGGTTTGCGGGCTTCTTTGGTTTACCGATTTCATACCAGGTGCAACAGGCAGATGTGAATCGCCCTCAATGCCCGGGTTTGCTGTTACCAAGTCTGGTGGCCTCTCATAGCCAGGCAGATAAACATGGCGCCGCTTCGCTCAATGCAGGCGCCCGCTGGCAGGCATTTTCTAAATCGGCCACGGCCTCATTCTCTATGGTGGAATCGGCAGGCTGGCTGGATACCTTTAAATTACTGAAAAAAGCCTTCTTTGCATCTGAACAGGCCCATCCGGTTGACAAGCTGACGAATAGTCAGGACTGGTCGTTGACACAAAATGGAGAGGAACTGAGCGCACAACAAAAGGCGGGCCTGGCCGCTGGCGTGCTGAATGCAATGGGGTTTGAGCAGTTCGCCCCGACTGTGCTCTTGGTTGGGCATGGCAGCCACTCTACCAATAACTTGCAGGAAGCGGGACTTGGGTGCGGTGCGTGCGGTGGACAAAGTGGTGAAGTGAACGTCAAAGTGCTGGCCTGGTTACTCAATGACAAGGCGGTGCGTGCGGCATTACCTGAGCTGGGGATTGAGATCCCAGAGCAGACAAAATTTGTAGCTGCACTGCACAATACCACCACAGATCATATTCGTTGTTATGATGAACAGCCGGACGCTCAGATTGAGTTATGGCTTCAGGGGGCTACGGCGGCTGCACAAAAAGAGCGGGCGACAAAGCTGGACACTCAGTTAGCTGATGCAAGTCGGGAAGCGCTGGATCAGGCCCTGATAGCACGCAGCCTGGATTGGTCTCAGACTCGTCCAGAGTGGGGGCTGGCAAACAATGCTGCATTTATTGTTGCACCCCGTAGCTGGACTCAGGGTATTAATTTACAGGGGCGCAGCTTTTTGCATGATTATCAGTATCAGCAGGATCCAGACTATCAGGTTCTGGAAGCCATTATGACTGCCCCAATGCTGGTAACCCACTGGATCAATATGCAATACAATGCCTCGACCACAGATAATCTGCACTTTGGCAGTGGTAATAAGGTGTTGCACAACGCGGTGGGCGGCAATATCGGGGTATTTGAGGGCAATGGCGGCGACTTGCGAACCGGTCTTGCAATGCAGTCGCTACACAACGGATACGACTGGATGCATCAGGTGTTACGCCTGTCTGTTTATCTGGCAGCACCTAAATCTGCGATTAAAGAGATTGCTGAGCGTCATGAGGTGGTCAGGCAGTTGATCGATAATGAGTGGTTGTACGTATTTCAGTGGCAACAGACGGGCGAGATAAGCCGATTTTATCAAAATCGCTGGTGGCCGGTGTCGGTTGAATCGTCCGTATCAGATGAAGAATCAAAAATAGTACAGTGTCTTTGACTTCTGGAATTTGTACTACCAGAACAAAGCTGTGGGGCACGAAGCGGCAACCTCTGGGTTGCCGCTTTTTTATTACCACGGTGCTTGGTATATCCGTGTGGATCTGCCACAGTTATAGTAACCATAGGCAGTTTACTATGAGTGACTTAACGTACAAAACAACAGGCAATAATTCGGAGTGAGCATGTCGGGAGATATCGTCAAAATTCAGGCTGAACACTGGTCAGCAACTCAGCTTAAGTTAAAAGCACTCAGTGAAAAAATGGCCGAACTGGAACCTTTAATCCTGGAAGCTGCCGAGCAGCTCGACCCGCACAGCTGCAGTTATGATGCGAGCAAACGTCAGGCACTGGCACAACGTCTGAAAGCGGTGCTGTCTAAAGACGGTGACGCGGTATCATAAATCAAATAACCAGTGTGATATTTAACCTACGCACTGCCCATGCGGTGGCGTTTATGTTTAAGGCGGATAAGGCAAAATCAGATTGCACAAGATCATATCTTTCCCTAAATTGTCATTGCAGCTCGTGTGAACGGCTCTAGAATAATAACTATAGAAGGAAGTTGGTAGGTGATATGAATATATCGCAATGTCTTGTTATCTGCAGCATCTTGGTATCCGGGCTGACTTTGAGCAAAGCCGCGGTGGCGGATACGCTTGATGTTTCAGTCGGTTGGACCAAACCGCCTTACGTTATAGAACAGGGAGACACCGGCTTTGAACTGGATATGGTGAAAGCGATTTTTGCTGCGCTGGGCCATGATCTGCAATTCGTTTATGTCCCGTTCGGTCGTTCAGATTCGCTGCTGAAAACCGGCAAAGTTGATGCGGCGCTGACCATGAACCGACGTATGGATCTGGCGGGGGCGGTCTTGTCTGAACCCTACATTACCTATCATAACACCGCAATTAGTTTAAAAAGTCGTAACTTAAAGCTGCACAGTATCAGTGCACTTGAGAATTATGCCGTAATTGGATTCCAAAACGCATCGCTGGTCCTGGGGATGGAATATCAGCTCGCAACCGCCAATAGCCCTTTGTACATAGAGCTGCCCGACCAGAAAAAACAGGTTGAGCTACTGCTGCAGGGCAAAGTCGATGTAGTTGTCATGGATATTAATATTTTTAACTATCTGAGCAAGGCAATTCTTGGTCGTGACCAGATGGTCAACGTGTCGGTGCATTATCTATTTCCCGCATCACCTTATCGCATTGCATTCAGAGATCCTGAGCTTAAAGAGGCTTTTAATCTTAAGATGGTGCAGTTCAAAAATAGCCCCGCCTATCAAAAGTTACTTAGTCGATATCAATTCCTGCAATAAGCCTTCTTACCTTCCCCGCTTGGCCATAATCAGGTTGTTGTCACTGACACTCAGTTCTCGATGTCTTATTTTGTCGTTTTTGTGTCTTAAGTGACACTGCTTGTTCGGTTATGATGTACATCAAAGGAGTAAACTATGACCAGAAAACAAGTATATTTTATCGCGGATGGGTTTCAGGCCCTGGACTTATTTGGACCGCTGGATACCTTTATGGAGGCAAACGCCTGCGTGCCAAATGCCTATGCGAGTAAGCTGCTGAGCATAGTAGCGGGTCCGGTCAGAACCGCTTACGGTCAGCAGGTTCATGCCGATTTTGGGCTGGGCGATGATATCGACCTGGATGATTTGATCATCTGTGGTGGCAGTGGCATGCGGACGTTAACGCTTGGCGCCCAACAACTGGCAGCTCTGTCTGCGCTGGCAGACAAAGCAGAGCGGGTATTTAGTATCTGTACCGGCGCGTTTGTGCTGGCCCAGCTTTTTCCTGATCAGGCATTAACCCTGACGACGCACTGGCGCTATTGCGAAAATCTGGCCCGGCAACATCAACATTGCACCGTTTCTGCTGACCCTTTGTATATACAGGACCAGCATGTCTGGTCGTCGGCAGGGGTGTTGTCAGGTGTTGATCTGGCACTGGCCATTGTGAGAGAGGATCATGGCAACAGTATTGCCGCACAAGTGGCGAAAGATTTAGTGGTCTATCTGCAACGATCAGGAAACCAACATCAGTATTCAGATGCCCTCGCACTGCAATCTGGTGACAGTTTAAAGCTTTCTCCGTTAATGGATTGGTTAAGCACACAACTTAATCAGTCGGTCACGGTATCCAGGATGGCTGAGTTTTGTAACCTCAGCGAGCGGCAACTGACACGCTTGTTTAAGCAGCATCTGAATTGTACACCCAGCCACTACTTTAAGACCCTGAAACTGAATCATGCACGTGACCTGCTCTGTGAAGAAAATATCAGTCTGCAACATGTTTCGGGCAAGCTTGGCTTTAACAGCTATGACAGTTTCAGGCGCGCATTTATCAGGCAGTTTGGGGTATCCCCGTCACACTATACAAAAGGAATTAACCGATGAAATACAAACTGATAGCGCTGGTATTTGGTTGCTTTACACTTAATGGCGCCGCTTCACCGCTCACCCGGACAGAGCAACAGGCCTGGCTGGAAGACATTGACTTTTATGCCCAACAGGTTAAAACGCAACACATTCAGCCATTTCATACTCTGGCAGAAGCGGACTTTGACCGCAGAGTTGAGCGCCTCAAAACACAACTGCAAGGGCTCACACAAGCGCAGGTAGAAACCCGGTTAATGACGATAAGCAGGGCAATAGGCGACGGACACAGCAATTATTTTATGATGTCGGGGCCACATCTGCACTTTCCATTTCGGTTTAAATTTTTTGGCGATACCTTACGTGTTATCGACACCACGTCAGCATATCGCAACTTACTGGGGGCTCAGCTTAGCTCAATCAATGGGGTGAGTGTGGCTGAGCTGTACACTCAGTTGGCGGCTACTTTGCCTGGTGTAGACAATCAGTACAGTGAAAAAGCCAGCTTTGAGTACTACCTGTCTTTACATAAATTATTGCTGGGGCTTGAGATAGTAAAAGAGGAACAGCCTGCGTTGTTCAAATTTGTCACAGGGAAAGAGGAGAGCAGTGTACCGGTTTCGCCCATCAGTATGCGTGAATTTGGCAAGCTCAGCTCTGCATATTCGCGCACTGAGCCCGAACTGACCGCGCAGAGTATTGGCATGCCTGGGATCACATTGAGCCTGTTCAGGCAGCACAAAGCCGCTTACTTTGATTTTAGGTCCTATCCCGAACCTGAGCAGGTGATAGCACACTGTGAGGACTTACAAGCGACCCTCAGGGCGGCTGGCTCGCGTGTCATGATTATAGATTTCAGAGGTAATGGTGGCGGTAATTTCTACTCGGGCCTGGCGCTGTCCGCGTGTTTGCAACCTCTGGATCAGATTGACTGGATGCAGGGAGTCTATGTGTTGTCAGATGGAGAAACCTTTTCTGCTGCCATGACCAATACCGTGCAGTTCAGGCAAATCCTCAATGCGACAGTGGTTGGCACCCCAACCGGAGGAGACCCAAATCAGTTTTCAGAAAACAGCGTGTTCTCGCTGCCAAACTCGGGGCGTCGATTCAGCTTGTCGAAACGGTACTATCCATTTTCAGACGTACAAAGTGATGCCGTGTATCCGGACATACATATAGCACCGAGCTGGGAGGACTATCGCACAGGGAAGGATACTGTGTTGACACATCTTCTATCACAATTGAGTGCACACACTCCGTTGTCTGTATCGATTGAGTAGAAGCTGCGATTAAGCAAGGCATTGGTTCAGTGGCCCAGTGCCTTGTGTTCTCAACACGCCCAACAGGCACTGTTGAAGCAAACGTTTATAAAGGCAAGTTACACTCTAGCGTGAAACAATCCGTTGTCATACACAGATCCAGTGCAGAGCAGTGATGGTTTGTCAGTCCGGGAAAAGCACCTCCTGCAACCTGGTGTGTTGCGTGCTGTGGCATTTGATTTGCCGTGTGCGTCAGGTTTTTAACCGCTTTCTTTTTGAAGTTAAGTTTCATAATTATTCCTTTAAGTGACGCGCTCACCCAATTGAGCACAGTAATAAATTACCTTAAATAGGTAATTGTGCAACAGAAAAATGCAATTGTGGCAGAGCACCGTCTGTTACTGATGCGGCGGCATCCAGACACCGCTGTGCGGCGTTGGCTGACTGGCGCCGACTATGGTCTCTACCATTTTGCGATTGCATTTCATCGCATTGTTTTTTGAAACAGCATGCTTAAAGGGGGCTTAACCCTGAGGTGGTGTAGATCAAAAACAAGTTACTAAAATGAGATTACCATTGGGGAAAAGTGGCCATCCATATAATTGCAATTTATAGTGTTGGCCGACATGCATATCTGAATTCTGCTGTCAGTATCTACTCAATAAAAGGAATAATAATGAAATTAACTCAACTTCTTGGGATTGCGTTGTTGATGCTATCGCTGCGCGCCTTTGCTTCGGAACAAGTGATTATCAAGCGTTACTTGTCTGATGAAGATAGCCCAATTAAGCACATACCACATTTATCGTATTTCCACCTCGATGATTTCGAATCAGGTAGCGTGTCAGTACCCGGTGTTACAATTGATCAAGGTTATATTCGTGCACCTGCGAAATATGTGGATTCGGTAGACGGTGACGACGGCGTAATAAACAGTCGCTGTGGTGGTTGCCGTGGTTACTTTGTCTCTCAGAAGAACCAGTTAGGGGTCAACATTACGTTTGACCGCGATGCACTTGGTGCACTACCTACAGATGCGGGTCTGGTCTGGACCGATGGAAAGGGACTGACAAAATTCATTGCCTACGACGAAGCTGGTAATGTGATAGCTCAGTCTGAGCCTCAGGACATTTCGGACAGTTCATTTCATGGAACCACTGGAGATGATCACTATTTTGGTACTTTTTATGAGCAGGGTATCGCGCGTATCTATATTGAAAGCACCATTGATGCGCTGGAGTTTGACCACCTGCAATTTGGCCATAGATTACAGGAACGCCAAGAGCCAATTGGGCCTCTGAATTACGCAAGCTTTGAACAGGATAGCCCTTTTTATAGCGAACAGAGTGCATTCGACTACTTCCACCTGCTGGATTTTGAAAGCAGCACAGATCTTGAAAAAGGCGCTATTTTCTCAGATGGCTATGTTCGTACGCCAAGCAATTTTGTCGACTCCGTAGATGCTGACGATGGTGTACTGGACGGGCAGTGTGTAAGCTGCCATAGCTTTTATGTGAACCAAAGTAACAAGCAAGGTGTGACAATAACGTTTGACGCTGTGAGCCTGGGGCACTTACCTACACATGTGGGTGTTGTTTGGGTAGACGGTGCGGGGTTAACGCGTTTTATTGCCTATGACAACGAAGGCGCTGTCATAGCAGACTCTGGCTTGATTAATATTGCTGACGACTCATTTTATGGCACCACGGCGGATGATACATTTTTTGGTGTGATTTCAGAGACCGGTGTTTCCAGTATCTATATCGAAAACAGTGAAGATGATCTGGAAATTGATCATGTTCAGTTTGGTTACCAAAACCTTCAACCCGCCTTGCCGGTTGGTCCAACCCCTTATTTGAGTTTTGAACAGGATAGCCCTTTTTATGCGCTCAAAGATGTTTTTGGGTATTTTCATTTGCAAACATTTGAGCATGGCATGGGTGATGCTGTAGGAGCGAGCTTTTCACGCGGAGTGGTGCGTGCACCAGCTAGTTTTGTCGACTCTGTTGATGGTGACGATGGGGTTGTTGATGGCAAGTGCTCGTCATGTAAAAGTTTTTATGTTGACCAGTCAGCCGAGCTGGGCCTGATGATTACCTTCAATAAAGCAGAGTTAGGTACATTGCCGACTCATGCCGGAATTGTCTGGACCGACGGAAAAGGCGAAACACGCTTTAAAGCTTATGATGAGTTTGGCAATGTGATTGCTGATTCTGGTCAGGTATCTATTGCTGATGATTCATTTTATGGCACTGTTGCAGATGATCACTTTTTTGGCGTGACTGCGCACAAAGGCATCGCCAGGCTGTACATTGAAAATACAATCGATGGCCTGGAGATAGATCATCTGCAATATGGTTATCTGGGGGCACCGCAGACCATTAAGCCACTATCTTATCGAGATTTTGAACGTGACAGTCCGTTTTACTCCTATGCTCAGAGTGCGCTTTACAGTCATCTGGAGACATTTGAATCGGGTCACCTTAGTGTACCAGGCGTGAGTGCTAGCCGTGGTTTGGTGCGTAATACTGCTCGGTATGTTGATTCTGTGGACGCGGACGATGGAAAGATAGATGGGTACTGTACAGGCTGTCGAAGTTATTATGTTAACCAGTCCACGCAAGCGGGAGTCAGCTTTACATTTGATAAAAATTCACTCGGCAAGCTCCCCAATTATGCAGGCCTGGTTTGGGTTGATGGTAAAGGGCTAACCCGCTTTATAGCCTACGATGAACAAGGGAACATGATAGGTGATTCGGGTTATGTATCAATTGCTGATGACTCATTCTACAGTACCGTTGAAGACGATCATTTCTTTGGTATTGAGAGCAGTCAGGGAATTTACCGGATCTTTATTGAAAACACCGAAAATGATCTGGAGCTTGACCACCTTCAGTTTGGCCACAAGTAGTCACTTAGTTTACTTGTGGCTTAGTATCGGCGCTATTTTTTGATGGCGCCGTACTCGTTTTTAGGTGTATGACGCAGCAGTATTGCGTGATAAAACCAGTCATTATTGTATGTGGCATTGCAAAGAATTGAAAAATCCGATTGCTAAACAAAGACGACAGGATTTGTGACAATCAATAGTCAGATCAACATCATTCATTGTAATCAGCACGTTTCGTACTATTTAGAATTGTACCTACTTGTTAACTACGAAAAGTTATTTATTGTGTGTTCCTGTTTAATTATCTGATTTAAAATGGTAAAAGTAATTATTTAAAGAAACAGTTGTTAATTTTATTTTTTATTTTTGTGAAATTTATTTGGGTGAGTCGGGTCTTTTTGTATGAATTCAAAAGGAGATACAACATGACCACATTATGCAAACCCGCGACTTTTTACCCAGAGCACCTCGTCAATGCTGATGACATCATGACAGTCATTGAAGTTTGTCACCCCGACAGCCCATATAAGCAACGGGCCTTTGAAATGATCCAAAATACTGAGGTCAAAAACCGGCACCTGATCCTGCCGCTTACTGAAGTCGTGAAGCTCGAGGACTTTGGCGCGCGTGCCGCTCGCTACAAAGAAGCAGCTATTGATATGGCCGAAGCCGTTGCATTAGAAGCGATGGCAAACGCGCGGGTTCAGCCGGAGGACGTCGATATGGTGATAGCCACGTCTTGTACTGGTTTTATGATGCCCTCATTGACTGCGCATTTGATTAATCGACTGGGTTTGCGTAATGAAACCAAGCAAATCCCGATTGCACAGCTAGGCTGTGTGGCAGGGGCCTCGGCGATTGGTCGGGCATTTGAATACTGCCAGACCCGCAGAAACAGTAATGTGCTGATCGTCTGTGTTGAAACCTCCTCATTGTGTTTTCATCGAGAAGCCAACCGCTTACAGGACTTTATTAGTGATGCACTGTTTGCCGATGGTGCTGCCGCTGTGGTCATGCGTGGTGACAGTCAGGTATCTGGCCTGAAGCTGACCAATAATCAAAGTGTTACCATCAAAGATACACTGCCTTACATCGAATATGATATTACCCATCAGGGCTTTAAGTTTTCTCTGGATAAGCAGGTCATGCACTCCATTCCTCATGTTGCACCTTATCTGCAATCATTCTGCAGACGCAGTCTGTCGCGCGATGCCAACCAGGTTGATAGTACGATTTTTCACACCGGTGGAAAACGCATTCTCGATGAGCTGGTGCGGTGTTTGTCGCTTGAGCCAGATATGGTGGCCCGCTCCCGGGCTTGCCTGGCTGAAACGGGTAATACCTCCAGCGTAGCAGTCATTGATGTTTTAAAGCGGACTTTTGACTCTGCAAGACACGGTGATACCAGCCTGCTTGCTGCATTTGGGCCCGGATTTACCTCAGAGATGAGCGTTGGGGTGTGGCACTGAGTGATACTCAAGCTGTGATACTAGTATATGTGTTTGGTTGAAAAATATTCATCCAAACACCGTTTGTTTTTAGTTTTTTGACTATAGTGACAGTCCACATTGAATTATCGAGCTTAAATTATTTAAATAAAAAGAAAATTAAGGAGAATGAGTGAATATCCTATCGTATGTGGTGACCCATGATTATGGGTTTGCACCTAACCCTTATCATGGGATCCTGTCTTTGGCTAACTGCAAACCAGTTGTTCGAAGGTGCGCTAAAGTTGGCGATATGATTGTCGGAACTGGGTCAGTAAAAACAGTTGGTAATGGTCAATTGGTTTATGCAGGCATTATTTCTGAGGTCGTTAATATTTTCGAGTATGGCGCTGAACTAAAATATAGGGACAAGCGTCCTACCAGTTCCTTTCCCACCGGAGATGCTATCTACTACCGAAAGAATGGTACTCGCTGTCAAAGAGAGAATGCTCACCACTTTGAGAGTGATGTCGACCATGATACAAAGGTTGAAAATGTACTGTTATGTGGAGAGTTTTGGTACTTTGGGCGCGACGCAATAGAAATACCGTACCATCTGCGTGAAGTGATAAAAAAAGGCCGTGGTCACCGGCGAATTAAAGATAGCCAATTAATAGAGAGTTTTCTGACCTGGATACGTATTTACAAAAGAGGAGTGGTTGCAGAGCCTTTTCATAAGGCAAAAATTGTAAGATGCACCCCTTCCAAATCGGATAAGAAACCACCAGGTTGCTCCAATAATATAACGGCCGCTTTAAAGCCCAGCTGTATGTGAGGTTGCAGAGGGAAATGGTGCGCGCCATGCTCCAAAATCTCGTGCTGGCTGAATTTACCAGCACGAGTAAATTCGGTTACTTAAACAGTTCCAGCTAACCTAAGCTCGGGTAATTGCCAAGATCATTTGAGACATCAAGGCGATAGTACTGATAGTGTGCCTTTGAGTCCAGACAGTATTCAGACATAGCCAGGAAGTCGGGCTGCCACCTGACCCAATGGGTGTCCATAGTTGTTGTTTTAAAGCGGACTTTTGACTCTGCAAGGCGGGGCGATGCCAGCCTGCTTGCTGCATTTGGGCCCGGATTTACCTCAGAGATGAGCGTTGGGGTGTGGCACTGAGCTGAGAAGATGAATCGCCCGCGACTAGTCTGAGCCAAGGCTGTCAGTGTGGTACGCGCACCCCTAATTTAACGGAGGTTGACGAAGTTTGGCTTGTCAATCTCCTGATTATGAGGCCCTGGTCCGCCCGTTATTCTGTCTTTATAGATCGCAGTACTGGGTGTTGGTTGTGTTTTCTACATCAATCTTGGCGGGTAGAGTTCACTCAAGTCGCAATTGGTAGTCTGCCATCCTCCCGAAAACTTCTGGTGTAATAGCCTGTAATTGAATGCTTTTCTCAGACGTACTAATTTTATGTTTCAGATTTGAATACAGTCTATTTGTTTTTTTGCAATTAATAGCGTTATAAAACGCTGAGTGATCAGAAGGAGTCATTGCTCATGAGCAGAGATGTCACACTTACTATCGAAAACAATACGGGCGTAGCGCTGAACTATGTCAGTAAAAATGCAAAGCACGGTAAGTTCGTTAAAAACCCACCCGCTAAAATTGAATCGACAGGTTCCTGGAAATGCAGCAGTGTAGACGCTGGGCTGTATGGACCTGTGGGAGATGTTGTGTACCAAATGGAAAACCAGAATAGCACCATCAAATTCACATTTGACCACCCGATCTCGAGCACGAAAAGCCATTATGAGGTGAAGCCCGATCCCTCTGATGCAGTGGACTATGAAGTGGAGCAATCTGGAGGCACCGTTCAGAAAGTTATTTATAAGCTGTACTCAAAAAGTGAATGAGTTCGCCTCGTAGCTGATAGTTCCTATCAGAGTTTACCGATTAAACAGGAATAAAATTATGGAATCTCCCATTCAGAACCCATTGTATGGTGTCACTATTGGTTCAAAGGTGTTTTCATCTTCAACCGCGCAGTTTAAACACAGTGTGCTTAACAAAAATGTGAGCCAGATGGTAGCGCAGGAAAAATCCGACAAATTCATGTCGGGTGAAAGTAGTTATGTATATCAAGGTAACATGAATGAAGGCTCGTTTGGTATGTCTGGCGCTTATGGCGTCTCAGGCATAAGTCAGTTTAAGGCCTCTTTGGCAGCGTATGCTGGTAACGCCGCTGCGCAGTCTAATAAATCGATTACAGTAAACTATAATGCAATGTCTCAAGCAGGTATTGAATATATTGATTTTGAAAACCTCACTGTAGGTAGCTTTCTTGAAAGCTTAAATAGTAGTGCAAATGCAGCCTGTATTAAGGCACTTGATGCATACAACGAGGTAATGGCTGAGGCTGGCCGGCTTGATGTTGATATTCAGACTGCGTTGAATGATGCTGCAAAGTATCCCGTGCTCACTGCAAGCATCAATGAGTGGATCCACGCCTGC
The DNA here is from genome assembly GCF_056161105.1 of Pseudoalteromonas sp. AWH4_217. NCBI lineage: Bacteria > Pseudomonadati > Pseudomonadota > Gammaproteobacteria > Alteromonadales > Pseudoalteromonadaceae > Pseudoalteromonas > Pseudoalteromonas sp. AWH4_217. The sequence continues at coordinate 82,542 of NZ_JBSWYM010000004.1, read as the reverse complement.
AACGAGTTCAATAGTGGATTTGGCGATGGCCTGGTCGTTGGGGTGCTTTGGGGTGCTTGTGGCTCGGTGCAAATGAAGATGGAGTCTGAAACCGAAGACAGCTCATGGCAATACGGTGGTGAAGCCAGCTTTTCTTATTCTGGGGCATTCAACCCTGTTAATGTCAATGTCAAAACGACCTATGCCGGAAGTAACTCCAGCAGTGATGCCAAGGTCAAAGTAACGTGTAAATCGTTTTGTAGTGGCTCTAAGTTAGAAACGGCTATTGACACTTGGTTTAATGAACTTGCAGGCAAAAGTTACAAGGAGCTGGCGGATGTGGAGGTCATGGCCAAAGCTCCTAGCTTGTCTATCAAAGATACACCTAAGATCCCCCCATTTGAAAAACCTCTGGTAAGTGAGAGTGTGGCCAGTCGCGTGGGAAAAATAAAGGACTTAAAAGGGCTTGAGGCACTGGCTACGGCTTCTGCCTATGATGAGGCTAAACGACAAAACACAAGTTTAACGCTTGAGCAGTTTATGAAAGATGCTAATAAAAAAGCGGATGTATCTGGATTAACTCAAACCATTGAACAGGTTAAAGAGAACAGTATTGATACGTTGGAACAGGGTAGTCAGCTGGATACCTATGTTGAAAAAGCGCGTCTTCAGAGTAGGGCAGGAATGGTAGCTTCAGCTGTGTCACAAGCTGCTGAACCAGTGCCGTCAGGTGCGCCTGCGACCCCGGAAGGGTGTGTCCCTCTGGGCGTGTGGATCTCAAGCTGGTCAGATATTTTCCCCTGGCTGGCGCGCGGTTTTGATAACAACGTAAAAAATGTAGACGACATAAGTTCTTTGAAAATTCGGGTAATGCTTCAGGATTTTCAAGCGCTGAACAAAATCTATACTATTGCGCATAATTCGGGGATCACTAATCTGACTGATAAAGTCAGAACGTCAGACATAGCCAACGCATTTGCCCATGGGGCAGGGGAGCTACAATTTCCTAACGCGAATATTAGCTCGATTGTTGAGGGGTTAGGGGAAGAAGCCCGAAAAATCTATAAAACCTGGAATGACAATGGATTCCTGAGGGACTGTGAGCTGGGTCTGGGCCTACTCAAAGACGATAAATCTGTGAGTTTTAAAAAGGTACCTGGGGGCTCCGATAAGCGTCAGGCCTACTATTTAGACACTTGTACGTTTCGAGCTAAAGACAATGATTACTGGAAATTCAGCCGGTCCTATTCCTTACTGCCCCTTATCACAATGGAAGGCGATGTATGGCTATTTGGACCAGAACAGGGTGCAATGAGTTCTATCTATGATGATGAAGTGGTGTTTTCAAAACCGGGGAAGGCCAAATATCTTAGATTTGAGTTAAATACGAAGCGTAAAGTGCTGACTGGGCTGGAGGATAAGGTCATTTGCTATCCAATCCCATTTTCTGCTGCCATTGGTATTAACGGCGGTAAGGAGTCTGCCTGGTATGGCATGTCGGTCAGTACCAATGTAGCGTCCTGCGATAGTTTGCGGGAGAACCTGGAACAATTGCAGACTCGCCTGCAAAGATTGAATGCCTGGACTGTCAGCAACAGCTGGCCATCGGGTTGGACGCCAGAGACACCATACACGCAGAAGTCTATCCCGAAACAATACATAGGGCTTGCAGAGGAGGTTACAAGTGTAATCTAGTCGCACCAGCCCTTAAACTTCATAAGCTTCTTATAGTGGTCAGAAGGACCTGACCACTATACCTGTGCATTACTACTTAAACAGTTCCAGCTCACCTAAGCTCAGGTAATTGCCCAGATCATTTGAGACATCAAGGCGATAGTACTGATAGTGTGCCTTTGAGTCCAGGCAGTACTCAGACATTGCCGGGAAGTCGGGCTTGTCGCCTGACCCAATGGGTGTCCAAACCTGTTGATCGTTACTACCAAACAGTTTCCAGCTGGTGGTGATCCAGGTTGTGGTGTGATTGTAGCCCTGAGCAAGTGCGATTTTTGATACCGCTTCTGCCTGAGGCAAAGTCACATAAATAGATTCCTGATTTTCTTTGGAGAACCAGACGTGGTTGTAGCTGTAGACCACAACACCATCATTCAGGTGATTAATGCTGCCATGGCTGGTAGTCGCGACCTCAAAAGCGCTGATATCAACTTTCTCATCTGCCAGCTGGCAGGCGCGGTTGGGCACCGTACCATCTCCTATGGTCAGCTCGAAATCGCCGCTTTGCTCAGTGACATCGACCCAGTGTCCGTACCAGCCGTTGAAATCCAGTGACGGGGTGCCGTAGTAGGTGGCTTTTATTCCATCGTTGTTGATCACATCAAAGGTAATGAACTTAGTGCTGTCTGGTGCGTTGATCTGAGGTTGAGCACTGTGTACCTGGATGCCCGAGATGATGCTGCCCTGACTGTCTGTGGCAATAAAATGCGTGCCACGAAACTCAGGTGTAAAGGTTGTCAGTTTATCCTGAGTCAGCAGGTTGTCTCTGAGGCTGTCCTGTTTGAGGATAAGTCCATCATTTTGCGCTGTTGCAGAGCAGGCAACCAGTGCCAGCGCACTCAGTAAAAATTGGGGTTTTTTATTGGTAAACATCGTTATTCCTTAAATTATCCTTGTTTCCAGTAACCCATTTTAAGGGACAAATGAGTAATTAAGAAGGCTTAAGGGTATAAAGTTTGTTTTATGTCACAGTTGGCAGCATCGTATTTTCAAAAAACATTCAATACGAGATAAACGAGGGAGCCATAAGGCGCCTGTTGCATGCTCGATGTAATCGTTTAAACACTACTTGCCGGACAACCCGGCCCAAACCTTATCCTCATGGCCGCGCGCAATCACGTTTGTTGGCATTAAACCTTTGTGCAAAGAGCCTGGCCAGTGGTTTCACACCATTATCTAATCAGGATATTTTGGTTTTCGGTAAACGTGATTGTTCCAATCTGGCAGACATCAAGGATACAATGTGGCCGCTTAAGGAGAAAGTATGCTGCAAAACACCATCCGTCAGAAAATATCAAAACGCTCTGTACCACTACTGGTCTACCCCTGCTTGCTTTTTTGCTGGCTGTTAAGCCTTGGCCCGGATCTGGCTGTGAGCAACTTCTATCAGCAGATACAGATAGCGCTGACCATGGTGTTTGGTTCATTTATTGCCGGCGGTACGGCGCTTGGTGGCGGGGCTGTGGCCTTTCCCGTCATGACCAAAGTGCTGTCTGTTGAGCCATCTACTGCGAAGGTGTTTTCGTTGGGTATTCAGTCCTTTGGCATGGTGGCCGCGACACTGACTATCTTGTTCTTTAAGATCCGTTTTTATCATCGGGTTGTATATTCGGCGCTGCTGGGGGCGATCCCAGGCGTAATTGTTAGCCTGACGTTATTGGGCGACCTGCTGCCAAGGTTGGCAATCAAATCCTTATTCAGCGTACTGCTGATTTTGTTTGCGGTAACCCTGATAAAGCAGCTCAGAGTTGGCATTCAGTCTCATTTGACAGAGAGTTCGACTGATTATCAGTATATCCCTTTGGTTGGATTTATAGGTGGGCTGGCAAGCGGCCTGGTGGGATCCGGAGCCGACATTTTTATTTTTGCCTACCTGGTTTTAATGCTGAAAAAAGACATCAAGGTTGCCACGGCAACCAGCGTGATCATTATGGCCATCACCTCTGTTGTGGGCACGATGACGAATATGCTGGTACTGGACACACTCACACCCGAGATCCAGCTGATGGTGCATGCAGCCATCCCCGTGGTGATCCTCGGTGCACCACTGGGAGCACTGGTGTGTGCAAAACTACCTGAACGCGGCGTGGTTAACATGTTATTGTTGCTTATCGCACTGGAGACCGGGTTCACAGCGTATGAGTGTGTCAGACTTTATCTGTAGGCAGAAATAGCCTGTGTATAGCTAACATGCGGGTTCTGTAACCATGGAGTGTACTGATAAAACTATCAGCTGTTGAGTGGCAGCAAGTATAAGTGTGAGAAGGAAGCGCACTGGCTTTTTTAAAACTGTCTCCGATTATGGTTAACCAGACATCGAGAGCGGGCCAATATCAGGCAATGAAGCCTAACTCAGCGCCCATTACTTCTTATGAGGCAGGACCCAATAGCGAAAAATGCTCAACGATGGTATTTTACGGCAATCTTGATAGTGGGCAGATATCAGATTCCATTAAGGGTGCAGCATTGATATTAAGAAAAGACATTGATTATTCAACCTATTCGCTCAGCGAGCTAAAAGAAGCCTGGCTTAGCGTAGATGAGGACGCATATCCCGAAAGAGCAATAGAACTTTACACGCACATAAAAAGCCTGGAACCTGAAGATGATAAAGAAACGGCTGAAGGTGAGATAGAGGAAGTAACACACTGGCTTGAGGACCTACTGTGTTTTCTTTTTAAGCCACGCAGTAACTTTGTGGATACCACCTCCAGCGATGAACTACTTGAACAAAGCAATGCAGCAATGAAAGAACAAAGAGTGTTGGCAATGATAGAAGCCAGACGCAAAGCTGGGGGCTCTGATACACAGCTGTAGACGTGGTAAAGACAGCATCAGGCTTCCACGTAAGCCGCCTATCGGGTTAACCGAATACCGCCGTGAAATATCAAACTAAGTGAATGGCTTTTATTTTTTCAAGGATTAAACATGGATAACTCCAATTTCACCCATACGTTTACTATATCCAGGCAATATCTACTGCTTGCAGTATTGGCTGTATCTATTTTGGCATGCATATTCATTATTAGCTGGGCACGCACACCTGAATACAGGCCATTGGTGCAGGATATGCGGGTGGTTGATGCCGTTAAAATAGTCGACATCCTTGAAATGAATGATATTACCTACAGGGCAGAACTGTCTGAGCATATTTTATATGTTCTTAAGCGAGATACCGATCAGGCGCGCCTGGCACTGGCCAGAGCCGGATTCGTGCTCGAATACCCTGAAAAAGATCGATTCACCGGATTACCAGAGGCATGCACCTTACTGGAAGATCAGGCCGGGGAGAAAAAAGTGAAACCCTTGTGGGAGCAACCCTGGTTTATGCAGTCCCAGAGGTTGCTTATGGGCGCACTTGTAATGATAGTCTTTATACTGGCTGTTATACGACCAGCGTTGTCTGCTCTGATTTATCCTCAGGCCAAGAAGTAATCGTGCAGACTGAAAAATGGGGCCTATCAAAACCGTTGACAAATAACATGTACTTTAGGTTTTGAAGCTCACTTGTTGCCTATTCACTGGTTGGTGTTATTTTTGGCTTGAGTAAACAGGGATTTGGGTAAAAGTCATGAAAATAGAATGTCCTAACTGTCAGACGGATAACGACATTGATTTTGCAGAACATATTGTTTGTAACAAGTGTAAGCATTCGTTCAAAGGCTTTAATTTTGGCAAACGCAAATTAGTTTCAGCGGGTACTGCATTGGCCATCGGGCTTATAGGAGGATACAAGGTTAACGGAGCTCTGGAAGATGAACGTTATCCGTTAGAGGTTGAATATGCGATTATTGATACTTGTGTGAATGCATCAAAGAATCTGATGCCGTTGAATAAGTATGAGAGTAAGCGTGATATTTGCCTGTGTGCACTCGCTAAAACAGAAGAGTCCGTGCCGTACCCAGATTTTATATCCGATCAGCAGCTATTCTCTCGTAGCTTCGAGTTGCATGCAAAAGCCTGTGATAAGCAAAGTCTAAAATGAGGCAGATATTACTGCCTCTAAGTAGTCATATGCGTTGTGTCGTAATGCCATGACCTTACCCACCCGTGACAGGGAAATGAAGCTCCCCTAACTGGGTTAAGTCATCATTGTGTGCCTACTTCCCTTGTTTTTGGTTATTGCTGGCGGCACGTTGGGCACGGGCCGCAAATGAATCCTTAGCGACATGGCCGCCATTGTGTTTTGCTTGAGCTGCCTGAATACGGGCTGCGGCTTCAGGGGCCATTGGTGATTTATCTTTAGACATAATATTTCCTTTTTCTGTTGTTTATAGATTTTTGTCTTTGTTGAGACAGTTGCATCATAACTAGGAGGGTAGAGACAAATGGGGACAGCCCAAAAACAACAACAAATTCGTATCATGCTTGATGCGTTAGGCTGGAGTTATAGGCAATTAACGGATGTCCTTTATGAGGAACTTCTATGCTCTGAACATGATGATATAGAGGATGTTTCTCCTGAGGAGATTCGTAAGTTCCGAGAGGTTATCAAGAAGCACTTACAAAGGGAGTCTACCCCTGAGTCTAGGCTTGAACAGTACGTAAAAGTCATTTCGGAGCACCCAGACTTTATTGCATTGGGGTTAGATGTAGTGGTCCCTAAATATGTAAGGCATCGATGTTTGAATGATGAGTTTCTTGCAGGGTTAACAGATGTATCTAATTGGTTGGATAACAGAGAGTAGTTAGATTTAAGTCTTTTTTCGGTTCATCGTTTTGGTGTTTTTGCGTGTTTGTACGGCCTCAGAAGTGGCTTTAACTGATATACAGCCCATAAAAAAAGCCCCCGCAAATGCGGAGGCTTATTTATTGGTGGAGCTGGGGGGATTTGAACCGCCGTACATAAATATCTAACACTTTGATCTTAAAGTTCAATAATAGATAAGTGCTTTGTGGGGACATTTTTAATGACAATTCAATGGGCTTGAAATACAGTTCGTTCATATAGTGATGTTTGGTTTTGCTGTAAATGATTCGGTCGAATCAAATAAGTTAACAAGCAAACCCTTATGCATGCTTGAAAAGTATAGTTACTCATAAGAGGACACTTATGGATAAATTAGATGGAAACTGGTCTAAAAGGTCGATTCTTGAACCTGGAACAGGAAACTTTTATAACAAATATTTCTACAAAAGAAAGCCAGCTTTCAGAGTTGTGGTTGACACACCAAAAGCAAATGTTTTGGCAGGTTACACCTTGATCGAAAAAGATCTACGTAGTGCATTAATTTGGGTTCGCCATATAAAAGATATGCTATCCGATGACCCTAACTTCAAAAACCCAAAAGGTCATATTAAGGCAACGTATAATCGAGAAAAATTTAATATTGTAAAAGGATTATTTGTTGCCTCGCTTACATTTTATGGTAAATGCTTCACTACTTGTGAAGGCAGAAAAGTTAAACTAGAAAAAAAGAACTTGGATGAGAAATACCATGAAGAGCATGACAATGCTATGGAATATAGACATAACTACGCAGCTCACAGTGGCGCCAAGAAAATCGAGCACGCAACAGTAGTTCTAGCAATTGAAAAGAAGAAGCGAGAGTTACCATATTTAGTCAAAGAATTACTGCAGCCGGATACTACTAGTCTGGAAGATTTAGATAATCTCATCGAATTGTTTGAGCATGCGAGAAATTTTGCGATTAATAAAATTAATACCTTAACTGAAAAAGTTTACAAGGAAGATGTTTTGGCGAAAGGTCCTGATTATTGGTATGCAAAAGTTTAACACTCATATCCATACTCGAGTGTTTGGATAATTAACCCATCTAAAATGAATGATTGAATATATCTATAAGGAATTTTTATAGTGACTGGACAAGAAAAAATGCTTTGTTGTAACACCAATTAACAGGGCAAGTGCTTGAACACATTTTAAATGTTGACTTGGTTGTGGCCTTGTCGATCAAATCCAAATAGCTTAAGCAACACCGTGATTTGAGCTGTTTCCCTGATATTCAGGCATACCTAGCCCAGCCGAGGGTGTTCATAATTCTGTGTCAGCCTACTGAGCTCAAAGCTCGATGTAGTCATCCAAGCGTCCTGGAAAGTAGATGGCCATCTGCGACAGCGTGAGACTCCAGTTCTGGATAGGATGCGTCCAGCGCTCTTGAGCTATAAGTATACCTGCATAGAGTAGCTTTAGTAAGCTGTTTTCATTGGCAAAAACACCCTTGGTTTTGGTCAGCTTCCGGAACTGGCGATGTACAGCCTCGACGGCATTTGTTGTGTAGATAGGCGTTCTTACGTAATCCGGCTACTTGAAGTAAGCGCTGAGCGTCGGCCATTTCAGCAGCATTCAGGGCTGAAGCCTTATAAACGCATTTGAGTGAGTTACGGATCTGGTGAATGATACAATGTTGGATCTCTGTGTTCGGATAGATGGTTTCAATGGCTTCAGTGAAGCCTTTGAGGCCATCCACGCAGGCAATCAGGATGTCTTTAACGCCTCGATTATTAAGGTCGGTTAACACGCTTAGCCAGTGATGGGCACCTTCCTGGTCCGAGAGAGCGAGGCCCAAAAGCTCCTTTTGGGTTTTAGGGTCAGGTCTGCATTGTGCAGGGCATCTACGGAAAAAACCCATAAAAAAAGCCCCCGCAAATGCGGAGGCTTATTTATTGGTGGAGCTGGGGGGATTTGAACCCCCGTCCAGAAAGCGTCGATATTCGAATCCCCCTAATAGAAACAATAACTTATAGCCTTTTCAAATAGTTATAATCTCATAGTATGAGGCGGGGGCTCTCAGAATCTCGTGAAATTGGATGGAAATTGGATGTTTTTGGCAAGTTGCTCGTTGCTTGACTAGGCGCAAGGGATTTTAAATTCACTTCAATTTTAGTACAGGTATGGCTTTTCGCCTATTGTTAACAGCTTCCCCTTGCATTAATATATCGTTCACCTTTTTGTTTCCTTAGTCATACTAGGAGTGTGTGATATATGGATATCTTTTCAGCTGTGTTTGCCACATATATGGACGCAGTATCTAGCACAGCGTATTCCCGCTTTACCGATATTTACGGCACTGATATCAGGTCTGAAATGGTTCATTATGAAGGTTTCAGGGTCTCTTACTCTTATCAGTTGTGGCGTGTTCAAAAGAAATCCGTTTGCGGCATCTATTCTCGAGACCTAAATCAGAAATCCCAATGCTCTCAAGCAGCTAAACGTATGTTCCATGAGATGTGCATTCAGCTTAAGAGTAACCCTAAGTTTGGTTGGCGTTATAAAAAGACCAAAAGTATGTATTGTGATGCTGCAAATAATTACGAGCCGATAATCGCTACGATTGCTTTTGCAGATAAATCAAATGAGGAAAAGAAACGTGGCGAATGTAGTGTGGCAATTTTGAATTACATGCAAGAGGCAACTCCAGCGAACTTAAAGGCAAAGGAAGCTGCTTGCAGTGGCATTCAGTAATTTCTCATTTTTAATAAGTATAAGTAGCTGTTATGGTGCTTTAAGGTATATCGTTGATTGAAAAACTCCCCCCCAGAAATAGAGAATTGTCCGAAGGATTGCTAAGGCAGAGACGTAATTTATTTATTTCTTCCATTTCTCTGATAGTTTTTGTTGCTCTCGGATTTGAGATGGAGCAAATAAAAATACTAGGAAACACTGCTAAAGTTAATGCTCCAAATGTTGTCCCTGTAATTATTTTTATAGCCCATGCTTATTTTACACTTAGGTATTTTCAATATTACAAGGAAGAAAATCACAGGGTAAGCATTACAAGAGTAATCAAAGAAAATATTGCTAGGTATGAAGTTGGCTATTTAGAAGATAAGGCTAAGTGTAAATTAGATAAGCTATATAAATTCAAAAGTGTTAACTTTTCATTCCCAAGATTTAAGGAGGTAGGGATGTGGGATGGAGAGGAATCGGGTGAGGATGATGTTATTTCAATCTCAAGTCGAAGGGTAGAGGTTTATGCTCAGATTTATTCGTCTGATAGGGTGGATGTTTTTGATTGTTATGATTTAACATATTTATACAAGTCTGAGTTTGAAAATTCATCTTGGTTAATCGCTGACCGTTTGGCTAGTCAATCTGGTGTTAGAATTAAGAGCAGCATAGAGTGCAGCAACTTTGTTATAATTGGCTTTAGATGTCTAGGGTTTTTGAAGTGCCTCTTTATTCAGTCTGATTTTTCTGACTATATGCTACCTTTCTTGCTGTCTTTTTTTGCATTTCTATTTGGCGGGATAGTATATTTCGATGTTTTTTAATTTTAAATAAATCTCCAAAATAGCACCTTCTATTTTTTTATACCGTTTGAAATAGCTAACGGATTTAACCTGACAGCATCCTCATAGTGGCTTGGTGCAAAGTGCGCGTAAACCATCGTTTGCTCAATCTTTGCGTGTCCAAGTATCTTTTGTAGTACGAGGATATTGCCACCGTTCATCATAAAGTGTGATGCGAATGTGTGTCGCATGACGTGTGTGCACTGACCAACGGGCAATGTTATTCCCGCTCTGTCTATGGCCCTTTCAAACGCTTTTCGGCAATCGGTAAAAAGAGGACCCGCCTTTTTTGGAATCTCTTCGAATAGTTGCTTGCTGATTGGAATGCTTCGGTTTTTCTTTCCTTTGGTTTTAAAAAACGTCACTTTGAACGAGTCACCCGATTGAATTATATGTGAGCCGTGTAATCCACATGCTTCCGATATTCTGGCTCCGGTACTTAGGCAAATTTTGGTGACTATTTCTAAGTTTGGGTGCCTTGCTGATTCGATGGCCTTGAATAGTTTCTCGATATCTTCATGAGTCAGGAAAGCGAGTTCTTGCTCCTGGACTTTTATTTTTTCGACATTTGCTATTGGATTTGGGTAGTGGATATCTTTAATACTTATCAGCTTGTTGTAGACGCCTTTTAGTAGCGTTAGGTCATTGTTTGCTGTTTTTGGCTTTAGACCAGATTCTAGCCGCTTACCTCTGTATTTGCTGTAGTCGTTTGCTGTTAGTTGCGAGGCAACGGGGTTGCCGAGCGCTAGTGCGATAGCATCAAGTTTTCTTTTAGTCGATTCTGGGTCAGCGTAAGTTCGCCCATGAACGTTATACCACTTGTCAATAACTTCACTCAGGCGACGTTTATCTTCTCTTTGCTTGGTCCAGGGCTTTTTTTCACCCTCTGTTACTATGTAATTCAGGTAACGTTGAGCCTCTGCTTTAGTCTTGAATTTCTTTTGAACCCGCTTACCAGATGAGCCCCAAGGTCTTTCATCCAAGTAGTACCCACCTTCCACTTTTTTTATAGGCATACAACTCAATCCTATTGACAAAATGATACAAAAAATTAATATACCGCTAATCGCAACATAGGGAGGTTATAGCGATGAACAACAAAAAATCAAATCAAAAAGTAGCTTTATTCTCAATAAGTAAAAAGTGCCTCAAAAAAATTAGTGGTGGTCGTGATGGTGGTGCAGTAGTTGTGCCTACAAAAGCAGCTGTAATTGACCCAACTCGATTGGAGCCATCAATTAAAGGATAGTGGAACTTTTATTTTATGATAAAAGTAGAGTTGCTTAACGATTGGTCTTACGTAGTAACGTTAGACACGCTTATATTTTTAGGCTTTTTTGCCGCTTGCTTTGTGACTTTTTATGCTGGACGCAACAGATCTCGCAAAGTTGCATCAGTAATGTATTGTATCTCCTATGCTTTTAGTTATTTTCGTGGAGAGCTAACAAAAAGCCAGGATGGTTTCTTTGCGCTAGATGCCTATTATCTTAACTGGGTCTTGTATGATGCAGTTACGATTTTTTCAATTTATATCATTCATACGATTTTGAAGGCGCAGCATTCAAAAATAGTGATATTGGCCTACTGCTTGAGTCTCATCAATATGATTTCATATTTAATCATGCATTATCTGGCCTTTGTACAACGGTATGAATCGCATTGGTATTATGTGGTTTATTCATCCACCATCAACGTAACGGCACTTGTTATTATTTTCTCGTTTATGTTTCTGAGTGATCGGAGGTTGACTTCAAGATGTACACCTTATTACCGATAGCAATTTTTTGTGTCTTCTTAACGTTTATTATTATTGTCTCTCTTATTCGAGCTCAATATAACCATAAGTCTTCTCTGGAGGAATTGGCTAAGTTATTGCTTTAAGAACTTGAAGAGATAAGAAAGCTGCCTATAGAGCAGAGAGTTGAAGCAAAAAATATCTGGGATGAAAAGTTTAATGATTATTGTGTCCGAGTTGACAATAAACCAGTCAAAACGTTTCGATTATACATAGTTAAATAATAGGATTGAGGGATAACATGAAAAAGTGTTTTGTTATTACACCAATAGGACAGGATAATAGCGATGTAAGACGTTCAGCAGATGGCCTTATTGACGCTGTTATTGAGCCCGTATGTAAAGAATTGGGCTTAGAAATGTTTGTCGCTCATCGAATAGATACTCCAGGCTCAATAACAACGCAGGTTCTAGAGCATATCTTACAGGATGATATTGTAGTTGCGAATTTGACTACTTTAAATCCCAATGTCATGTATGAATTGGCTGTTCGGCATTCTGCTCGTTTACCTGTTATCAGTTTAGCCCAGCATGGGACTAAATTGCCGTTCGATATTTCCGATGAGAGAACCATTTTCTATTCAAATGATATGGCAGGGGTTACGAACCTTACCCCGATGTTATTGGGAATGATGTCAGAGGCGTTAAAAGATGGTGAAGTAGATAACCCAGTATATAGAGCTGCGAAAAATAAAGTGATGAAGGAGTTACATCCTAACGATGATTTCCAAGCGCATGTGCTTGGGCGCTTAGATCGTTTTGAATCAATTATTCGAGGTTCAACAAATGGAACCACGCCTTCAAAGAGTAATGGAAATGTACTAGAGTTTCACGCCCGTTTTTCTAATAAGAAAGAGAAATCATACTTAGACGCTAAGGAGATGATAAGTAAAGAACTAATGCCGGCTGGTGCGTATAGTATTTCTATTGATGACGACCAGCTGATATGTCTTACTCAAGCAAGGGACAGCGGTAACATTAATGATATTTTATGTTCGTCTGGTATATTTAGTTCTATCATTTCCTTCGAAGCCCCCTCTCTTTAACCGGCTTCTATATAGCTTTTTTTTTGTTTGTTTGATTTTGGCTTTGGGTTTCAACAGCTTTTTCCAATTGTTTCAGAACTAGTGCTGAGGTCGCCTTTAATTGTTCTAGGGTTAATCCTTCGAGGATTTCCAACTCTTTAGATTCAAATAACCCTTCTTGAATAAGGCTAAGCAAGTCACTTTTATCGATTGCTTGGCCTTTGTTTCCTAGTATCAACCAGTCAAGAGTTGTTCCCTTTTCGATGCATACTTGAACGCACTGAGGGTATGGAATTGATTCATTCTTGATCATTGAAGCCGCCCAATTTCCGTTTTTCCCAAAATATTTCGACAGCTCAGTCATATTTTTTAATCCATATAAAACTCTAATTTCTTCAAAGACTTCTTTAGCTTCTCTCATTGGTGTCACCATAAAAAAAAGGCGAAGCGATAAAAAATATGTTTGACCAACAAAAAATGTTGGTTTACGCTTCGTTTCGTTAGTTTCAGACAGACAATCAAGGAATATAACATGGGTCAGCAATTAATTTTATCAATTCCTGCACCAGTACTAACGTATGACGCGTACGCAGATTTGCAAGGTCAGAAGGTCAAAGATGTTGTTAATGCCGTTGCGCGTGGTCGCCTTCCGGTATACCAACCGCCGACAAGTCCAGACGAAAACCCTGCCAAGGTCAAAAAATACATAAACATGGTTGCATTGTATGCAGATGCTGCAAAGCAAGCGGGCATCGAAATCAATTTAGGGTAGGGGTTTCGGTCATGGCCTTCCAGATTCGCACACCAAAACAGAAGCCGCTTAATCAGCTTTCAGAGCATACTCTTTCTGTGTATGAGCGCATTTTTCCAACTCAGTCCGCAGTTAACGCGCTGGCAGATTTGAATGGAGATACCAGCGCTCAAGCCATTGCTAACCGCGCACGCATGGGTAAGAAAGAGCGCTTAGCGGATGACAGGCTAAACAGTTTGGAGGCCAGAACACAAATACTGACTCGTCACAGTTCGCTATCAATCATGCTAGCCAATGGTTACTTGGTAACGGAAAAGTTTTTCGGTTATGCCGAGGCCCGTGACAGATTAATGAATGCCGACAGAGCGTTGACGCTCGGCGGTATCAATCTCAGCGTTTGCGATGATGAGTTATGTGACATTGCAGAAGAAAAAGCACGTGTTTTCGAGCTCAAAGTTAAATTGCAAATTCACACCTACAAGCTTTATCTCGAATTGTGCCAGGCTATGCAGCGTTACAATATCGAGCCACCTGCATTTGATGATGAATACTTCAATATGGATGCAGGCCAGCGTGCCCAACTTAAACCCGCTTATGTCGCCAATGTAATGAACCTTCTTTCAGGTGCTCTGAATCGCATGGCTTGTCCGCTGTGGTGGCGCAGACGTTTGCGCAGTAAGCAAGCTTTGGTTATCGAGCAGCTGGCGCGAGACCTGAGGACCGTACATAAAAAATCATCGCCATATGTCAGCGAATTTACCATCCGAAATAAGCGTGAACGCAGAAGTAAATCAGACCGTTTGATGTCTGATTTGTATGTTGTTCCCGAGGGCTCTAACCCGTATCGGGATTTCGAAACCCTTCATGATGTGGCAGCTCGTAGCTCATCAAGCGGCTACCAGCTTGCCTCTGAATTAATGGTCCGTATTCGCGGGTTTGAGGAGTGTGCTAAAACGCTAGGTCATCGTGGTGAATTTTACACACTGACTGCTCCGAGTCGTTTCCACTCGGTCCATGCTAGCGGTATTCCGAACCACAAATACAATGGCTCGACGCCGAATGACGCACAGGAATATTTTAACGAACTTTGGAAGCGCGCCCGAGCGCTGTTCGCTAAGCAGAAAATCCGGCCATACGGTTTTCGTGTTGTTGAGCCCCATCATGACGGCTGCCCGCATTGGCATATGCTGCTTTTCTTTGCTGATGGTCAGGCTGTGGAAGCACGGAAAATTTTACGCAAGCTATCTATGCAAGATACGCCGTCAGAAGTTCGAACATCGTCAACTCGTTTTAAGGCAATTGCCATAGACCCCAACAAAGGGTCCGCCGCAGGTTACATTGCGAAATACATAACGAAGGCCGTTACAGGCTCAAATATCGAATCAGTAAATTGCTCTCAAGCTGGTGAAATGTCCGTTCTTCCTGCTGATGCCGCAGAGCGTGCCAGTACATGGGCAAGTACCTTTAATATCCGTCGATTTCAACAAATCGGCGGTCCCAGCGTCACGACATGGCGTGAACTCAGAAAACTAGGTCAGGGAGACACCGGAAAATGCGAGGTAGCAAATAGCATGAACACAGATTTAGACACGGTATCACGGTATGCACTGGAGAAAGTCAGGTCAGCTGCGGATGCGTCAGACTGGGCGGCGTTTTGTATCGCAATGGGTGGTGTCCAGGTTAAACGCAAAGACCAGACTTTGCGGATTCACTATCAAATCCCTGACATCGTTGACCGTATCACAGGTGAGATAAGCCGCTCAGAATCCAATAGCCCATATTTCACCACCAAGTACGGTGACACTCCTGCAAATAGGATTTTGGGTGTTGCGTGGGATTCAGTAGTTGTTATCACGCGCAGAGGGACCAGTCAGATTTTGACTGATAAAGAGCTTAAAGCGCAACGCAAGATAATGATGGGTGTCAGCGAATCTATCGAGAGCTGGATAGAGGATGGCCGTTATATGCAGCCCAGCGAAGAAGAAATGGCGTTTCTCGAATCGTGCGCTATCGAGGATTACCAGAATATGTGTTTGTTCATGGATTACGAAGCTTTGGGTTCTGTTATCCAGAGCGACGAAGTCGCGACCTTGGACTTGTGTCATTAACTGTAACCCAGAGGCGAATATGAACTATCAGGTACAACTAATCGACTTTTTGACATCGCAGTATCAACTAATTGAAAGCTACATAAAGGAGCAATAGACATGGCCAGTATTGAAGGCGCTATCACTGATGTGAATTTAGTGAACAAAACAGACGACAAGGGCGCTCCGTTGCCTCAGTCAGGTGAATTTAAATTTCATACAAAGAATCCGGCAAGCATCTGGACTGTAAAAGTAACGCCTGAGCAAGTGGCGGACGGCACTTATCGCCAGCTTGAATCATTGCAATCGGACCCGAATGGATGGGGCCTGAAACCAGTGCTGCTCAATCTTGAGTATTACGAGGGCGCGAACGTTGCTCGTCAGATGGCTTGGAATGGTTTCCGACTAAATTCGATTGCAACTGAATTGAAAAAGGCGAGTTAATCCATGGCTACTTGTGTAGAGCTTCAACACGGCCAGCTAACTCCGACTGCTCAGAGTATTGAGAGTTGCGCGGGATTCGTCTTGTTGGAGCCCACCGAGTACCAACAATTTTTACTGGGGTCATCCCTATTTGACCCGAACATGATTGACCAAGTGACGGCTCAGCAATTGTTTATGTCAGGGTTTTCACTTGTCCTTGTTTGCTATCTCGTGTCATGGGGATACGGGACGGTTATTAACTGGTTTCGGCCAGAACACGATAATTAAATCAACAGGAGAAACACCATGGACTTTAGTTCTATTACATCAGCAGTAGATGCAACAACCATCGTTGCGGCAATCACGGCAATTGCGGCAGTCAAGATTTTGCCGGGCGTTGCGAAGTGGGGGTACAACAAAGTTATCGGCTGGTTCCGTTAGGGCCTCCATCAGACAAAGGCCCGAAAGGGCCTTTTTACTTTGAGGGATATAAAAATGATTTGGGGGATATATTATGCTGCACTTGGTGTCGCGTGCGCGGTTGCAATCATTCGCGGTTTCAATGAGTCGTAGGGCGTTTTCGCTACTTATGCACGTGCTACGTCACCCTATAAAAACCGTATTCTTTTTCTTAAAAATGTGGTTCGTCCTAGTTCTTTTTACCGTTTTTTCGTTCGGCGCCTTTGCTCAAATCAACCTCCGAGACGAATACGACATGGTTGGAGTTGAACCCATGACTGAATCGGTTGGCGAGTTTCAGTGTGATACTTCATCTACCGCCATCTCTGTCGGAACGTCAATGCTGGCTGCGTGTAAAGACGTTTGGCAGGCAAAATACAGTGACGGCGGCAGCGGTACAGACCGTTGCTTTTATAGCGTCGAGTTTGACGGTTACTGGGCAATCGTTACGTCTGGCCGAGGTACACCAGATAATTGTGTATTATCCAAGGTGCGTACAAAAATGTCCCGTAACGCTCGCGGTTTGGGGACTATTGATTCTCAAAAATCATGTCCCCCTGAAGAGTGGCCGACACACATACATAAACTGCGCGTTTCCTGCGATGGAGATATTTGCTATGCGGATAGTTCTCAACCTGAGATGTGTTACAAAAAGCTCAGCCAGACGGACAAAGACGAACGCCCCAAAAGCTGCTCGTCTATGATTGGGAACAATGCCGGCTTTTATGGTGTGAAAGTTGATAATGCTACTCACCCAGACAGTAGCAAGCTTAAGTGCGTAGAGAACGGTTCCGATGCATCCGGAAAAACAAAGTATTGCGAGGTCACATCGCGAGTATGGGTTGACCAATTTAGCTCAGATACACACACCTACTGGAGCCCTGTTGGGGGTGGTACGTTTACAGGTGCCAGTTGTCACAATGCTGAATCTCCTATGGGTGATTACGAGGACCAGTTTTGTTCGGTAACGTCTGAGAGTGGCGTTTACCGTGTTGACTGTCCAGACGGTCAATTTGCTATCAACTGGAACACCGTTCAGGGTCTTGCTGAAGCTTCAGCTCAAGACAACCAGCGTATTGCCGCGCTCGAATCAAACACCATCTCAAGACAGGAACTTGATGCTTTGCTTGCTGCTGGCCAACTCCAAGGCGAGCAGGGAGAAAAGGGCGAGCAAGGTGAGCAGGGTGAAAAAGGCGAAAAAGGAGAAAAGGGTGAGCAAGGTGAACAGGGTGAACAGGGTGAAAAAGGCGAAAAAGGAGACAAGGGCGAGCAAGGTGAAAAAGGTGCTAAAGGCGACAAGGGAGACAAAGGCGAACAGGGCGAACAGGGCGAGCAGGGCGAACAGGGTGAAAAAGGTGAGCAGGGTGAGCAGGGGGAAAAAGGTGAGCAGGGTGAGCAGGGGGAAAAAGGTGAGCAGGGCGATAAAGGCGATAAAGGCGATAAAGGCGATAAAGGCGATAAAGGCGATAAAGGCGATAAAGGCGAACAGGGTGAACAGGGTGAGCAGGGCGTAAAAGGTGATAAAGGCGACAAGGGTGAAGCTGGCATCAAGGGTGAGCAAGGTGAACAGGGTGAAAAAGGCGAGAAAGGCGAGAAAGGCGCTAAAGGAGACAAGGGCGATAAAGGAGACAAGGGTGATAAAGGTGATAAGGGCGACAAAGGTGATGAGGGTAAAGTCGGTGTCAAAGGTGAGCAGGGCATAAAAGGCGACAAGGGTAACAAAGGTGATAAAGGTGACAAAGGCGACAAAGGTGACAAAGGTGACAAAGGTGAACGGGGTAGAGATGGCGTTGATGGTGTAGATGGGGTTAATGGTGTCGATGGCGTTGACGGTGAAGAAGGTGAGGCGGGTGAAGATGGTAAAAGCTGCTCTGTCTCTCGTGTGAACGGTCACAATGCTCGAATTACCTGTGAAAATGGTACAAGCGTAGAAATAGAGGGGGTCGATGAAGCGGGCATTATCGATGAGCTGGTCAGGCAAACTGAGGTAATCGAGGGGTTTGTGGGTACTGGTGATGGTGAAATTCCGTCTTTGGATTTATCCGAACGCCCTGATGCATGGACTGAGATTGCGGAATTTGACTGGGAAGAAAATAATTTTGGGACCGTGCTCGAAGAGCATGTCAATGAAATTAAGCAGCAGCCAATTTTCACGGCTATCGACGGCTTTTTTGATGCCTCATTTGGTGGTAGCTGTCCGACATGGAGCACATCCGTTAACGTTATGGGCGCTACGCTGGATGTAACGATAGACCAGTTTTGTTCGGCGGCGGTGCAAGATATCTTGCCGCTCATTTCGAGAATACTAATGCTTTGCGCGGCATTCTTTGCATGGAGGATTGCAATTGAGTGATTTCATTACTTGGCTACGTGATACGTGGCAGGCGTTGATAGACTGGTTTTACGAGGTCATATTGTTCACCTTCAATGCGTTTATGTGGGTTGCTCTTCAAATATTTACGCTGTTTCTGGAGGGGATTAGACATGTTTTGTCCTTGATTGAGCCGCCCGAATTTATATCGGGTGGTATATCTGCATTTACCGCGGGTATTCCTCCTGATGTATCTTATCTGTTAGGGGTGACGGGGTTTGATAATGCACTGGCTATTATCGGCTTAGGTTATACGTTTCGGCTGACTCGCAAGCTATTCACTCTCGGACAATGGTAGGTACACGATGATTATATTTCACGAAGGCCTGCCAGGTTCGGGTAAATCATACGAGGCAGCTGTTAATCATATTCTGCCAGCTTTAACGGCTGGTCGCCGTGTGTATGCTCGCATTAATGGGTTTAACATCCCAATGTGTGCTGAATTGATAGGCAAAACAGAGCGGCAGGTCAGGGATCTCTACACTGAAATTAGCGAAGATGATGTACATCGAATTCCTGAGATAGTCAGCAACGATTCAATGGTCGTCATAGATGAAATGCAGAACTTCTTTCGGTCTGGTCGTCAAAAGCTGTCTGACGAAATGACGCAATTTATTGCTGAACATAGGCATCGTGGTATCGATATAATCGGAATGGGTCAGGCGCTTGCGGATATTCACACTACATGGCGGCGACGTATCGAGCGTAAGGTTACATTTCTCAAGCTGTCTATGGTTGGTCTTGATAAGAAATACAAATGGGAGATGTACCAAGGGGCCATCAATGGTGAGAAGGGCGATATTACCTTTCATAAGATAAAGTCTGGTTCTGGCAAGTACGATGAAAAATACTTCGGTTTATATGCATCACATCAGGCTGAGACAGATAACACAGACGTCTATAGTGATGACCGAGTAAATATATTTAAGAGTGCGGCATTCCGTATCTATTTACCGACATTCCTTTTTGTCGTTGCTGCTGCTATTTGGTTTTTGGTCAGCCTATTTTCTGGCGATGTAGGCATGGTAAATGGCGACCCTAAGCAAGCTCAAAAGCAAGTAGAGCAGTCACAATCGCGACCTGTTCAAACAGCTGGTGTAACTCAGCCTGTTCAGCAAAAGCGAAGGGGGCAACCGACAAAGGTGGCCGTCCATCCGTACCAAAAAATCAGGGATACAATTCAAAATAATGTGGCATACATTACGTATGAGGAGGTACATCAAGGTCGTGTCATTGATTTGATTCTGGTCGTTGAAACGACTGCCCGACAAACAATTGATGTATTTAGCAGGAATGAATTGCTAATGCTTGGTTATCGATTGCGGAAAACTGAGCTGGGTATCGAGGCATATTACAAGGATGTTTTGTCGGCCGTGTTCCGATACAAACCCAACCGCGATGTATTCAGACAAATTCCTGATGATGTTGCTCCTGACCTTAAAAGTGATTTTGGTAACTAAGGGGGTCACATGACTAAGCAGAATCGATATGAAGATAAGCTAAAATCAGAAGGGTTGAAAAAGACGACTGTGTGGCTACCGGAAGAAATGGAGCCTGAGTTGCGGGAGCTAATCGAATTTTTCAGGCGTAACCGCCATTGTGAGCCCATGCTTGTTGCCAGAGATATGAATACAAATAAATTTGTTTCGATTAGAAATAAATGAACCGACTAAACCCAAGCATTTAGATGCTGTCCCTTCTTTAATGGGTGATTTTGATTGATTGCAATTCAACTTGTTGAATTTCAATCAATCAAATCACCCCTAAGTCTCACGCACTCACAAATCACCACTATCAATAATCAGGTACGCCAGAGCAGGACAGCCGAAGGCTGTGATAAGCATTCCAGAGACTTAGTATTGTTTCTTTTTGGTTATCAAGGAAGGTGGGGTTGGTCATGGTTCGGTCTGCGTATTCGCGCTTATTTTCGCTGCGCCCCGATTTTAATCGATACAGAAAAGTAGGTTCGCCACCTGATAAGCTGAAAAAAAACTGGACAACAACTGGACACTTTCCATCAGGTACAAAAAAGCCAGTTAGAGATTGTCTCTCTAACTGGCTGTTTTATAACACTTTAAAGTGGTGGAGCTGGGGGGATTTGAACCCCCGTCCAGAAAGCGTCGACCTTCGGTCCTACATGTTTAGTATCGTCTTTTGGTTAACCTTTAAGTCTCGGACGAACACGATAAGTAAAGGCGAGGCCGCTTAGTTTTAGCCCTTCAACCCCGGCCAGGGTTTCCGTAGCGATCTTGTGTAGGGTGACACTCCAGAACCAGAACCACAAGCATTTCATGGAGGAGTGCTAGCGGGCTATTATGCCGCTAGAGCGTAGTTATCGTCGTTTGCGATTACTTTAAATGCGGCTTTTTTACGAGGCCAACCGCCCCTCGACATGCACCTCAGGCTTCATGAATCCTGTCGAATCCTAATCAGCCCCGATTCAGTCATAAGACATAAATCTTAAAATACTTTTCCATCGCCAGCAAAGCTAGCTATGTTGCGGATTTTAGCGATATTGCATTGGTTTGACAACCTTTTTTCGTTTTTATCTAGTGTGTCTGTTTTTTATCTCAGTATGAACGAAGTCGCATGTGGGGAGTTTGGTTTTTATTTGAACGGAAAGCTTCTAATAATCATCCATTTTGTTTATATTGAAAACAAATTGTAACTAAAGTAATCAATCAATAGGCTGTGCGAATGATGAAGGAACGCATCCCTTTAAAGGAAAAAAACAAAGAGGTTACGAGATCTCAAAACCTAAAGGTACACCCATCAAACACTAATGCAGGTGAAGGCGCGCATTCTTCAACCAATCCTAACAAAAGTAAGCTCTACACTATTTTTGCTGGTGTAGGCGTAGTGTTAGCCAGTCTGGCTTTTAGTTTTTCATCACAAATATCAAGCGCTTTAAATACAGATTCTATTAGTAGCAATGAAATAAGCGCGATAAATAGCAATTTCAATACAGCGGTGGCTAATGGCACGACAATTTTCCTGCCTGTCGACTTTTTAGATAGTAAAGAAAGACAAAAAGCTAAAAATGCTTCAGGTTTACCTGAGTCTGAAGCAGAGCACTTATTGAAAGAAGCTGAGGGAGGGTATATCTCGCTAGCCTGGATTACAGTTTGGGATAACTTGGCCGAAGATGGCGATGTGATAGAGGTTAGCGCCGGTGGAATGACACATATTGTTCCTATTATGCACAAACCGACGACAATCGTTGTTCCTTATTCAATGGGTAATGCTCAGCTCATGATTAAGGGACTCAGAGATGGCGGCGGAGGCATTACCGTGTCGGCGAAAACAGGCTCTGGGGATTTAGCGTTACCTCCTTTGGAAGTTGGTGAAGTTAAAAACTTGAGGTTTAACTAGATGACAAAAAATAGCTTTTTTAGATTTTGTCTGGTCGTTTCGGCTTTCATTTTAGCTTTTGTTTTTGCAACTTCTCTAGCTTGGCTAGTTGTTATCGTATTGTTAGGTTTAGCTATACTTATTCTGCTAGATAGTTTGTTAGTGCTTCCACATGGCCTGAACTTATTGCTTGCTAAAGTAAGAAGCTATTTACCTCATAAAATTGATAACCAAGGTTACAACTCAACTCAAGGATCATCTTGCCAGGCAAAAAGTCACAACCCCAATGTTCAGCAGGTGCAACAAAAGCAAGAAAGTAGCCGCAACGACATTAAAGAAGAGGTACGTGTAGCTTTAGAGATGATTAACAACCACCAGTCGGACGCATTAGAAGAGATAAATAAACTAGTCGAACAAGTGAAAGCTGCTAAAAAGCACAATCAAATTGGTTTTGGCGTTCACTCACCAGCGGTACTGGTTGCCATTTCAGGTCCGAGTGGCACAGGCAAAACATACATTTCAGAGCTCTTGGCAAAGCTATTTTACAGCTTTGATGCACTGCCTTCGATGCTAAGTGTGTCTTTATCGAAAACTCGCTTTAAAGGATATGAACCAGCGTCGGTCATTGAACATTTTTTTGGTTCTGCCAGAGGTGGAGCCATTGTAATAGATGATTGCGATTGGGTAGTGGAGTCAACAAGCTATGATAATCACAAAGCTATTGAGAGTTTGGGGCCTGCGCTGTCTGAGTTTGTTGAGGAGAACCCTAAGCGATTTATCGTGGTAATGAACGGCAGTGAAAAGCAAATTGACAGAGTATTTTCAGATTCGAATAAAAAATGGCTGCGCAGCTTCTATGTGGTAAAGATAAATACAAAAGCAGTGTCACCTAAAAATCTCACCTCATTAGTTAAAGACCTGCTGCAACAAAAGCAGTGGTCAGTTGCAGAAGAGGCAACGTCACGTATTGAGCGTGTATTTTCTCATTTAGAAAGAATAGAAAAAGATCATTTTAGTTACGCACATGAGGCGAGGAAATTCGCTGATTCTTTAATTGCTTACAAAATGCAAAAAGGTGAGGTTTGCAATAAGCTAATAACAGAACAAGATGTTAACGAGGTAATGGACTAATGAATAATCAGGGCTTTATAAAAACTAAGAAATCCCGGAGTGAAGTGACCAGCAAACGTGATTCACTCACAGAAGTGCTAAACGAATTTGAAGATATGATTGGTTTAGATTCAGTAAAGGAAGAAATCAATAAACTAATCGCCTTTGCAAGATTGATAACGCTCAGAAGAGAAAGAGACATACCAACGGGGGCAATCAACCTCCATATGGTTTTTTCAGGTCCTCCAGGCACAGGTAAGACTGAAGTCGCCAGAAAAGTCGGCAAATTATTAAAATCAATAGGACTGCTGAGAAAAGGACACTGTGTAGAAGTAGATAGAGCAGCCCTTACAAGTGTTTACGCAAATTCCGGGGCGCAATTGATGACAGATAAGGTCAAACAGGCTCTTGATGGTGTTTTATTCATTGATGAAGCGTACACGTTATCAGGTAGTGATCCATTAAATGGCCCTGATAAGTCTGGACAAGAAGTGATAGATACCTTGTTAAAGTTAATGGAAGATAACAGAGACAGGTTAGTTGTTATTGCAGCGGGTTATACAGATGAAATGCGCCGTTTTATCGAAAGTAATGTTGGTTTGAAGTCTAGATTTTCCAGAACGGTTGAATTTGAATCGTATGACTCCGAAGAGTTGTTCGATATCTTCAGGCTTATGGTAAGAAAGGGGCATTATTTCCTGACAGAAGACGCCGAAGAAGCCTGTCGTAAGCACATACAATGGATGGCTAAGCAAGCCAGAGACCGTGACTTTGGCAATGCCCGAGCCATACGTGGTTTTTTTGAGCAGTTACTGCCTTTGCAAGCTGAACGTATTGCTTTTACACCAAACTATGAATCAATGAGTAATGAAGAGTTACTGACTATCGAACTTGAAGATGTAGTCAAAGCAACAGATGAGGGCTGATTAACATGTTAGGTAGTATGGTGAGTAAAGGGCGAGAGCTTTACCATCAAGACCGCCTCTGGCAGTTGATGGTCAGGCTGATAGCTGCGGCCTTAGTGGCTCTATGCTTAATTAAAGTATGCCAGAAAATATTTGGGGCAAATAGTCCCAACATAACGAGTAATCAACAGCACTCTGCTTCATACAAGCCTTCTGTACCGCCTCGCGCTTTTAGTTCGGGAGGCACTTCACAAACTGGGCGAACGATAAATATGCCTATGTCAGCTCAGGACATAGCAAGCAATGAAAGGCTTAAAACGCTGCATTTAGCTGCGCAATCGATAGACAAATCTAGCCATAGAGCAAATCAATGTGAGCAATATTTGCTGCTAGGTCAAGACATAACGGCTTATGACAAAAAAAGGGCAAAACCAGTTCATAACCAAATTTTGACTGAAATTTCACGTTGCAAACTAAGTAATTCGCAAAGCGATAAGAGGTTAAGTGCTTTAGAAAGTGCAGCTAAAAACTTTCAACAATTAAAAGACGTAAATAGCGCAATAGGACTCATCACTAGCTCGTCACAATTGACGGATTTTGACAAAGAGAGATCTAACTTCTCGCAGTTTGAAGGTTTTTTAGCAAATCTGAGTTTAGCACAGCAGCTTAAAAATGAGAGTGACAACAGAGTTTCAAACCTTGTTGATGCTTTTGGAGTATTTGAGGCTAATCGTACAGTTGAGAGTGAAGAAGAATTACTCACGGCATACAAAAAGCTTACTAAAGTCGACAAGTCTAGAAACTATCATGGCTATCAGCAGCTTGTGTTTAATTCATCACAAAAAATGGCCGAGGATAGAGTAAAACGTACTCAGACACTTATTCGTCTTGAGTCTTTGGTAGACAGAGCCGAAAGTCGAGAAAGTATTGCAGATACAGAGTTGGAAGCATTTGCTAACGTACTAAACTATTTAAATACTATTGACTCTGTACTTTTAACAGAGCGTGAAAAAGAGTTAGTAGAACAAGCCAGCGAATTGTCCTTTGGTCATCAAGTGCAAAAACTAGATGACTTAATAACCCATTTCAATAGCACAAAAAGCAACGACTTAATCGAGCCAATAGCTAGTCAGTTTAAGCAAATAAAAGCGAGTTACCCTAACCGAGTGACGGAACTAAACAATGATATAAGTGCTATTTCACTTGATGCTGTAACTAAGGTTGAAGCGAGTAATCAGAGGCTGGCAGCTTTGATAAACGCAGCGGAAAATTTAGCAAATAAAATGAGCCCAGCCAGCATTAGTCAGATACAACAGGCGCAAGGTCGCTTAACCAAGCTCGATTTAACTCGGCTTACGGCGGAGCACAACCAAGCTATTAGGCTTGCTGAAAAGGCATCATCTGGTGTGTTAGAAAGTGATGAACGAATTAAAAGTTTTGTGTTGGCGTTTAATAACTATGTGAATCAGGGGTGCTCTAAAGTAACTTTAAATGCGCTAGTCAAATCTAAAAATGTACTCGGTAAGCTTGACATAGCTCGGACGTCAGAAAAAGTTAAACGCGCTATTGATATAGCAAATTCTTATACAGCTAGGACTTATTGCATAGAAAGTCCATTGAGCAAAGTTAGACCAATAAATAATTCAAGGGATTAAATAGAATGTTGAACGTAAATATCTCACTTATCGCACTTCTCTCAAGTACGATGGCTTTTTCTGCTGAGCCTGAAGTTGAAAGCGTCGCTGTCATAACTAATCTTACTGAGCCAACTGAATTGTACAGCGATGGCTTGATAGCAACAGTTTATTCATCGTCAAAAAGTGTAGGCACCTGGGCCTCAAAAGACCCTATAGGGGTTCCTATTGGTGAGTTTATTGATGCAACACCTTCTCGTTTCTCATTTTCTGATTTGGAAAGTGATGAAGATTCGTGGGCTACTTTCTTAGGTTCTCACGTCGGTGTTAAATGGAGCGGCTTTCTTAACGCGGAAGAGGAGGGGAATTATGTCTTCTCTCTTGATTTCGTGAAGTATACAAAAGGTGGTACTTTGGATGGCTGGGCACGTTTTTATGCAAATAGCTGCTATTCTTCAATGAAGATTTCGGGTAAAAAGCTTATAGTAAATCAATACAAATTTAAGAAAGAAGATAGCTATATAGGAGGTGAAGAGACAAGAAAAACCGAAAGTGCGTCCGTTGACTTAAAGAAGGGCTACTATCCATTGGAAGTATGGGTTCATTGTGGGGTGGCTTATGAATGGAACAGCTGGATTAACACTGCAAAAAATGCGTATTGGGATTTTAGAGTTAAAAGACCGAGTGATCGGATCGTTAATGAGGCACCTAAAGGCGTTCTTGTCTGGAAGTAACCATGATTGCTAAATTAATCTATAGAGCTGCCTTATACGGCAGCCCTATCATTATTTGGTACTTATCCAGGGTTATGGCGGGCAATCTGGCTGAAGGTACCGCATTTTATGGCGTTGCGTTAACGCTGGGCCCGTTTTTATTGTTTGTGACGTGTTTTGGCTTGTATCGCGGTCGCATTTTACCTCTAACCGTTTATTCGCTAAGCCTGCTGGGCAGTGTAGCGTCAGGCATTTATGCGTTGTGGGCTGAGTACAGTCGTTGGCAATCAGTTCAGGGGCCTGGCTATGACTTTTTTACAATATTAAAACACCTCGACTACCCTTTGGTTGTAAGTGGTTTAATTTGTATAGCTGTGCCTTTTTTCGCCATATATAGCTCAACAGATTTTTATAGAAGGTCCAGACTTTTATCACGAAATAAAAACTTACAAGGTTCGGCGAAATGGATGCCGCTTCGAGAAGCGAAAAAAGTGCTATCAAGCGGCAGCTTAGTATTAGGGGAAGCATACTCACCTAATAAAGAAGAGCTTGCAGGTAAAGCGCCTTTATTGCATTTCGATGGTAGCGGTCATTTAATCACGGTAGCAGGCTCTGGTGGTGGAAAATCGGTGAGTGTTGCTATTCCAAATACGTTAAATTGGGAAGGAAACCTTGTTGTACACGATCCAAAAGGTGAGCTCGCAAGTTTATGCAAAAAGGCAAGAGAAGCGAAAGGCCAAAAGGTAGTTGTTTTAGATCCTAACAGCAATCACTCAGACTCAATTAATGTTCTTGACTGGATAGATACCTCATCTGCACAGGCAATAGAGGAAGCTCAAGCTATTATTGGTTGGCTGAACCCTGATAAAGGGACTGTAGGCCATGATAATTATTTTGAAAAAGAAGGCGAAAAGCTACTATTGACTTTATTACTACATGTGTTGTTTAGCCCCAGTTTCTCCAAAGTAAATAAAACGCTCACTGAATTTAGAGGGTTGGTTTCTTCTGGAGTTGTTGAGCACATATTAGAAAAAGACATCCTTACCCAAGGTGACGATTATGGCTTTGGGGTGCCTGTACAGTATGCAAAAGAGCTTTTGTCTATAGCTAAAACGGCTGAAGGGCAGTGGGCTGGTATTATTGGGCATGCATCTAATATTACTGCCTGGTTATCACAGCCAAATTTGGCAGCATTAGTAAGTGGAAAAGCGACAAACCAAGTCGAGATTATCGAACTAGTGACAGGTCAAGTAGACTTCTTTATTAATATTCCGATTAAGACGCTTGAAACTACTGCTTCCCCTGCGCGCTTAATCATAGGTGCGTTGCTAAATATCAAATATGAATATGCGAAGCAGCATCAAGATGAAAAACCGGCTAAAGCCCTCTTTTTATTAGATGAGATGCCAAGGCTCAAAAAGATGGAGATCCTTGAAACTGCAAGGGACGTGGGACGAGGGGCTGGTATTGTATTGTGGTCAATTATTCAAGATCTTGGGCAGTTAGAGCAATCTTATCAAAAACATGGTTGTCGCAGTTGGCTAGAGAATGCCAAAGTTAAAACATTTTTTGGTATTTCAGACTTGGAAACTGCCAAACTATTATCTGAGATGCTTGGTAATGAAACCGTACTTTCGTCAGCAATAAACAACTCTCAACAACATGGAGCTAGTGCAGGCGGCAATTCAGGCAGTAGCCATCAAATAATATCCAAGCCGTTAATGGCTCCTAGTGAAATTATGAACATGAAGGTTGATGGTAAGAACGATCCTGACGAGCAGCTTATTTTCGTTAGAAGTTGTCAACCTATCCGATGTGGTATGGCAAAGTATTACAGACGACCAGAACTTAATAATATGGTTAGTGCCAGGAGTGTAACATGAGTGACTCTAAAATAAATAACGTGTCTGATGGTCACAAGAGGGACGAACTAACTGATTACTTAAACGGTATCAAAGAAAAAATTAGTCGAAGTGAATTAATGGCATCTACTTCTTTATCAACTGCTGCTCTTACGAATGCACAAAGTGCCTTTTTGAGCTCTGGCTTTTTGGACAAGGAAGGGAATGTTGATTTGAGTATGAGTACCCCAGAAAAGCTCGAGTTTTTTGAATCTTCGAATAATAATATAAACTGGTTTGCTAAATTGATGGATTCATATCAAAAAGGACCGTTATCACCACAGGGTCTAGATAACACTTTATCGAATTCGACTGATGCTATAACCAAAGCTCTATTTAATTTACATGAACAAATTGTTTCTATACCACTCTTAGGTGAGTATGCGGCGACGAAAGATGAATTTACTATAAGCGTTTTATTTGGGACTACCGTTATTTTGTCTGGGGTTACAGCTTCCCAATTGCCTGAAGCGAAGGGTAAAGTACTAGAGTCCTATCATTCAACCAAGCTAAAGCTATCAAGACTTATGGAAGGTGGAGCTCAAGATGCAAAGGATGAAGAAATACAAAAAATACTAACTGAAGCAAATTCAGAAATCATAAGTTATGCAAATGGCTCTCAGCAATGTGATGCTATGAGCGGACTAATTACAACTTTAAAATTAGCTGTAAGTACCAAGTATTATGCGGAAGTTTATCAGCATCAATCAAAAGATAAATTAAGCTCTATTTGTCAATCGGTTAAAAATTACTTTGATATGAAGTTAGGCCTTGACAAAGTTCAAGAAAATCACGTGCAACTTAATGAAGCGCAAGAAGGTGAATCTCAGAATAGTGAATCTAGTGAGCACAGTAAACAGCGAGATATGGAGTATGAGGGGCATTTGTCAGATATGAATGGTGGCAAGTTCAACTCAAAGGGTGATGATTTAAAGTCATATCTAGACTCACTTAAACAAAAAGTTGATGAGAGTAAAAAGTTAGACAATTTAAAGGTTAATCATAAATCTAAAGACTTGAAAATGTAGCTTAGAGATGTTCACTGGAGCTGTTGCGGCCGATCTCTGTCAGTCAGTGATTGTGGTCTACCCAATAAAATCCCTAAAGCTCAAGCTAAGTTTGCCGATAAGTATAGTGATAAGAACTACTTGGCGGTTTTATACTCAAGTCTCATTTACAATCGTTTATATTTTGTGTAGTTGAGCGACTGGTTGGGCTTAACAATTAGGGAAGGTTGTGCTCAAATAAGGCAAGGCGATGGTTGTTTTAACTTGTCGCTGTAAGTCAGTTTGACCGGTTCGTACCTGTTTTAGCTAGGTTCGAATTTTGGCTGCATCTTAGATTATGGGAAATATAGCACTTTGGTTGTATTTTTTCCAAATTATTTTTGTTGTTTGCCAAGATTAGCTTGCATATATAGGTACAACTGTAAAATGATGGGACTTGATGTTGGCGCACTAAAAAGCATGCGTGCTTTTACGGCGACGGCATAACAGGCTGTTTTCTGTTTAGGCTCTATACAGATTGTCAGCAAGGATGCAATACAGTATCAGAGGTTACACAGCGGCCCTTGTCCTATGTATAGACCTGGTAGTGCATAATAAATTTAATAACATCATGCATAATTTTCGGGAAGTAAGTGATGTCTTTGTTTCAATTTGATGAGGAGTCAGGGTACGTTTCAATTAACGAACACCCTGCAAATACCGGATTTCCGGCCAGTTCCGCGCAGCTTGTTGAAGCGCTGGAAAGCTCTCCTTATGCCGACTTTGATATCATACATGCCAATATCGGGCAGTTGTTTTCGCCGTCGGATGATAGAGAAAAGGATTCCTTAATTGTAGCTAAGGCGGTTGACGCTGAGCTGTCTATTCGGGTCGACGACAACAATATGATGGCCGAAGCACGACTGACGACAGCACGGGGCGGCAAAATGGTGACCATGGAGCAGGCCCGTGAAGCGCTAAAATCGGCCGGGGTAAAACGCGGGATCAGCAAGCAAGCATTGGATACCTTCTTAGGTCAGCAGTTTGAGCAGTCTCCTGGTAGTGTCTATAGTGGCATTGTTGCCCACGGTCAGCGTGCCAAAGATGGCACTGACGCCAGATTTGTCCGTTTGTGTATGACAGCGCAGGACAGAGTTCTAAGCCCGCAACAAAAAGACGGTGGCAAGGTTGATATGCGTGACCTCGGTGCCATCATTACCGTCAGCCCCGGCAGCCCGCTGATGAAGCGTGTGCCGCCAACGCCAGGCGAAGACGGGTATTCTGTATTTGGTGATGTGCTTGAGCCCAAACAGGGTAAAGACTTTGCGCTGGAAGTACCGGAAGGTACCAAAATTTCTCCCGATGACCCTAACCTGTTAATTGCTGACTCCAAAGGGGTGCCCGTGGCTATCCCACGCGGTATTCGCGTGGATGACGTGCTGTGTTACGACCAGGTGGATGTGACAACGGGCCACATTGAGTTCGATGGCAGTGTGATTGTCAGTGGTGATGTTAAAGACGGCATGAAAATCAAAGCGTCTGGTGATATCACAGTGATTGGCTTTGTTGAATCTGCACACCTTGAAAGCAATGGCGCGGTGACAGTTATGCTGGGCGTGATAGGTCGTAAGCGCGAAGAGGGCGAAGATTTCAGTTGTTGTATAAAAGCAAAACGCACCGTTTCTATTGGCTATGCACAGTATTGCCATATTGAATCTGAGCAGGATCTGTTAATTGAGCGTCAGGTATTACATTGCGATCTCAGAGCCAAACGCATGATCCGGGTCGGCAAAGGGGATACGCCCAGAGGTAAATTGATAGGCGGTACTGTATTCGATGCCATGCGTATTGAAGCCGGTGAAGTGGGTGCACCGTCGGGAACCCGAACACGTATTGCGCTGGCGCAGGATTGGCATATGCTGAAGAAAAAACAACAAGAATTCAAAGATCTGGAAAAGCGCCTTGCCGATAAAACCCTTGCCCTGAAGCGGGCCCAAATCAAAGCGCAGAAAGCACCGGCTTCCACCAAACGTGATGCTTATCTCAGTAAACTGGCTGTGAATGAGCAGCAACTCAGCAAACATTATGCACGTAATCAACGCAATATGAAGCTGGTACAGCTCAAGCTGGCACGGCTACTAAAGATGAGCCGGATCAAAATCAACGAGCTAATGCATCCGGGTATCGAACTTACCATTGCCAGAGACAGCAAGTCATTCTCACGGATTTATCCGCCGCATTCGGTATTGCTTGATGAGGGTAAGATCACTCAGGAGTTTGCTACACAATAATGTTGTCGCGATACCTGTGGCAGGTATCGCGCATGATGTCATGCCCTGGCTATTGAGCCGGCTCGTCATCCTCTTCATCCGACATGTTAGGTAAAGGCCAGCCACCCAGTGCTTGCCACTTATTTACGATATGACAAAACAGCTCTGCGGTTCGTTCGGTATCATATAGTGCGGAGTGTGCCTGACTGTTGTCAAACTCAATCCCCGCGGTACGACAGGCTTTGGCCAATACCGTCTGGCCCAGTGCCAGTCCGGCCAGCGAGGTGGTGTCGAAACTTACGAATGGGTGAAACGGGGTACGCTTGATTTTACAGCGCTCGATGGCGGCATTTAAAAAGCCGTGATCAAACGCAGCATTGTGGGCCACCACCACCGAGCGCTGACAGCCTGCGGCCTTTTGGGCTTTACGCACTGCTTTACAGATCTCTTTGATTGCTTCTTCTTCGTCTACGGCGCCGCGTAAGGCACTGAAGGGGTCTATACCGTTGAAGTCTATCGCTGATTGTTCAATATTGGCACCCTCAAAAGGCGCAACATGGAAATGAACCGTGTGGTCCAGGCTGAGCAGGCCCTGGTCGTCCATCTTGAGCATGCTGACGGCAATTTCCAGCAGTGCATCGGTGTCTTTATTAAAGCCTGCGGTTTCAACGTCAATGACGACGGGAAAAAAGCCGCGAAAGCGCTTTGCGAATAGGGTTTGCTCTTGTTCTGCCATAATCTGCTTGGTTTACTAATTTGAGCGGCCTATTATACTGATCAGAAATAAAGATGCGAACTTAGTGGCGCGTTTCCTGCTTCAGTATGCGTATCTGGCAGTACAGCCGTCATATCAGGTGTACCGTTTAAGGCTCTGGTGTCAGAACTCTGCCGTTCAGGAGCTTGGATTTAAGGCACGATTATTGCTTTGACTTTCAGTAAGACGCCAACGAAAGGCTGCCCTGTTTGCGGTCGCCGCGTCTCGTTCGGTATTTTTGTTCAAAGCGGAGTAAAAGCGTGAAGTTTAATACAAACCTGATCATTGCCACGACATTGAGTATCCTGACGCTTCAGGCGCAGGGCGCAATGCGGCAATACTCTGCCACGGCAGACAGCTCGCAATGGTTTGTCGACAGGACCACCCGGTTGTCGTGCGCGTTATCACACGAAGTTCCTTATTACGGTGAAGCAATTTTCTCTGCAACCGCAAGTAAAAACAAAGACCTGACCTTTAATCTGGATATGGTTGTAAGGCCCGATAGTTACGACTTTGCCGGGCTGGAATCGGTGCCGCCTGCCTGGCGCGCGGGTATGCCGGCCCGGGTAATGGGTCAGATGAAGTTGTTGAAAAAATTTGATGGTGAACTGACTAACGACATCTCCTGGGAAATGCTGACTGAGCTTGAAAAGGGTTATTATCCAACTTTTTATTATCAGGACTGGCAAAACCAGCACGACCAAATCTCAGTGGCGCTGTCTTCGGTGAATTTTAAAAACGCCTACTGGGAGTTTTTGCAATGCCGCGACAATTTACTGCCATACAGCTTTGAAGATATTGCCTTTACTGTAATGAATTATAAGTTTAACAGCAGCGAGCTCACCAAGTCGTCGCGCAAACGCCTGGATATGATCGGGGAATACCTCAATAACGACCCTGAAATTGAGTCGATTTATATTTCGGCTTACACAGACAGCTACGGCGGCCGCTCGGTTAATATGGCGATGTCGAAAAAGCGTGCGGAAGCAATTAAAACCTATATGGCGTCAAAAGGCATACCGGAAGACAAAATTGTCACTGATGGCTTTGGTGAGAAACGCCATGTTGCGCCGAACGATACACCCATCGGGCGTGATAAAAACCGCCGCGTGGTCATCCAAATCTCTAAACCATAATAGCAAGGCTCCCGTTTTGGGAGCCTGATGGCATTACACACTATTTAGATTTTATTCCTGATCAAATCCCTAACCACAAAGCGGGCTGGGTGCAGAGCCTGATTCAGTCGCTCGCTAAGCGGGCGGGGTTCATCACACAGCGCAGCAACCAGGTGCTCAGTCACCAGCGGTGCACTGCACAATCCGCGTGCGCCAAATCCGGTCACTACATGCAGACCTTCATGGGGTTGCGTTAGTGGTTCAAAATCATGATGTTTGCCCCGGCGCAGGTTCGCAAAAGCGTCGCACAGACTGGTTGGATCCGGTACCTGACCTATCATGGGGAAGTGATCGTTAAAGCAGCAACGTACCGCCGCTTTGGCACCTGTGATCTCCCCCAGGCTCTGATCAAACTGCGTATCACCATAAAAGCCCTGTAACTGAGCACGGTTGGTGGCATTATCCTGCTCGGTGACTTCCCGGCCCTTGCTGTATTTTTCAAAAGTCGCCCCCATACAATGTTCGCCCTGCAGGCTGGGTGTAAAGTAGCCTTTGTGGCATAACACTGTGGTGAGCTCTGAAGAGGCTTCACCGGCCTGGATATGAGAAACCTGGCCCCGCACACCATGCAACCCTAAATGCTGTGTCTGAGAAAACCCATCGCTGTGCTCACCGCCACATACAAAGACGTCAGAAAACGGCCCCTGCCACTGAGTATTAACGAGCAGATACCAGCCATCTTCACGTTTGTCGAGTTCGCTGACATCAGCATTAAAGTGCTGCTGACCCGGGCACTTAGCCTGTGCTGCGTTGTGGACGGCTTCGGTCAACTGAGGGGGGCTTACCCAGCCGGCCTGTTCGATAAACAGGCCGTCAAACGGGGTGTCTATATTGGCCAGATTTTGTGCTTCTGTTACCGAGACATAGCGTATTAATGATTCTGGAAACAAATCACTGCTGGTAATTTTCTGATGCTGTGTCCGTTTGCCATCGGTCACACTTTGCAGCAATACACCACACCAGTCATGGTCGTAGTTAAAGCCAGCCGCTTCAATGTGCTGATAAAAACGCCGCGCGTACAAAAAGCTTAGGGCATACAGCTCACTGGTGGTGCTGTACTCGGCCTGCAGGTTGGGGTAGACGGCGCCCTGGCGATTGTGCGATGCACCGCCGGCTAGGGTTTCATCTTTACAAAACAAGGTGGTGCTGATGTTACGTTTGGCAAGCTGGTAGCTTAAACAGGCCGAACCAATCCCACCACCAATGACGGCAACACGCTCAAGCTTGCGAGCAGAGTGACGATAGTATTCAGGGTTGGTTGCCTGCAGATTCGCCTCGTTAAACTGACCGATCACCATTTCCCGCTTACGACCGTAACCTTTGACTTTTTGACAATCAAACCCTGCCTGTTGCAAGCCCCGGCGTACAAAGCCCGCAGCGGTAAAGGTGGCGAAGGTGGCATTGGTACGGCTCAGTGCTGCCATGGCATCAAACAGAGATTGTTGCCACATATCCGGGTTTTTGCTGGGAGCAAAGCCATCCAGATACCAGGCATCCACCAGGCCACTGGGCGCATACGAGAGTTTAGGTAAGGAGGTATGTACATCGCCAAACCACAGATCCAGAATGACTTCACCGCCATCAAACTCAAGGCGATGACAGCCCTCAACGGCATCCGGGTATTGCGCGCACAATTGGTGTGCTTGATCCGACAAATCTGGCCATGCTTTTAAGGCTTGTCGTAAATCTTCAATCTTGATGGGGTATTTTTCAAATGAAATAAAATAAAGACGCTGAACGTTGCGCTGTGTTTTCAGGTGCTGAAACTGAGCCCAGGTATTAAGAAAATTCAGCCCTGTGCCAAATCCGGTTTCGGCAACCACAAAGTGGTCCCTGTCATGGTTGAGCAATCGGGTATTGAGCTTGTTCTGTGTATAAAAAACATAATCCGATTCTGCCTGACCGTCATCGTTCGAAAAGTAGACATCGTCAAAGCTGTCTGCGACCGGTGTGCCTGCGTCGTTAAAATGTATCTGGGCGTTGCGTATCATAATGTGTCTAAAAGTTCGCTACTGAATTGGCGTCTATTTTACGGATTTTATTTGCGTTCGTCCGTTGCATTTTAACAAATATCAGTTCAGAGTACGTGTGTACGCTGGAAAGCTGACCACTTGGTGCCTGGTTTCAGCGTAGAATACGCGTAAATTTAAAAAGTCCTAAGGGAATTACCCATGAGAAGAGCCGTTATTACGGGTATCGGTGTAGTGTCAAGCATCGGTAACAACAAGCAAGAAGTACTAGATTCTTTGAAAGCGGGTAAAAGTGGTATCGCTTTTAACCAAGAGTTCGCAGACATGAATCTGCGTAGCCAGGTATCGGGCAAGCTGGATATTGACGTAAAGTCTCTGGTTGACCGTAAAGCACATCGCTTTATGGGAGATGCAGCTGCATTTTCTTATATTTCAATGGCGCAAGCGATTGAAGACTCAGGTCTGGCCCCTGAGCAGGTTTCTAATGAGCGCACTGGTCTGATCGTTGGTTCAGGTGGTGGTTCATCTAAGTACCAGGTTGAAGCCGCTGACATTCTGCGCGAGAAAGGCGTTAAACGCGTAGGTCCTTATATGGTACCACGTACTATGGCAAGTACGGCTTCTGCCTGTCTTGCAACACCGTTTAAAATCAAAGGTGTTAACTATTCAATCAGCTCTGCCTGTGCAACCTCTGCGCACTGCATTGGTAATGCGGTAGAGCAAATTCAGCTGGGCAAACAAGACGTGATCTTTGCCGGTGGTGGTGAAGAGCTGCACTGGACCCTGGCTATGGAATTCGATGCGATGGGGGCATTGTCTACCAAGTATAACGAAGCACCAGAAACGGCTTCACGTACTTACGATGCAAACCGTGACGGTTTCGTTATCTCTGGCGGTGGCGGTATCGTGGTGGTTGAAGAACTTGAGCACGCACTGGCACGTGGTGCACACATCTATGCTGAAATCGTAGGTTACGGCGCAACGTCTGACGGCTACGACATGGTTGCACCGTCTGGCGAAGGCGCTGTGAGATGTATGAAGCAGGCAATGCAAGATCTTGAAGGTCCAATCGACTACCTGAACACCCATGGTACTTCAACGCCGGTTGGGGATGTGAAAGAGCTGGGTGCTATCCAGGAGCTGTTTGGTGACAACTCTCCGGCGATCAGTGCGACTAAAGCAATGACAGGTCACGCTCTGGGTGCTGCTGGTGTTCACGAAGCGATTTACTCAGTGCTGATGCTGGAAAATAACTTCATTGCACCATCTATCAACATTGATGAGCTAGATGAGCAGGCACAAGGCCTGGATATTGTAACTGAAATGCGCGAGCGCGAGCTGAACACTGTGATGTCGAACAGCTTCGGTTTCGGCGGCACCAACGCAACCTTAGTGATGCAAAAGTATAAAGGTTAAGGCTTTTGCCATTGACCCAAAAAAACCGCCAAAAGGCGGTTTTTTTATGGGTGTCTGACAGCAATTAAGCTTTATGTTTCATCAGACGTTCTTTGTCGCGCGACCAGTCTCTGTCTTTGATGTCGGCGCGTTTGTCGTGCATCTTTTTACCTTTGGCCAGGTGGAATTCAAGTTTTACCCAGCACTTTTTCCAGTACATGGCGGTGGCCACCAGTGAAAAGCCATCGCGCTCGGTTGCACCGATCAGGCGGTCAATCTCGCGCTTTTTAAGCAGCAGCTTGCGATAACGCATTGGGTCACAAATGACGTGCGTTGAGGCGCTGTTTAATGGCTGAATTTGACTGGCAAGCAAAAAAGCTTCGCCGTCTTTAAGGTGAATATAGGTATCGGTGATATTGACCTTGCCGGCGCGGATGCTTTTTACTTCCCAGCCCTGGAGTTCAATACCTGCTTCGAACTTGTCGTGTAAAAAATACTCATGACGCGCCTTTTTATTCAGCGCTATGGTATTGCTATTTGATTTGTTTGGTTTTTTCTTTGCCATAATGGCGTAGTCTACCTTGTATATCGGCGCGGATCAAAAATTGTGGTTATTTTCCCCCAGTCGCCTGTCACAAACAAGATAAATCTTGAAAACCTTGGTAAAATCGCTTTGTTAGAGTTTGGAGAGCGTATGCCACAAGTAGAAAAAAGTGCGTTAGTGATGTACAGCACACAAGAGATGTTTAACTTGGTCAATGATGTTGACGCTTACCCCGCTTTTTTGCCTCATTGCTCCGGGGCGCGGGTGATTGATACTTCGGATCAGGGCATGACAGCAAGCCTTGAAATCTCCAAGGCGGGTCTGACCAAATGGTTTACCACTAAGAATCAGTACGAAGGCAATCGGGTCAGAATGCAGCTGGTTGACGGTCCGTTTAAATCCTTACATGGATATTGGGAGTTTATCGAGCTGGACGAGCAGGCCTGTAAGGTGTGTTTAAAGCTCGAGTTTGAATTTGCCAACAAACTAATTGAGCTGGCATTTGGTCGCATCTTCAATGAAGTTGCGAAGAACATGGTATCGGCCTTTACACAAAGAGCCAAAATAGTATACGGAGTACGTTCATGATCCAGGTTGAAGTGGTATTTGCCTTGCCCGACAAAGCCACAACGCTCAGTGTTGATGTAGCTGAAGGGACGTCGGTGGAGCAAGTGGTGCTGCAAAGTGGTATTTTAGAGCGTTGTCCGGAAATTGACCCAACCAATTTGAGTCTGGGGATCTGGAATAGAACGGTCAAGCTGAATCATGTTGTCCGAGCCGGGGACCGGGTTGAGGTGTATCGTCCACTGATAGCCGACCCTAAAGAAGCACGTCGTCGCCGTGCAGAAAAGGCCAAAGAAGAAGGGCGGGCCAATAAAGTCACAGGTGGCCGCCCACTGTCTAACTAAGGCTCAAATAAGAACAGGCCACCGAGTTAGTGGGTAATATTCACTGGCGTGGCCTGTACGATTTATTTCTCTTCGTCCTTCTGCTCACCTTGCTCGTAAGCTGCCTTTTCATCCGCTAAGTCTTGCTTCAGTTTACGGATCTTCAACCCCAGCTCCTGGCCCCGGTGTCTGGCATAATAGGTACAGCCAATAAACATACAGGTGGCAAAAAACAACTCGAGTAAGATCAAGGGCATTTCTTCGGGAGACACCCATAACAAGGTTAGCCCGTGTGTAAAGTAGATCAACACGATGAAGTTGGCCCAGGCATAAGTGTAAGGTTTGTCCTGAATAATGCCTTTCAGTGGTAACAGCAGGGGTAAAATATACACCGCAAATACAAAGCCTGTGCTGTAGCCTTCACGCGGTGCCAACACAAACAACCACAAGGGCATGAGAATTAACAAGCCCACATACCCAATAAGGGCTGAGGCCTGAAAGCGTTTTGTAACGGGTTTTTTGGGGATCTGGCTCATGATAATTTATTGCTAATGGTAAAGAGTCGTTTTGCAAGTGCCCTGCAGATTTTCAGCTCCGTATCCGTCAGCTCGCTGCTGTTGTCCATACCGGCTACATGGGTTGCGCCATACGGCGTGCCGCCACTGGTGGTCGACAGCAACTCAGGTACATCATACGGGACACCCATCAACAGCATGCCGTGGTGTAGCAGGGGCAAGGACAGGTTCAGCAGGGTCGCTTCATTACCGCCATGCATGCTACTGGAAGAAGAAAACACACACGCTGGTTTATCGATAAGCTGGCCTTTAAGCCAGATATCACTGGTTGTTTCCCAGAAGGTTTTCGCCTGCGATGCCATCATCCCAAAGCGCGTTGGTGTGCCAAAGGCCAGTGCATCGCAGTCAATGAGATCTTGCTTAGACACCACAATGTCATGGGCTTGTTTTGCAACAAAAGTGCGCAGTCTGACTTGTGCACCATGAAACTCCAGGGTTTCTGCAATTTCATGTGCCATGGCTGCAACAGAGCCATGGCTGGAATGATATAAAACTAAGATCTCTGGCATAGGATCACAGAATATCCAGAACGGATTCAGGTGGACGGCCAATGGCGGCTTTGTCACCTTTCACGACGATTGGTCTTTCGATCAACTTGGGGTTTTCCAGCATTGCCTGA
The DNA here is from genome assembly GCF_056161105.1 of Pseudoalteromonas sp. AWH4_217. NCBI lineage: Bacteria > Pseudomonadati > Pseudomonadota > Gammaproteobacteria > Alteromonadales > Pseudoalteromonadaceae > Pseudoalteromonas > Pseudoalteromonas sp. AWH4_217. The sequence continues at coordinate 42,880 of NZ_JBSWYM010000004.1, read as the reverse complement.
CGAATACGCGCTTCGTCACTGTCTTTGCTCAGGCCCAGCTCTTTATAAATTGTTTCTTTGCTGCGCACCAGCTGGTGTGCAGAAGTAAAGCCTAATTTTTGTAGCAGAGCACTCAGGGTGTCTTCACTAATTGGTGTTTTAAGATACTCGACAATCTCAGGTTGAACGTCTTGAGATTCCAGCAAAGCCAGAGTTTCGCGAGATTTTGAGCAACGTGGGTTGTGGTAAATCGTAACTGACATATAAGATCCTTTACGGTATTAATACTTATCTGATTCAGCTCAAATTGTACCGTATCCTGTCAGCCATGCCTACGTTTTTCAGGTCAAGAGCCCCTGATGCTTTGAGGGGGAGGTGTGTCCGGGGTCGACCAGATTTACCCTGAGCGTATGGTTTTTCCCGTTTACGCTCAGGGGGTCCTGATTTAGAGCTTAGCCAGTTCTTTTTGCATATCCCGATACTGAGTCAGTAACGCTTTTAAGCGCAAACGACGTACGGTTTCTTCCTTTTCAACGTGATTAAGTGCCTTCTGAATTTCGTCCGCTGCCCGCATAAAGGCGCCATAGTGGCTAAGTAAGCTCGCCTGACTCTCATGATAGTCCGCTTTGGATTCCATTTTCTTGTAGGCATCCGTGAGCAGCTGCCGCGCTAGCACATGCCCCGGTTTTTCCAGTAAAAAGACTTTCAGAAGTTGCTCGGCCAGTTCATATTGCTCGCTCTTAATCGCGACATTGGCATAATTGAGCGTGATAACCTGGTTGTTGGGCCTAAGCTCATGTTTTTCGGCTAATAGCTTAGTGATAGCTGTATAGTCTTTTTTTGCCAGCAGCAGATCTGTGTATACGTCAAGGTAGAAGAGGTTGTTCGGATCAGCATTTAATAGCTTGTCCATCACACTTTGTGCCTTGTCCAATTTTTTCTGATCCAGGTAAGTGATGGCCAGCCCGTATTCAAGCGCACTTTTGTCCAGGTCGGAGGATTGTCTTAGTGCCTGTTCAAAATAGGCTTGTGCTGCTTCACCTTCCAGTTGGTATCTGGCGATAACCCGACTTTTAGCAAGCTGGAATTGTTGGCTTCTTGGCACATACCTTTGCTGATATTGCTGCGCACGCAGACGTACATCTGACACCCGGGAGTCGGGTAACGGGTGAGACATTAAAAAGACGGGGGCTTTGTTCTTGAATCTTACCTGTGCGGCTAGTTTGCTCAAAAACTCGCTGGATGCACCTGGGTCAAAACCTGCATTGTATAAGGTTTGCATGCCAAAGCGGTCAGCTTCTTGCTCGGCCTTTCGGCTGTGGGTTAGCTGGTTTAGCGCAGACTGAGTTGAACTGGCAGACAGGATAGCCATGCCTGCATCGGGGGCAATCACGGTGGCCAGAATACCAGTGATCATACCCGCAATTGTCAAAGCGCTGTTGTCTTTGGCTTGCTGGATCCTCCGTGCCAGGTGACGTTGGGTTACGTGGGCTATCTCGTGACCCAGTACAGACGCAAATTGACTTTCGTTGTCGGCCTGTGCCATCAACCCGGTGTGTACGCCAACATGCCCACCATAAAACGCAAAGGCGTTTATGTCTTTATTGTTAACCCAGAAAAATGAAAAGGGAAAGCGTACATCATTGGCATTGGCAACCAGTTTATTGCCCAGCGCTGAGAGGTATTCATCAAGCACTGGATCCTGCACAAGCTTTGAGCCTGAGCGGATCTGCATCATCATGATTTCGCCGATGGCTTGTTCTTTATCTATGGGGAGCACTTGTACCGCAGAAGTGCCCAAGTCAGGTAATTTCAATGAGGACTGAGTGAAGCCTGAGGTCGAAACAGTCAGTGACAGGGCACAAACAGATGCCTGAAACAGTTTTTGTAACTGCATTCTAATCCTTATTTATATCATCGCCGAGCATGATCTTGGCAATGTCCACTTCATCGCTGCATGCCCGGGCGTCTTTTTCGCATAACATATAAAAGTCTTTTATTGAGACCCCATCAACCTTAATAACGTTCAATTCTCGTTGCAGCATGGTCAATGTTTTATGTACCACTTTGTGCGCATGCAGGATCAGCGCTTTGTCTGCGGTATCGCCCCGGTCAAAATAAAAAGCAATAAATTTATGGAGTTGATTGAAACGCAACAGGACTTTCATGGTATGTGGATCCCAGACGTTAAACTCAAGATATTTATTGTCTTTTAGGTATCTGTCTACTTTGACCCCCTTGGCAATAGGGTACGCCCACAACTCAAATCCGCGATCTGTAAATACCTGATGAAGAGATAAAGCAGGCGCTTTATCACAGTGAATAAGACCGTTTTGATCTTCGTATCCATCAAGCAAAGATAAGTTCCAGTTCCGTTTGTCTAATAAACGTTTAACGGCATGATCGAATCCATGTTGAAAAATCCCTTCACCTTCGCTAACCGAAGAGGCGACAAGATGATAAAATGGCGGCAACTCACCCCAGTTAATTTGTTTTTTAAACCAGTTTATTTCTTTTAAGGTTGGGTTGTCAGGCAAACGCGCCTTGTTGTTCGCACCAGGCATGTGAAAATCCGAAAAAACACTATCTCTGTTATAAGGATAACGCATTGACCGAGTTCAGGCTATACGGTTTGCAGACAGAGTAAATCCGATACGTGCTAAGGTACAGCAAAAGAGTTGTAATAGGTTGAAAGTAGAATTAAATAAGGCCCTAGCAGAGTGATAGAATATGATTTACGCCCTTTGCGGTGTCCGCAGCTTTTTGTTCAATTTAAGTGGCAGCTTAAACAGGCGAAGCTTAAGGCAGATGCCGTGCGATTTTTTTACTCAAAAGAACAAGACCTGCGAGATATAATGCGCTATTTAGACAGTCAAGATATGGTATTTCATCATAATCAACAGTCAGAACCATTTTTTATACAAGTGGAGTGTGTAAATGATTGAACTCATTAAGTCCTGGTATCGGGCCAAGTTTTCAGATCCTAACTCAGTGACACTGTTGCTGATGTTGCTGGCAATGGCCGCGCTGCTGTATTTCTTCGGGACTTTTATCATCCCTGTATTAGTGGCGATAGTGATAGCCTACCTGTTGGACTGGCCCGTTACTCGTCTGCAACGGCTTGTGCCGAGCCGCCAGATGGCGACCAATATTGTAATGCTGGTGTTTGTGAGTGTCATGCTGGCGCTGATGTTCGGCATTTTACCGGTGTTATGGGCACAAACCAGTAACCTGGTGCAAGAGGCGCCGACTATGATTGAAGAAGGCAAGTACTATTTGTTGCATTTGCCCGATACTTATCCGAACCTTATTTCCGCGGAGCAAGTGCAAAACCTGGTTGGGACGGTTGAAACTAAGTTATTTGAATTTGGCCAGCAGGTGGTCTCTGCGTCTTTGACATCGATTAAAGACGTGGTGGCCTGGCTGATTTATCTGGTACTGGTGCCCCTGTTAGTGTTTTTTATGCTCAAAGATAAGAGCCAGCTAACGGCAGGACTGCTGCAACTGGTGCCAAAAGAAAGACGCCTTATTAATCAGGTTTGGGAAGAAATGGACCATCAAATCATGAACTACATTCGGGGCAAAGTCTTTGAGATCATCATCGTGGGCTTATCCAGCTTTGTGGCGTTCACCATTTTGGATCTGCGTTATGCAGCTTTACTCGGTACTTTGGTTGGTTTCTCGGTTTTAATTCCTTTCATTGGGGCTGCGGTGGTCACTTTGCCCGTTGCTGCGGTTGCGCTGTTTCAGTATGGAGTCGCACCAGAATTCTGGACTGTACTAGTGGTCTACGGCGTGATCCAGGCATTAGATGGCAATGTACTGGTGCCTTTGCTGTTTTCAGAAGCGGTTGATCTGAATCCGGTCTATATCATAGTTGCCGTGTTATTTTTTGGCGGTCTGTGGGGGTTCTGGGGAGTGTTCTTTGCAATTCCTTTAGCCTCGCTGGTAAAAGCACTTCTTAATGCCTGGTCAACTCAGCATCAGGAATATCTGGCCTCTGAGGCTGACTAATCTCTCTCATCTGACAGGTGGCGAATTCGCGTCACCTGTTGCTTTTGTGCTCCTCCCCGAATGTTATCTTGTACCATTTTGGAATAACGATCTTCATTTATACAGCAAATGATTATTATGCTTGCTCTACCTTTTGTGTAGAATGGAATATGATATTCTATATTGTTATAAAGGAGCGCCGTGTGATCCAGTCTGAGCAAGACCAATTAATCTACCTCGATGCTAATGCCACTACACCGGTATTACCCGAGATTGCCAAAGTCGTGGTACATACCATGCAGGTTTGTTTTGGCAATCCCTCTAGCGCCCATATTACGGGTGTTCAAGCTAAGCACCTGATGGAAGAGGCCAGGAATAAAGGTCGGGAAGTGATTGGGGCAACAAGTGGTGAATTGCTTTTTACCTCAGGCGCAACAGAAGGAATTCAGACTGCCATTGTTTCTGCGCTCAGTGATTACGTTCAGCAAAGAAACAAGCAGTATGCACACCCCGTTCTAATGTACGGCGCGACAGAACATAAGGCTGTGCCAAATACCCTAAAACACTGGAACCGCTTACTTGGCCTGAATGCTCAGATCCTGGAAATCCCGGTAGACTCGAAGGGGTTACTGGATCTGGACTTTATCGCCGAGCATATCGAGCAAGCCGTGATGATCTGTACTATGGCTGCGAATAACGAAACAGGAGTTAAGCAGGATCTGGCTCGTCTGGAGCAGGTGATCCGTGAAGGTAACACGCAAACGGCGTGGATGGTGGACTGCGTGCAGGCGCTGGGGAAACTGCCGCTTAAGCTGTCTCAAACTACGATTGATTACGCCCCGTTTTCAGGACATAAACTCTATGCACCGAAAGGGATTGGGTTTTTATATATTCGCAGTGGCAGTCCCTATACACCCTTTATTGCAGGAGGCGGCCAGGAATCAGGTATGCGTTCTGGTACAGAGAATATCCCGGGTATCGCCGCGCTCAGTAAGCTGTTTGATATGTTGCTCGACAAAGATAATTCGCCCTTTAATCCGGTTACGCAGCTTGAAAAGCACCGCAGTATGCTGGCTGAAGCCGTGGAGACAACGTTTAAACAAGTCACCTTTCACCATGATTTTGCGCTCTCGGTCCCGACAACACTGAATTTTTCAGTAGATCACCTGACCAGCAAAGAGGTGATTGACCTGCTGGATGCGGCGGGTATTCGAGTCAGTGGTGGCTCTGCTTGTAGTTCGGGCTCCAGTCGAAGTTTTGTACTGGATGCGATGAATGCGCCTGACTGGCAAAGCGAGAATGCCATCCGTCTTTCATTTGGGCCTGCTGACAGTGAAGCCCAGATCCGCCGTGCATGCGATACGCTGAAAAGTCTCAAGCCAATATTAGAGAACAATTGCCTGGTGGTGTCGGATAGCACTGCACCTGAGCAAGAAGCATGTGCAGTTGGGTTAACCCAGCTGCGTCATCAGGGCGCTTGCTGCTGGCTGTATGTGACGACCGATAAACAAGCGGTAATCGTTGATCCAGTCCCGGAGCTGGTGCCTCGATTGCAGCGCTTGCTTGATAAACAGGGATTGGGCTGTAGTGCAATACTCAAGACGCACTTGAGCGAACAAGCTGCTGATGCCGTGAGCCTGTTGGCCCATAATCTGACTGATAAAAGAGCGGTAGATGAGTTTGGCTGGCCCGAAGGCGAGTCCGGCGGCTTGTTGCAGGGGGCGTTGAAAAAGCTCTCACTGGCAGATAATGATACTCAAGAGTGCTGTTACTTACTTATGCAGGGTGAAGATGTCTCGGCTTGCTTTGTTGGTAAGCTGTTATTACCTCAGGGATTGGGTGATAGTCAGGGGGAAACCTCACGCGCGATGTCAATGGCGGCAACTTTGCTACGTCTCAACGAGGTACTTGATGACAATAGTCTGATATGTAGCGCATTAGATTATCAGCAGTGTTTTGCTATTAACTGGCATGCTCAGGTGCAGATCAGTCCGCTCCTGGGGCGTTTGCTGAATGGAGCATGCTCTACAGATGAGTTTGTAGAGCAAAAAGCCGGTATTGATCGTGACTCCACCACATTCAGAGAGCGTTTCCTCGGTGCACTCATGGACGCGGCAGTGCCATCGGTTCAGTCGCTCAACAAATCGGCTGCAGAAGACTGGTTGCAATCTCATCAGGGCGTAATTATTGACTGTCGCGAACCTTATGAATCGGATGTGTCGCGACGTAGTATCACTGAATTGTTCGGTGATCTGGCCTCTGGTCGGGTGTTGAATATTCCGTTGAGCAGAATGACGGACGTGCTGAGAAATGGTGCGTTGAATTCATCGCAGCATTATCTGCTTGTATGCCGAACAGGCAACCGCTCAATGCAAGCAGGGAACACGCTTGCTTTACTCGGTTTTGACAGAGTAGCCAATTTGGCAGGTGGGTTGGCGCTGAATTGATGCAGGTTTGCCCCGGCCTGCCGGGGCAAACCTTTTACTTAGGAGCCGGGCCGGTACTTTCTCGTACCACCATACTTGGTGTAAATGTGGTAATGACGTCTTTATCGTGATTACGGCTACCGCGAGTTTTAGAAAACAACAGCCGCGCAGCATGTTCAGATATCACGTTATTGGCCTGGTGTGCCGTCGTTAATTTTGGCCAGGTCTGGCGTGAGAAAGGAGAGTCCTCAAACCCGGAAATGGAAAGCTGAGCGGGAATCTCGATATTCATCAAACGCGCAGCAAATAACGCGCCCGCGGCCACCTCATCGTTACCGCCTAAAATTGCGGTGATCTGATTAGGGTTACCACCTTTGAGTAATGCTTTTGCACCATTAACACCGGATTCGAAAGAATAAGTACCCTTGTGTATAAAGTCTTCGTTGAAGGCTATCTGGTGATCTGCCAAGGCTTGTTTATACCCTGCCAGCCGCTCAGTTGTTGATTTGTGTTCCTCATCACCACAGACAAAGGCAATATGTTTGTGGCCCAGGGTTATCAGATGCTCAGTTATCTCATAAGCGGCTGCAAAGTCGTCGACATAAATGCAGTTTCTTGAACTTTCTTCCTGCTCGTTGTGACCAGATAGTAAGCGAACATAGCTCACACCCAGTTCATCCAGCATATCAATAATAGGCTGTTGCTCAGATAAAGGCGGGGTTAGCACCAGTCCGGCAAGGCGCGAACGTTTGATCATGGTGGCAATTTCCGCCTGCATATCTTCGTGCTGCGCGTTGCAAGGGTGGATCACCAGTTCATATCCTTCTTCTTTACACCGGGACAACACACCATTTTGCATATCTATGATGTAGTAGGCATTGGGGTTGTCATAAACCAGGCCAATGGCAAACGAAGAAGTACCCGCCAGATTCCGTGCGGCAGTATTTGGTTGATAATTCAGCTCTTTGACGGCTTGCATCACCTGATCATAGGTTTTTTTGCGTACCGATGGTTCCTTGTTGATCACGCGGGATACGGTTTTCATCGACACGCCAGCGTGTTTTGCTACATCGTTGATGGTTACTTTCATCTTGTTTTTCTTCTGTGAGAGAAGGTGGTACTATATTGTGTACAAGTGACTAACTGCGCACTTTATAGCGCGATCATTGCGCATTTGTGATGACTCGCAGTTGGGTTTTTTACTCGGTATAGTCCGTGCCTTGATTTCATAAAATGATCATTTGATGCTTCTAGTCTATCCAATTTGCTCTCAAATTAGCAGCAAAAAATCTACCAAATAAATTAATGATACCGGTGTCAAAAAGTCAAAATTCGGGTATTATGCGCAATGTAAAATTGAATATTAGCTATTTGACAGCGTTGTCATTTTGACTTATGTTTAACGCAATACACCGTTTAACACTTGTGATAATTACAATTTTTATTGTTTCGAAAACGCATCGTCACTAGGGGAATTTTTATGAGTTGCCGTACACAACTAGAGAGTTGGCAGGCTTTAACAACAGCATCAGAGCAGCTGAAGACACAACATCTTAAATCTTTGTTTGAGCAAGACCCAAACAGATTTGAACTGTTTTCTCGTCAGATCCCGGGCTTGTTGTTTGATTTTTCTAAGCAACTCATCGACAAAGACACATTTGCTCAGCTTATTAAATTAGCACAGGAATGTGATCTGCCTCAGTGGCGAGACAAGTTGTTTGCGGGTGAAAAGATTAACATCACCGAAGATCGTGCTGTTTTGCACGTTGCATTGCGTAATCGCGGTAATACACCGATTTATGTCGATGGCGAAAACGTCATGGAGCAGGTGAATACTGAACTTGAGAAAATCAAAGCTTTCAGCCATAAGGTGCGTAGTGGCGATTGGCGTGGTTATACCGGCAAGTCGGTTAAAGATGTGGTAGCGATTGGAGTCGGCGGCTCTAATCTGGGCCCTCAGATGGTCACTGAAGCGCTTAGCGCTTATGCCGACGAGACGCTTAACGTACACTACGTGTCTAATGTCGATGGTGTACAGTTAGCCCATGTATTAGATAAAGTGTCTCCTGAAACAACGTTATTTGTTATCTCATCAAAGACGTTTACGACGTCGGAAACCATGACGAATGCACGCTCAGCTGTTGCCTGGTTCCTGAGTGCTGCGCGAGACGAAACTGAAGTGGCCAAACATTTTGTGGCGGTCAGTACGAATCTTGAGAAGACCCGGGCATTCGGTATCGCCGACGAAAACGTATTCACTATGTGGGACTGGGTGGGTGGTCGTTTCTCTTTATGGAGCGCTATCGGGTTACCCATTGCATTATACCTGGGCTATGACAAATTCGAGGCCATTTTAGAAGGTGCCTTTGAGGTAGACGAACACTTTAAAAATGCGCCACTTGAGCAGAATATTCCGTTGATCATGGCGTTGTTGAGCGTTTGGAATACCAGCTTTCTGGGTTATCAGTCGCAAGCCATTTTACCTTATGATCAGGCGTTACACATGCTGCCTGCTTACTTACAGCAGGGCGAGATGGAAAGTAACGGTAAACATGTCACCTTTGACGGACATACAGTACCTTACACAACCGTGCCACTGATCTGGGGCATGACGGGCATTAACGGCCAGCACGCATTTTATCAGTGTCTGCATCAGGGGAACGTGATTGTACCTGCTGATTTTATCGCCTCAGTAAAACCACAGCGCAATGTTGATAAACACCACGATATTTTACTGTCCAATTTCTTCGCTCAGACAGAAGCGCTGATGGCGGGTGTGAATGAGCAACAGGTGCGCGAAGACTTGGCGAAAAAAGGTAAGTCGGAAGCTGAAATTGAGCGTCTGCTGCCGCATAAAATTCACGAAGGAAACCGACCAACAACGTCGATGATCCTGGATGAAGTCGATGCCAAAGCGGTTGGTCGCCTGATTGCGTTATATGAACATAAAATATTCTGCCAAGGCATTATACTTGAGATTTGTTCATTTGATCAGTGGGGCGTTGAGTTGGGTAAGGGGTTAGCCAGCGCCATTGAGGCCGAACTTACGCAAGACGGGGTAGAGCACGCACACGATAGCTCCACAGCCGGATTGATTGCGTACTATAAACAGAATAGATAATAAAAACTGACAACTAAACGCAGTGTCAGGTGTCCGATTGCTACCAGGACACGAGTGAAAAGAATACCTTTGAACGGGTAGCGCTGGAGTGCTTAGGGCCTGTATTTTTGTGAGAGGAATTACAGAGCCCCTAAGGCTCATTTATTCAAATTTATTCGCTTTGTCATAACTTATCATGGGCAAGCGGGTAAACTGGCTTTAACAGAGCCAACAAGCAGTGACGGAACAGACTCTTATTGGGGATGTATGACGTAGTCGTCACGACGAAGTACATACAGACGTATCAAATCGGCAATACGTTATCATCCCAACGGAACTTCGGCACAACAAACCTGGTATCATCAGCAGTACCGCCATGTTGTGCAATCGAATTCAAATCCAGCATGAAAGCAGTGTTTGCTAGTCTAAGGTCAGACTGGAAAACGGTTTTAACTAACGAGCGTGTGATGCACTGATGTGCTACGCGCCTAACCTTGTGAGACATAATTATGCTTAATCCTTTTGATATCGTAATTTTTGGTGGGGGCGGCGACTTAGCGTTACGAAAGTTGTTACCTGCAATGTATCGTGCGTATCAAGAAGGTAATTTACCTGAAGGCTCACGCGTATTGCCTACCGTCCGTGCTCAAGAACAAAGAGAACAATACCTCGCCACGGCAGAGCAGGCACTACAATCTCACCTCAGCGAAGGGGAATTTAACGGCAAAGACTGGCAAGCCTTTTCGCAATTCTTAGTACCTGTGGTTGTCAATGTGACAGCGGCAGACGATAATTGGGATGTTCTGAAAGATATCCTGGACACTGATGGTGAAGAAAAGTCTCGTGTCTTCTATTTATCTTTGCCACCTGCAGTATATGGCACCTGCTGTGAGCTGCTGTCGCAGAAAAACCTGATCACTGAAAATTCTCGCGTCGTGGTCGAAAAGCCAATTGGATATTGTGGTAAATCGGCGGAAGAGATTAACGGTAAGATCGCGCAGTTTTTTGATGAGAACCAAATCTTCCGTATAGACCACTACTTAGGTAAAGAAACCGTACAGAACCTGATGGCATTGCGGTTTGCGAACGCTTTGTTTGAAAACCTCTGGGACGCTAAGTCAATTGACAACATTCAAATCAGTATTTCTGAGACCGTAGGCCTTGAGAGTCGTGCAGGGTTTTATGATAAGGCTGGTGCATTGCGTGATATGGTTCAAAACCACTTGTTACAGCTGCTATGCCTCGTTGCCATGGAATCTCCATCAAAGCTAAATGCCAATAGTATTCGTGCCGAAAAGCTCAAGGTGCTTGAAGCACTGCGCCCTTTGGTTGGCGAAGACGTTGATGACAACGTGGTACGTGGCCAATACGTACCGGGTGATCTGAACGGTAAATTGGTACCAGGTTACCTTGAAGAGTTGGGAGAAGGTTCAAGTAAGACAGAAACGTTTGTGGCTATTAAGGCACATATCGATAACTGGCGCTGGGCTGGTGTACCATTTTATCTCAGAACAGGTAAGCGGATGAAAAAGCGTTGTGCTGAGATCGTGGTTGAATATAAGCCAGTATCTCACAATGTTTACGATCCGAGTGTGGGCCCAATTCAGCCAAACCGCCTTGAGATCCGCCTGCAACCAGAGGAAAGCATCCAGTTGACTTTGATGTCAAAGCGTCTTGATAATCTGGAAATGCAGCTGCAACCGGTTACTTTGAACATTGAGCTAAGTCAGCAGTACAGCAAGGGGTTCCACTCAGATGCGTACAAGCGTCTGATGCTGGATGCCGCGGCAAATAACCCGGCACTGTTTATTCACCGTGATGAAGTTCGTCAGGCCTGGCAATGGATCGACCCAATTGTCGCGCGTTGGCAGGAAAAGGGCACGCCTTCACTTTATCGTGCGGGCTCATGGGGTCCTGAAGCGGCTGATGAATTGCTGGAAGAAAGTAACCATGCCTGGTTCAATGTAGGAGAAAAAGCATAATGGCGCAGCTGAACGAATCGTTTTTTGATAGCAAAGAGGCAATGACCGAAAAGCTGGCTGAGCTTTTAAGTAGTACACTCAGTGACGCCATTGACTCAGACGGTCGTGCAACTATGCTGGTGTCCGGTGGGTCGTCACCAGCACCGGCCTACAGACACTTATCAAACCTGCCACTGTCATGGGACAAGGTGACAGTGGCTATGGTTGATGAACGTTGGGTCGATGCAGGTCATGAAAAGTCTAACGAAGCCTTTATCAAGGCGACCTTGTTACAAAACGAAGCAAGCACCGCTGAGTTTGTGACCATGAAAAACGGCGAAGCAACAGCACAGTCTGGTCAGGCTACGTGTGAAAAAGCCTATGCCGCACTGAAGGCGCCTTTCGATATTACCATTCTTGGCATGGGTCCGGATGGCCATACAGCCTCTTTGTTCCCTCACGCAGAAGGGCTTGAACAGGCTTTACAAACGTCTGATCTTGTTTGTGCAATCAATGCTAAACAAAGTGAAGTAACAGGTAGTATCACCGAGCGTATGAGTCTGACACTGGCAGGTATTGCTCATACAAAACATGCCGTGTTACTTATCAGTGGAGAGGCCAAGCGCGCAGTGTATGAAGAGGCCAAGCAACCTGGCTCTGAACTCGATATTCCATTGCGGGCTGTGTTAAACCATCCACAGCTGAAGCTCAGCGTTTTCTGGTGTCCTTAACCCGCCACACAGTAGAATTGTATGATTGAAAAAAGCACGCTCAAGGGCGTGCTTTTTCATGTCCGCAAAACAATCGTCAGATGAGGTGACCAAAAAAAGAGAGGCTGTGTTGCCTCTCTAATTCACTGATTTTGACTTATCTGCTAATTACAGAGAATTGATAAAGACCAGTGCGATTGCCAACGGACAGACAAATTTGATGTACAGTGGCCAAATCCGCCAGAACAGGGATGATGCCACTTCCGGGTGACCTTCCTGAATTTCACTTAGCAACTTCTGACGGTGCCAGATCCAGCCAACGAAAATACAGCAGAACATCCCCAGCAATGGCTGGCCGAATTGTGTTGTTAGTTTAACAACCAGACCAAACAGGGCTGAGAAATTGAGGATGATGGTCACGCTCACGGTTGCAATAATGCCGCCAATGATCCAGGTCGCTTGTGTTCTGGCCAGCGCAAACTTCTCTACCGCATAAGACACTGGAGCTTCGAGCATAGAAATAGAGCTGGTGAGCGCTGCGATGCTCATCAGAGCGAAGAAGGCAAACCCAACGAATACGCCAACACTGCCCATACCTTCAAATAAGGCTGGCAGAACCTGAAATACTAACGTGTCCTCTGATAAAAGCTGGCCTGTAGCTGAGAAGATCTCCACCCCCTGAGCCTGTGCCACATACATAGCAGGGATAATAAGTAAGCCGGCAACGAAGGCAATAAAGACATCGATTAAGGTGACATAGGCTCCAAGAGAAACCAGATTTTCCTGCTTACTGATATATGAGCCATAAATGATCATAACACTGGTACCCAGTGACAGAGAGAAGAAGGCCTGACCGAGTGCACTGACAAGTAGCCCGGGGTCGAGTAAAGAAGAGAAATCAGGGACAAGATAGGCTTTTAAGCCAGTGGTAGCGCCTTCCTGCGTAAGCACATACGCAATCAAAGAAAACAGTATAAGCAACAGGGCAGGCATCAGACGTTTAGACCATTTCTCAATGCCATTTTCGACGCCTTTACTAATGATTGATATAGTCAGTGCGACGAAAATTAGGGTAAAGCTGAGATCTCTTACCAGAGATTGCTCTGATAACCATTGAGCCGCCCCAGTGGCGCCAACTGTGTTAGCAACAGGCTCTATGGTGGCACTGAGCATCCAGCCTGCCACAATGGCGTAAAAGCTTAGGATCAGTCCGGCACAAATGATGCCGCCAAAGCCGACGAAAAACGCGAATTTTTTTTGTATGGGGTTATTGCCAAGTTTTTGCAAAGACGAGACCGCATTTGCCTGGCCGTGACGACCAATCACCAGTTCGGCCATCAATGCGGGGTAAGCCAGACAAAACGCCAGGATCAAATACATTAATACAAAAGCGGCACCGCCATTACTGGCAGTTTGAGTTGGGAAGCCCCAAATATTTCCCAGGCCAACAGCAGAGCCTGCTGCAGCCATAATGAATCCGAAGCGAGAGCTGAACTCTCCGCGCACAGTGCTCATATTGTTATACTTCTCTTTTTTAAAGACGGCGGCAACAATCTACTGTAATTAAAAGGAAATAAAAAGGCCTAAATTGCATTGATCTAACACAAGTTTTTGCTTAAATCCTGAGCGTAATCTGAAAAATCCAGTACTGTGTCCGCGTTTGGTTAGTATCTAGCTGATTTATAGCATAAATCTCGCGCTTGTCAGTCAGCCTTGACAGTATTTCTCGGTGCTTTACAGGGAAAAGTCAGTGTGAATTTAGCGCCGCCAAGCAGGTCGGATCTGCTAACACTGGCCTGGCCGTGGTGCCAGTCAACCACTTTTGCAACGATTGCTAAGCCCAGCCCATAGCTTTTACCAGCACGATTACGGTGACCCTGTTCTTGAAAAAATGGGTTAAATACCTTAGCCCAGTTTTCTTCTTCTATACCTGGTCCATCATCTTCGACCCGTATTTCAATCTGATGATCCAGTTGCTGAGCGCTGACGATAATCTGTTTGTTGGCAAAATCGCAGGCATTGCTGAGCAAATTGGAGATGGCTCTTGCCAGCCAATGAGGGTCGGCATCCAGCTGCAGATGTGCCGGGACCGAAACACTCGCATTGATGTGTTTGTTACTCAGTTTAGGTGTCATTTGCTCAACGACATTGCGAATATAGCTGTCTAATTCTGTGGGCGCGAACTTGAGTAGATGCGATTTTTGTTCGAGTGTGGCAAAAGATAGATAGCTCGCCAACATGTCTTCCATCTGGTCGAGATCTTTTTCCATTCTGTGCATCAGGGCATGGACCTGTTCAATGTCATCTTCCTCTAAAGCCGCGTCAAAGCCAAAGCGCAAACAGGCTACCGGAGTACGAATGTCATGAGATAAACTGGAGGCCATTAGCTTGTTTTCGGCAAGCAGCTTTTCTATTTGATTGGCCATGCGGTTAAAGGTGAGCTCCAGGTCTTTTATATAGGTGAAATGATTCACCTCAATTCGAGCACTTAAATCGCCGCTGGCAAATTGCTTCGCTGCGCTGACCAACACGGCAAGTCGCTTGGCAAGTGGTGCCAAAATTACCCACATGAAGGTACAAATACCGGCGTAAAACGCTAAGGTGAGAAAGACATCTGAATCGTACTGTTCAGGTGGTTTTTCTAGCCTGAGTTCAAGGTAGTCAGGTGCCAGTGAAGGGGCCGATTTTAACAAGTAATAGCCCATATCATCTTCTAGCAACAACCCTTCTGGTTGCATCATCTGATTCTTTAACTCGACAGGGAGTGCCAGTGAATCACCGGAGCTGTATGTGATGGGTAAGTCAAAGTCCTTACTGACCTGCTCCATATATGCTGGTCGCAAAGTTTCGGGAATTGAAGCGCTTTGATTGGTTACGCCGTATAGCAACTTTGCCTGCCAGGCGAAGGCATCCTCGGCAGGTTCAGCTTGTTGGCTCAGGGTATCAAGTAGCCAGCCCAGTACAACGATTGAAATAAGGGCGCTAGCCAAAAGATAAAGGTAGAGCTTTTTCATCCATTACTCCAGAGATAGGTACGACTGCACCAGACGGCGCGAAGCGGGGCAAAGTCCGCACTTGAATGCGCGGACTGCGAGAGACCAAATCCTTTGACTTACCAGGCTGAAGGCACAAGCAGATAGCCTTTTCCCCAAATTGTTTTTATTTTTTCAGGATTCTGAGGATCATCGCCAAACTTCTTACGCAGGGCAGAAATAAGGACATCTACGCTGCGGTCCAGGCCATCATATTCGCGCCCTTTAGTGGCCTTAAATACGGCATCGCGAGAGACCACTTCTCCGGCATTGCTGGCTAAAAAATGCAGTAACAGATATTCTGCACTTGAGACATTAACTTCCTGATCGGACACAATAACTTTGCGCGCTTGTGTATCAATTCGCAGGTTTCCGACATTAAGCATGACGGCATTGGTGTCGGAGTTAGAATCACTGTCCTGAGCTACGCGCATGTTGGCCTTGATCCTTGCCAGTAGCGCGCGGGGGCGAACAGGCTTGATGACATAATCACTGGCACCAACTTCTAAACCAATCACCTCATCCATTTCTTCGTCTTTGGCTGTGAGCATAATGATGGGCTTACTGTAAAACTGGCGCAGTTCGCGACAAACACTGATACCGTCCTGTCCCGGTAACATGATATCCAGCAACACCAGATCCGGCTCGTGTTGTTTGACCATACTGACAACCTGATCGCCGCGATAACAACATTCTGTGGTATAACCCTGATTATTCAGGTAGTCGGCAACCCACTGCGCAAGCGACTCGTCATCTTCAACCAACAAAATCGTGCCGTATTGCTCCATTTGACTTCTCCTTAATTGCGCTTGCCTGACTTACTGACAAGGCTACGTTTACTTTGCTTTAATTATGTTCTTGACTGCAATTATAAGTACGAATCGCGTAAAAAGTGTAATTAAGTGTGTGTTCTTGTTTTAGAACTCTTGTTAAAGCAATACATTAAGCTTTTCTATGAGGCCGCGACTTAAGTGGTGCATCATGTCACTGGTCAGGGCGCTGACTTCTGTTTTATTACAGGCACCCGCCGTTTTTACGAGCGGAGATATTTGCGATTCCACGCGGTAGGGTGGGATCTTCACAGCCTGATTGTATCTGGCTCGGCGGGCTTCTTCCTGATTTTGTTCCACAATAAATGATACGACTGCGTGCTCGTTCGCCACTTTCTCAGTTTCTGTGAACGTATACTGTAGTGGAATGCCCTGATACCCAGCGCTATTAATAGATGATTTAGCAAACCAGATAACATCGGATGAAGACTTGTGCGTCAGCCGCATACTTAATGAAGCAATGATATTGCTACACTGCTTACTCGGAATCGTCTGAGCTAGCTCTGCAATGTAGGGGTGTGGATCCTCTGGCTTGTTCAATACATACACTTTGTCCTTACCAAAGGACAAGTCAAGCTGTTGAACGACCAAATGATAGTCGCTGCTTTTTTGTGCAACAACTGTCAAGCCCTTGTCTTTTAAAAGCTGGATAATTTGTTTGCGTAATGTATCCGTCATGCTGACTTTGCTGGTATCGATATACACCGTGTTACCACTTTTGACGGGGTGAGCAGGCAGTTGAACGGATTTGATGCGTGCAGACTCTAATTCAGTACTGTACGACAGTTGATACACTGATTTGGTTAACAGTGGCTTAGCCGGCACATCCAGTTTGGGTGCCATTGGCGGTGTTGTAATACACCCTGTTAGTCCGGCCAAGGCGATAATTGAAAGCAAGCAGCGCATGACTTATACCTCTAAATTTAGTTTTATAGTTCAGCACTTAGCTGCATTAAAACACGACAAATTCGTTGGCATTATCTCAGTGGCCGAGCAGAAGAAATTCTATCGCCAACAGGGATTGTCCGCGTGAGCAGTGCCAAACTTCATGATATTATGTGCAGCGTGTTAATGAATCGGATCATTATGAAGTCACTGCATCATCTTATTGTTATTGCATTCGCACTGACGACTTTGGTCGTTCAGGCTAGCCCAGGCAGCGAGCAGCAGCGCTGGGAGCAATTTGTGAACGCATATTCTAAGCAACTCAAACAAAAACTAAAAGAAAAATCGATACCGGGCGCGGCATTGAGCATTGTGCACCGCGAGCATGGTGAGCATATTGCCGGAATAGGCCTGACTAAAGTCAGAAAAGGGCAAAAAGTCACTGCTAGTACGCGTTTTCGTTTAGCATCTGTGTCTAAAACATTTGCAGGTTCCCTGACCGCCAAACTGGCTGCGCAGGGCCTGCTCGACATTGAAGATACGGTTGCCGAGCACCTGCCTATCTTCACCAAAAGTGCATATGGTGAAGCGAAGCTATACCACCTGCTGAGCCATTCTAGTGGTTTGGTGCCAAATGCGTATGACAACCTGATTGAATCCAGGATGAGTTATGACAAAATCTATCCGAAACTGGTCGATGTAGAGCATATTTGCAGACCTGGTATTTGTTATGGTTATCAAAATGTCATGTTCAGTCTCATCGGGGATGTGATTAAACAAAGTACTCAGCTGAGTTACGAGTCCTGGTTAGAGCATTTTTTCTTTGAGCCTTTGGGTATGAAAGATGCGGGTTTAGGACATGCACATATGACCAAAGATGATAATTTTGCAGCGCCTCATGTTCGGGGCAAAAAGCGCTGGCATACCGCAAAGTTAAAACCCCATTACTACAAAGTAGCACCCGCTGCGGGTGTGAATGCCAGTGCTGCAGATATGAGCCAATGGTTAAAGGCACAATTAGGTATCTATCCTTCGGTACTGTCATTGGATGCACTGACCATTCAGTCTCGCCCTTACACTCGTACAAAGCGTGAGCTGCGCCGACGTGTGTGGCGTAATTACGTTGAACAAGCCCATTATGGTCTGGGGTGGCGCATATATAGTTTTTCTGGTGTTTTAATGTATTACCACAGTGGCTGGGTGCAGGGATACCGGACGGATGTGGCGGTGTTACCTGAGCTGGGAATAGGGTTCAGTCTGCTTTTAAATGCAGAAAGCGGTGTGATCAATGGCCTGAGTACAGAGTTTATTCGTCAGGCCATTGAATTTAGCAGAACTGCTGAGACGCAGGCTAATGAATAGTCAGCCCTGCTGGCAGCCTGCTACTGGCGAGGAAGCTGGATTTTTTTGTCTTCGCTTTGGCGATATAGCACAATGATGTGCCCAATCACCTGAACTTTGTGAGCGCCTGTCTCGCGAACAATGGCATCGAAGATAAGCTGTTTGGTTTCACGGTCATTGGTTGGTACTTTTACTTTAATGAGTTCGTGAATGTCTAAACACTGCTCAATCTCTAACAGAACCCCCTCTGTCAGCCCGTTACCGCCGAGCAAAACAACAGGTTTTAGGTCGTGTGCTAACCCTTTTAGGTACTGCTTCTGTTTATTTGATAATGTCATATTGGTACAATTTACTAATTAAGGCTTGAATTACCGCTATTCTAACGCCATCTAAAGAATATTACTAATGAGTTGCAGTTAATATGGCAAATAAAAAGCACTCAGCGAGCTCCAAACGCTGGTTAAAAGAACATGTTGAAGATCCTTATGTTCATGAGGCACAAAAGCGGGGCTATCGCTCTCGTGCTGTGTTCAAACTTGAAGAGATCCAACAAAAAGACAAATTGTTTAGACCAGGCATGCATGTTGTTGACCTGGGGGCTGCGCCAGGAAGTTGGTCACAATATCTTGCAGAGCAAGTAGGTGATAACGGCGAAGTAATCGCATGTGATATTTTGCCAATGGATTCCTTACCCGGCGTAGCATTCCTGCAAGGCGACTTTCGTGAGGAAGCGGTCTTGAACGCGTTGTTGGACCGAATTGGTGGCAAAAATATAGATGTGGTATGTTCAGACATGGCGCCTAATATGAGCGGTAACACCGTGATAGATCAAGCGGGCAGCATGTATCTGGTTGAACTGGCGTTTGACATGTGTCACCAGGTACTTAAGCCTAACGGCGCTTTTGCCGTCAAGGTGTTTCAGGGCGAAGGCTTTGATCAATTTGTACAGGACGTGCGTAATGCCTTTAAAGTGGTTAAAATCCGCAAGCCCAAAGCGTCACGCCCCCGATCTCGTGAAGTATATATAGTGGCGACGGGCTACAAACTGTAGTACAGTTGAAACGCTTTTAAGACGAATTTGAATTATTTTAGATACAAGAGGTTAACCCCTTGAGCGATATGGCGAAGAACTTAATACTCTGGTTGGTAATAGCTGTCGTGCTAATGACCGTATTTCAGAGCTTCAATGGTGGCGAACAAGCAGATCGCCAAACTAGTTACACTCAGTTTGTGAACGAAGTGCGCAGCGGTGTCGTCCGTGATGTGAACATCGACCGGACAGCTGGCACGATTACAGGGATAAAAAACAATGGTGAGCGTTTCCAAACTATTATGCCATTGTACGATGATGATCTGATCAACGACTTACTTAAGAACGATGTAAACGTTAAAGGGGTTGCACCCGAAGAGCAGTCATTCCTGGCCAATATCTTTATTTCCTGGTTCCCAATGCTCTTGTTGATTGGTGTATGGATATTCTTCATGCGTCAGATGCAAGGGGGTGGCGGAAAAGGCGCCATGTCATTTGGTAAAAGTAAAGCTCGCCTGATGGGTGAGGACCAGGTAAAAACCACATTTGCTGATGTTGCTGGTTGTGATGAGGCAAAAGAAGACGTCACTGAGCTGGTTGACTTCTTACGAGACCCGTCTAAGTTTCAGAAACTGGGCGGTAACATCCCGAAAGGCGTGTTGATGGTTGGTCCTCCTGGTACTGGTAAAACCTTGCTAGCCAAGGCGGTTGCAGGTGAGGCGAAAGTCCCGTTTTTCACTATTTCGGGTTCAGACTTCGTAGAAATGTTTGTGGGTGTGGGTGCGTCACGTGTACGCGATATGTTTGAGCAGGCTAAAAAAGCAGCGCCTTGTATTATTTTCATCGACGAAATCGATGCCGTGGGCCGCAAACGTGGTGCCGGTATGGGAGGCGGTCATGATGAACGTGAACAGACATTAAACCAGATGCTGGTAGAAATGGACGGCTTTGAAGGCAATGAAGGTATCATTGTTATTGCTGCAACTAACCGTCCGGATGTACTCGACCCTGCACTACTTCGTCCCGGGCGTTTTGACCGCCAGGTTGTTGTTGGGTTGCCAGACGTGCGTGGCCGTGAGCAAATCCTGAATGTACACATGCGCAAAGTACCGTTAGATGAAAATGTTGAGGCATCAGTGATCGCCCGTGGTACACCTGGCTTCTCGGGTGCCGATCTGGCTAACCTAGTGAATGAGGCTGCCCTGTTTGCTGCGCGTGGCAATAAGCGTAAAGTAAGCATGGCTGAGTTTGATGCAGCAAAAGACAAAATCATGATGGGCGCAGAGCGCAAGTCCATGGTTATGTCTGAGAAAGAGAAAGAAATGACAGCCTACCATGAAGCGGGTCACGCTATTGTAGGTCGATTGGTCCCAGAGCATGATCCGGTCTACAAAGTGTCTATTATACCGCGTGGTCGAGCGCTGGGTGTCACTATGTATTTGCCTGAGCAAGATAGAGTCAGTCACTCCAAAGAGCATCTCGAGTCTATGTTGTCCAGTTTGTATGGTGGCCGTATTGCAGAAGCCATCATCTATGGTGATGATAAAGTGACGACGGGAGCCAGTAACGACATTGAACGGGCTACTGACATAGCTCGCAAGATGGTGACACAGTGGGGGTTAAGCCCCAAATTGGGTCCGCAAATGTATATGGAAGAGCAGGGCGAAATGTTCATGGGAGGCGGGTCGTCTCGTATGGCTGGCGTTTCCGATGAAACGGCTAAGCTGATCGATGCTGAAATTAAAGATTTTGTAACCCGTAACTACGATAGAGCGGAGCAAATCCTTAAGGACAATATGGATATTCTGCATGCGATGAAGGATGCATTGATGAAGTACGAAACCATCGATGCCGGTCAAATTGATGACTTGATGGAACGAAAAGAAGTGCGTCCACCCAGAGATGCTCATGATCGTAAGCCATCAGACAATGGTAATGCAGAAAACCAGACAAGCGCGAATAACAATGAAGATAAGCGCGAAAGTGCATCAGCACCTGGTTCAGAGCTTGATGACAAGTCATAACCTGAGTTAGAATTAAGACATTGAAACCCCAGCCCTAGCTGGGGTTTTTTATATTTTAATAATAGGACTTCATACCAATTCGCTGTAGGCGAGCTGAGTGCTAGGGTGTAACGTATAATCACTGCATTCTGATGCTGTCTTATAAGTATGCGCAAGACAAAGGATTGGTGTGAGTAAGCTGCCATTCAGATGATGTCAGTTAGGCTCTCCACCGCGAGTGCTCACTACCTTTATGTGGCAGTTTTTTTTAAAATGTGCTTAGATACAGGCATTTCAACAGGCGAATTATGCTTCAGCTTAAACTTCCTCGTGGTCGTAGGCTTGACCTCACGACTCCCCGGATAATGGGGATAGTCAATGTAACCCCTGATTCATTCTCAGATGGTGGCAAGTATTGTCAATCTGACAGCGCTGTCAATCATGGCCTGACTTTGTTGGATCAGGGCGCTGATATCTTGGATATTGGTGGCGAGTCAACTCGACCTGGTGCACCTGACGTATCTTTAGAACAAGAGCTTGATCGGGTTATCCCGGTCATTGAAGACCTGCGTGCGCAGTCCGATTGTGTTATTTCGATTGACACCAGCAAAGCTGAGGTGATGGCTGCAGCGATAGAGGCTGGTGCAGACATCATTAATGACGTTCGGGCCCTACAAGCGCCTGGTACTCTCGAGGTTGCAGCGCGTTATAGCAACGTTGCTGTCTGTCTTATGCATATGCAGGGCCAGCCCAGAACAATGCAAATCGACCCTGCCTATCAGGATCTATTTACGGATATTCGTGAATTCTTTGAGTCACGCATTGCTAGCTGTGAAGAAGCTGGGGTCGCACGTGACCGCCTAATTATTGATCCAGGCTTTGGTTTTGGGAAAACACTGAAGCACAACTTTTCGCTGTTAGGGCAGTTATCTTACTTTGCTGAACTAAAACTACCTGTTTTGGCCGGGCTATCCCGGAAATCTATGTTTGGCAAATTACTTAATCGGGATACAGATGAGCGCTTGGCTGCAAGCCTTAGTGGAGCATTATTATGTGCTCAGCAGGGTGCGCAGATCATACGTGTTCATGATGTAAAAGAAACCAATGATGTGCTGCGGGTTTGGCGCGCAGCAACGCATGGAGTAGAGGAATGACAACAAGAAAATATTTTGGTACCGACGGTGTACGAGGAATGGTGGGAGAGTTTCCAATCACGCCAGAATTTGCACTCAAATTAGGCTGGGCAGCGGGTAAGGTATTATCCAAGTCTGGCACTAAAAAAGTGATTATAGGAAAAGACACGCGTATTTCAGGGTATTTACTGGAAACGTCACTGGAAGCCGGTCTAATTGCTGCGGGTATCAACGTCGTTCTGCTGGGCCCTATGCCGACGCCCGCCGTTGCCTATTTGACACAGACTTTTCGTGCTGAAGCCGGGATTGTGATTAGTGCATCTCATAACCCGTATCATGACAACGGCATTAAATTCTTCGGCGGTGACGGAAAGAAATTACCTGATGAGGTTGAGCTGGAAATCGAGGCCATGCTCGACGAACCAATGACATGTGTTGCCTCAGATAAACTAGGTAAAGCAAGACGTCTCGAAAATGCGGATGGCCGTTACATTGAATTCTGTAAAGGGCAATTCCCTAACGAGTTGTCTCTAGAGGGGCTCAAGATTGTCTTGGACTGTGCAAATGGCGCTACTTACCACATTGCTCCTGCTGTAATGCGTGAACTGGGGGCTGAGGTTATATGCACGGCTTGTGAACCTAATGGTGTAAATATCAACGAAAAGTGCGGTGCAACGCATGTTGATGCACTAAAACGTCACGTATTAGAGCATCAGGCTGATGTCGGCATTGCATACGATGGCGATGGTGACCGGGTTATGATGGTAGACCACAATGGCCGCGTATTCGACGGCGATGACATTGTTTATATCATCGCAGCACAAGCACAATGCAGTGGACAATTGAAAGGCGGTGTAGTCGGCACTGTGATGTCTAATATGGGGTTAGAAAACGCGCTAAAAGAGAAGGGCATCCCTTTTGAGCGCAGCAAAGTTGGTGACCGCTATGTATTAAGCAAGCTTCAGGAGCACGGCTGGACGATTGGTGGTGAGAGCTCTGGTCACGTACTAAATCTGGATCTTATTCCAACTGGTGATGGGATTGTATCGAGTCTTCAGGTGTTGGCAGCGATGGTTGCACAAAATCAAACTCTCAAAGATTTAGGTGCTGGGTTTGTAAAATACCCGATGAAAATGATCAACGTACGGTATGCCAAAGGAACCGATCCGGTCTCTGCAGAAGCTGTTCAGCAAGCCGTAAGAGACGTTGAATCTGACCTGGGCGATAAGGGTCGGGTGTTACTGAGAAAGTCAGGCACAGAGCCGGTTGTTCGCGTCATGGTTGAGGCAGAGCAAGAAAAGCAAGTTATTGACTTTGCCACTAAAATTGCTCAAGTCGTTGAATCTGTGAGCAACTAAACAAAAAACCACAATTTTTTCTTGTAACTTAGGGTGAGTGGCGTTAGTATCTCACCCGCTTTCTGACGCGGAGTAATACATGGGACAGAGAAAGCCAATCGTCGCAGGCAACTGGAAAATGAACGGCTCGCCAGAGCTGATAAAAGAAATTGCAGCGGTGAGTGCGCAAGTCACAGGCGAACAACGTGAGGTGTTGATTTTTCCTCCGGCAGTTCTGCTTTCTGAAGCAATCTCAGCAGGTTTAGAGTGTGGCACACAAACTGTGTCAGAATTCGACGCCGGTGCTTATACAGGTGAGATTCAAGCTTCCTTAGTCAAATCTCTGGGCGCAAACTATACCTTGGTCGGTCATTCAGAAAGACGCAGTATTTACGGCGAGTCAAATGAAGATATTGCCAATAAATTTGCACAAGCGCAAAAGAACGGCCTGACACCTATTCTGTGTATTGGTGAAACCCAGGAGCAGAGAACGGAAGGTAAAACAGAAGAAGTTGTTAAACAACAGCTTGTGTCTGTAATCGAAAAATTAGGCATAGCATCACTGGTTAATTCTGTGATAGCATACGAGCCAGTCTGGGCAATAGGTACCGGTTTAACAGCCACTCCAGAACAAGCCCAGGAAACACATAAGTATATACGCGACTTGTTACGTAGTTATGATGAACAGGTTGCCGATGCACTACGTATCCTATATGGCGGTAGTGTAAATGAAAGTAACAGTGAATTATTATTCGCACAAGCAGATATTGATGGTGGCCTGATCGGCGGAGCAAGTCTCAAACCACAAAGCTTCAAGGCTATCTGCGAAAGTGCAAAGGGATAAGTAAATGTACGAGATTCTTTTGGTTATTTATTTGGTTGTCTCGCTGTCATTGATCGGCATGATCTTGATCCAGCAAGGTAAAGGCGCAGATATGGGTTCTTCATTCGGCGCTGGCGCATCGGCAACTGTGTTCGGGTCATCAGGTGCTGGTAACTTTATGACTAAGACAACAACAATACTTGCAACAATATTCTTTGTACTAAGTATTGTTTTGGGTAGCATGACAGCAAGCCAAATTAAGCAAGCTGATCAGTGGGAAAACCTGGAAGCTCCGGCGGCAACAGTCGCACCTTCTAGCGACGATGTACCCGCGTCAGAAGAGTCTCAAAACAACTCAGACGTACCAAACTAAAGTTATTACTTAGCGAACGTGGTGGAATTGGTAGACACGCCATCTTGAGGGGGTGGTGAGCATAGCTCGTGGGGGTTCAAGTCCCCCCGTTCGCACCAAATCTCAGAGCCAGCAATGCACTGGCTCTCTCATTAAATAGAGAATAATTGAGCTTCTGGCTCAGATGCATTACACCGAATTGCGAATGTGGTGGAATTGGTAGACACGCCATCTTGAGGGGGTGGTGAGCATAGCTCGTGGGGGTTCAAGTCCCCCCATTCGCACCAATCGGTTATCCTATATCTCATAATTACTTTCCAAAAGCTTCTAAATTTAAATCACTTAGCTGCACTATTGCCTGCACATTGAGTTACACTAAAAGAAACTGGCCCGTATTTTTCTTTATGCTTTTTCCTGCTCACTTTATTTCAAGAGTATTTCATAACATTAAATCCGTTGAGGTGGGACCGCAAGGGATAAGCGTTCAACGCTCAGGCAGCACACAGTTACTCGGCTGGATTGAACAATCTCGGCCTCCTGTACTCGTGATAGACTGGTTGGGAACTCGTATTGAGTGCTATCAACAGGATACGACCTTGAAACTTCGATTACGGGGGCATTGTCACCCCCAGTTGCAGCACCACCTCGAGATACTCTGGATAAATACCCACAAAGCACGTCTGCTTTCGTCAGTCAGGGCAATAGAGCAACTCTTGCAGCGCCGTTACCTTTCGGTGCGTCACTGGGCTGCAATTCGCTCTGTGGTAGCTGAATTGGCAAAGCGCTGGAGCGGCTGGACAAGTCAGGCTCAGATGCACAAGACGCTAAAGCAAGCCCAGAACACCGTCAAAGAGCTACACGCTTGGCAAGAAGAAGATCTAGCTCAGTTCAGAGAAGCGTTTGTGCAGGCGCAGTTAACTCGCTATGAAGCCTTCTTTGATACAGTGTGCGGTCATCCGCTGACGCAGTCGCAGCGTCGTGCATGTGTTGTTCAGGATGAACGTCAGCTATTGTTAGCCGGAGCCGGTACTGGAAAAACCAGTGTTATGATTGCAAAAGCGGCTTATCTGCTGCATTCAAAGCAGGCTGAAGCCGAGCAAGTATTGATGCTGGCTTACGGCAAAGAAGCCGCAGATGAGATGCAGCAAAGGCTCAAACATAGCAGGGTAACGATAGAGTGTGCCACGTTTCACAGCCTTGGGTTAGGGATCATTGCACAAGTTGAGGGTCATAAGCCAAAGCTGTCTGCATTGTGCCTGAACGATAGTGCGAGAGAGCGGTTTATTGCTGACACTTTGGCATCTTTATGTCAGGACCCTCAGTATCAGAGAGATTTACTTGCCCTACTAAAAAATGAGTTTGCTGATCCACAACAAAGCCAGGAGCTCGATTTGGGGGGGCGTGCGGCCAAAAAACTCATTCGACAGTTTACTGAAGCACTCAGCTTTTACAAACAGGCTCTGTTTTTGGGTAAAACACAAGCATTGAGTCAAGAATTTGCGCTCTGGATTAACTGCTTCAGGCCAGTACTGGCGGACTACCAGCTTTATCTGCAAAAAGAGCAGTGTATCGACTTTGACGATATGATCACGCGCGCGATCGACTATGTGCGCAGCGGTCAGTTTTGTAGTCCCTGGCACTATGTGTTAGTTGATGAATTTCAGGATATCTCACCTCTGAGGGCTTTGCTTATCAAAGCCTTGCTTGCGCAAAACGACAAAAATGCTTTATTTGCTGTGGGGGACGACTGGCAGGCGATTTACCGCTTCAGCGGGGGAGATGTGTCTATGACCACACACTTTGCTGAGCACTTCGGACAGGCCACTATCCAACAGCTGGATATGACCTTCCGTTATCCACAACAGTTGCTGGATATCGCCAGTGAGTTTGTTTGTCAGAACCCTAACCAACTAGTTAAAAGGGTCAATGCCAGTAACGTAGCGACCTGCCCGGCTCTGATAGCGCGTCCAGATGGAAGTGACGCACTTAGCACAGCAATCGAAGCCTTTTTAGACCAGACCGCAGAGCCGTGTAGCGTCCTTTTACTGGCTCGGAATCACAAATTTTTGCCTTCCTCCGAGGTGATAGCAAGCTTTGCTCAGCGCTTCCCCAGAGCCCGGGTAACGGCACTGACATTTCATGGTGCCAAGGGGAAAGAGGCGGATTTCAGTATTTTACTCGGCCTGCATCAGGGTAGTGTGCCGGCCAGAGCGCATAATGCTGCTATTACAGAGGCGCTTTTGCCCGAGTCCGAACTGTACCCGGATGCAGAAGAGCGTCGCTTGTTCTATGTTGCATTGACACGCGCCAGATTACAGACTTGCTTATTAGTACCTGAGGACCCCAGCCCCTTTATCGAGGAAGTCTTGGCACTGGTAAACGAGTCATGATTGCAGTGTTCACTGGGTGTAGACTGGTTCCAAATAATTCATCCTGACGACAAAATTATTTTGTTGTACTTCATCTGGCTCGCTCATCATAATCCGCGTTTTAACGCAATCGATAAACGAGAAACACAGATGCGTGGATGGATCATATACAAAGACTCAGCAACCCTATTAAAACCTGAAACTTACGAGATCAAACGACTGTTAGAAGTCGCTCAGGAAGAGAACATTGATCTGCAGGTTTACTCTCCCGATCAGTTTGACTTGCTCGTCTCTCGCGAAGATGACCAAAGCGTATTGATTGATGGCGAGCCGGTTTCATTACCAGACTTTGTACTTCCGCGTATGGGGGCTGGCACCACCTACTTTGCACTGGCAATTATTCGTCACCTGGAGCGTCTTGGTGTACATTGCTTTAACAGTTCAGAGGCCACGGAAACAGTAAAAGATAAGCTGTTTGCGCAACAGATACTGGCGCAGCAGAATTTACCTACACCAAAGACGATGCTGGTGAAGTTTCCGGTTAATATTGATCTTGTTGAAAAGCAGATCGGATTTCCTGTGGTGGTAAAAACCCTGTCCGGATCGCAAGGCAGTGGGGTTTTCCTGTCAAAAACACGTAGCGAGTTCGATGATTTAATGCAACTGATTGAAGCGACCAGCCCGAAAGCCAATATCATTTTGCAGAAATTCATTAAATCGAGTCATGGCCGCGATCTGCGAGTACTGACCATAGGTGGACGTGTCGTGGCGTGTATGGAAAGAAACTCGGGTGGTGCAAATTTCAAAGCCAATGTCAGCGCCGGTGCTAAGGGCTTGTCTCATCCGATCACCCCAGAAATTGAATGGCTGGCCACCCAAACGGCAAACATTCTGAACCTGGATATGGCGGGCATTGATCTGTTGTTTGATGAAGAGCATTTTAAGATCTGTGAAGCCAATTCAAGCCCAGGCTTTGAAGGGCTCGAAGCTGCTGTTGATGTGGATGTTGCGCGAGAAATTTTGCACTTTATCCGTATTCGGTTAGGGATTTTCGATAAGAAAAAGCCGAAGCCTTTAGAGGCCAAAAAGTCTACTGTTAAAGCAGACTCGGCAGCTGCTACTACCGCTTAATATTCACCGTGACTTAGGCCAATTGTGATACCGGCTGGTAAATCCAGCCTGGTATCACAGCTTGTTGATTTCTTTGGCAACTTGATAGCCATCGTCGGTGATGATCTGTTCCAGTGTCGCAACCCGTGACTTAAGTTGTTTGATTTCTTCTTGCATAGCCTGCTTCTCAGACTGATTCATTCCATCGAGTTTTTTCATTTCCAGGCGTTTAGCATAGATTTCCCTAACTGTGCCAAATCCTACTGCAATTAGGACAATCAAAAACACCATTGTGGTACCGGGCATACGTATTACTCCATTTCTAAATTTGGTACTCCAATCGTAGCAAATTATACAGCAGAGATCTGTGGCGTATCTGTTTCAAGATGTGATTTAGCGTGTGGGCGACATATGCGCCCACAGGGGAGGGCTTATTCGTATGGTAAAGGATCACTGGCCTGGTTTAATTCAAAGGCTTCCAAACGCTCCTGACAAGCGCCACATTTGCCGCATGCTTTCTCACGGCCGTTATAACAGGTCCAGGTTTTACTATAGTCCAGTCCCATTTTCAGGCCGTCTGTGAGGATCTCAATCTTAGTGTTGTTCAGGTAAGGACAAACAATCTCGATTTCTTCGTAGTTTGCGATGCGACAGACATCATCCATTTTCTTAACAAATTCAGGACGACAATCCGGATAAATTGCGTGGTCGCCTGAGTGGGCACCGTAAAAGACTTTACTGGCTTTGAGAGAAACCGCATAACCCACCGCAAGAGACAGTAAAATCATGTTACGGTTCGGCACAACCGTGCTTTTCATGCTTTCTTCTTCGTAGTGGCCTTCAGGCACTTCGATATCGTCGGTCAAAGAGGAGCCGCCGATCAACTGGTTAATAGCGGAGATATCGACAACTTTATGCGCTACCCCAAGTTCATCACAGGCCTGGCGGGCAACTTCGAGCTCTTTTACATGGCGCTGGCCATAGTTAAAAGACAGTGCATAGACCTCATAGCCTGACTTAAGTGCTTTGTTCAGGACCGTATATGAATCCATACCACCGGAATAAATAACAACGACTTTTTCGCTCATTGGTTTGCCTCGTTTATGTGCTCGAATACTCACTGACATTGGCCTCGATTTTAATAGAGGTTTGTGTCAGGGCGCGATATACTACACGGCCGCTGAAAAAATGACAATCCGACGGGTCAGATAATGCCAGTTTTTCAGCGCAGTTGCTGTAGCCAATGTGAATTGTAAACGTTAGATAATTGCCACTTATCCGGGCTGAACCCGGGAAGTAAAGTGAGTTCGGAGCTGTTTTGTACAAGATTAATGAAGTGTTTGAAACCATCCAGGGTGAAGCAAGCCACACTGGCGTGCCTTCTATTTTCGTGCGGTTACAGGGATGCCCGGTGGGGTGTGCCTGGTGTGATACCAAGCAGACCTGGGAGGTGGATCCGGTTTATCTTGTCAGTCTGGAGCAAACGGTGGAGAAAAAGGCCGATTCAGATTACTGGGCCAATGCGACGCCGGAGCAATTACTGACCTTATTTAAAGAGCGGGGTTACACTGCCAAACATGTGGTTATTACGGGTGGAGAGCCCTGTATGTATGACCTAAACCCACTTTGTGACAAGCTTCACGCTGAGGGGTACGACACACAGGTTGAAACCAGTGGAACATTTGAGATTCTGGTGCCGGATGAAACCTGGGTTACTGTTTCGCCTAAAATTAATATGCGTGGCGGGTATGAAGTACTGGCGAGTGCCATGCGCAGAGCCGATGAAATTAAGCACCCTGTGGCAATGGAAAAGCACATCGAAGAGTTAGAAGCTTTGTTTGAAAAAACCGGTGTGCACCCTAAGCTGGTGTATTTGCAACCAATCAGCCAAAAGGCGAAAGCGACCAAACTGGCTATTGATACCTGTAAACAAAAAAACTGGCGCCTGTCAGTACAGGTACACAAGTATATTGGTATAAGCTAGTCAGACACCGGCTCGTAGCGGTTTCACCTTTAGCCATATTTCCAGTGCGATGCTGCGAGTTGCCGGGTCTTCAGCGTTGCTATCTGATATCGGCCGGTTGTAGTGCTCAATGAGGGGCGCATCGTCCGGCTCGAAGCCACTGTGTGGCAACCAGGCCGAATACAGTGCCAGCTGAAAAGGCAGCAGGTTAGCGGCTAAATCATCATAGTTAAAAACAGCATACTGCCCACTGTTCAATGTGCTAAGCCTAAACGGCTCTCTGACAGCTGTTTTTAATGTAGCCGGGATCACCAGCGCGCCGTCGTATCTTGCTTTATCCAGAGGGGTAAAAAGCGGGTTATCATGACCAAATCCGAGCTTAGTGACGCATTCAGAGTCGAGACCTTGTACTTTGGCCCATTGATGGAGCTGCTCCCAACATTGCCAGATCCCCTCAAGATGATAACCCTCTGATGCTCTCAGCGTACACAAGTCCCGAGTGTCGACGTTCATGATTCGGGTGGGCACGGGAGTCTCGTCCGGCATGTGTGCCGACATTCGTTGTGCTTGCAGTTGCAGGAGTAACTCAATATTTAACTTTTGTGGTGCCATGTGCTGCGCTAGCTGTTGTCTCAGTCGTTCAGTTTTTCTCACGCTAACCGGTGTAATACCATAGTGATCTTTGAAAGAGCGAGCAAAGTTAGCGCTACTTGAGTAACCGCAATCCAGTGCTATTTCTGTCACGCTTTTGTCGGGATGGAAAAATAACAAAGACGCAGCGCGTTCAAGCCTTACTCGGTTACTATATTGTGTGAGAGATTCCCCCATCAGTGCAGAAAAAATACGCTGAAAATGAAACCGGGAAAAATGGCTGAGCGCTGCGGCTCTATCCAGTGTCAGCGGCTGACTCGATTGACTGTGGATATAAGCAAGCACCGGCTTCAGGCGTTGATAGTACTGCTCACGATGTTTGTCTTGCTGTTTACGGGTTTGCATTGAGACCTTCTAACCTGGATAAGTTGTGCTTGTTGTAGTGAAGCCAGCATAAAACGCAGGTTACTAAGGCTGCGATGATGTCAGCACTGACGATAGCCATAAAAACTCCCTGAAGATCAAACCACACCGGCAACACCAAAAGTAAAGGAGTAAACACAAATATGACTCTGAGCGCACTATAAAAGCTTGCCCGGCGAGCGTCGCCGATAGACTGATAGAAACCGCTGGCGATCAACACAATAGCTATCAGTGGTAACCCCCATAAAGCCGATTGTATCATTGTCTGGCCTTGATTAATCAGTAAGGACTGCTCTGTAAACCAGGCCATAATGCCGGATGCAAAAAAGACCAGCATTAATACCAAGAGTGTTGCGTACAGCATCATAGCGCCTAAGGCCACTTTCACTATTTTTCGCACGCGAGTTGTTTTCTGTGCGGCGAGGTTATAAGCGCAGATTGTCTGAAAGGTGACTAACATGGCAATCATCGGCAAAGTTGCAAAGGTGAGTACACGGCCCAGCATACCGTAAGCAATCACCCAGTTTTCACCCGCTGTCTTCATCAGCTGAATGTTCATGATGGCGGTTTGCCAGCCAAGACAGAGCTGGGTGATTAGGATAGGGGTTCCGATTGCCAGGATAGATAACCAGGCTCTGCACTCAGTAGTGAAGAGGATAGGTGTATCTCTGTCTTTGTTTTTTAGCATGTATATAGCCAGCACTATTGTGACTGCCTGTGATACCACTGTTGCCTTTGCTGCACCAGCTACACCCCAGTTAAACACCGCAATAAACAGGTAATCCAGTAAGATGTTTAGCCCCGAGGCGGTCAACATCAATAACATAAGCTTATGCGGCTGCCCCTCGGCACGAAAAATGTCGCCAAGTACGGGTAACAGAATCGCCACAAAGCTAAACAAGACGATGGGACGAAGGTAGGCATAAGCATCAGCTTTAAATATGGGGGCTACACTGAGCCAGTTGATTATTTCCAAAGGATAAAGCCAGCCTAAAAGCAACAGAATAATACTCAATATAAAGGCAATCTGGAGGGTATGACCGATTATCAACCCCGCTTTTTTTCGCATGCCAGCACCCAGTTGACGTGTTACCAGGGTGGCCATACCTGAAGATAACATGGCGGCCATTGCAGCAATCACCATTTGTATTGGAAAAGCGACTGCCACGGCACCCAAAGCCAGTTCACCCACAAAATGGCTGATAAAGAGCCCATCAATAAAGTTGAACAGGCCAACAACGAGCATACCAATACAAATAGGGAAAAAGTGCTTAAAAAACAAGGTGACAACTGGCTCGACTGCCAAGTGTCCAGTGCTGTGTAGCGAGGTTTTATTATTTACGGCCATCAAAAATGTCCTGTCGTATTTAACTTCAGGCTATTTTATTGACCCCGAATCACAGAGAATATTCAAATCTTGCGCAGTTGGGAGTGACCGCGCAGATCAGTCAATAGCACTCAGAGCTACCCATTTCAATAATCCGCTCGGTTTCACCACTATTTTTAAATAAATACAGGCCTTTATTGATGTCATTGAGCACGCCCCGCCAGTTAGGCTTGGCTTTACTGAGTGCAAAGTAAAGATTGTTATAGCGCAAGGCGGGTTCAACATTTTCAAGGCCTCTGAGCAAAGTGACCTTTTCAGACTTGGCCAGATCAGAGTAACTCACGGTAAAACGCAGCACCTTAGGGTCACCAATAATCAGGTCAACACGTTTGCCAACCAGCAATTTTACCAGTTGCAGATCATCGACGGCCTCCACAATCACAAACTCATTGTTGTCCATCATAGCGTCAAACTCAGGGGTGTTTTGATAACCGCGTACAACTCCTATGGTGGCGCCTTTCAGCGCATTGAGATTGCCTTCAAAACTATCTGACTCACCGCGACGTTTTAGTAACGCTATCTCGCCACCAGGGTAAGCGTTAGACAGTGCCAGCAGCTCACGACGTGTTTTCCCCTGATAGTTATCGGACGGTGATGCATCTTCGATAAAATACTCGGGGAAGAGGATATCTGCGCGACCGGATTCAACAGCTTTGACCGCTCTTGCCCAGGGCAGGAATTCGACATAAACCGGATAATCCTGATCGGCCAGCAAGGAAATGGTAAACTGAAATACCCAACCTTTATTACACAGCTGATCGCCGATATAAGGCGGCCAGTCGAGCGTTACCAAATGTAGTAGCGGTTTGTCACCACTTTTGTTATACAAATAGCCATTACGGTATTGCTCACCCTGTACCATGATGTACTTGCCCTGCTTAAAGTAGCCAACATTCAGGCTTGCAAAGGCGGTCAGTGAAGCGCTGCACAGTAACAGCAACATTACTACCCTGGTAAGTGTGTTCATAAGGTTTTCCTGGTGCGCACAGTTAAGATAAAAGCGTTTAAAAATAAAACGATGAGTTTGTTTTGAGACCGCATCGATTATTCATTAAGTCTAGACAGTATCACGCCAAAAGGAAGGGAAGAAGACAATAAGGCCAGCATTTTGCTGGCCTTATTCTAAACAATTAGTCTAACAAGAGCAGGTTTACTTGGTTACTGCACCAGTTCCTGATCGGTAAACTCATCTGCGAACAGCGGGCTAGACAAGTAACGCTCTGTAGCACTTGGCAGAATTACAACGATATTCTTGTCTGCGTTTTCAGGCTTTTCTGCCAGGCGTTTCGCAGCAACAACGGCTGCACCTGAAGAAATACCGACTAAGATACCTTCGTCTTTCATCAGCTGGTGGGCCATTGCAATCGCATCTTCGTTTGATACTTGCTCAGTGCCATCAAGCAACTCAAGATCCAGGTTGCCAGGAATGAAACCTGCGCCAATGCCCTGAATTTTATGTGGGCCAGGCTTTAATTCTTCACCTGCAAGAGCTTGGGAGATAACGGCAGAGTCAACTGGCTCTACCGCGATAGACTTAACGTCCAGACCTTTTTCTTTTTTCAGGTAGCGAGTTACACCGGAAATCGTACCGCCAGTCCCCACGCCTGCAACGAAGTAGTCAATCGCACCATCCATCGCTTCGAAAATCTCAGGGCCTGTGGTCTCTTCGTGAATTTTCGGGTTAGCCGGATTTTCAAACTGTTGCAATAAAACATATTTGTCAGGGTCGCCAGCCAGGATTTCATTCGCTTTTTCAATGGCGCCTTTCATGCCCTTGGCACCTTCAGTCAGGACCAGGTTAGCACCTAAGGCTTTCAGTAACTTACGACGCTCCAGGCTCATTGTATTTGGCATCGTTAGTGTCAATTTGTAACCACGAGATGCAGCAACAAAAGCCAATGCAATACCTGTGTTACCAGAGGTAGGCTCGATAAGTTCTTTGCCTTCGCTTAGCAAGCCGGCTTTCTCAGCTTCCCAAATCATAGAAGCACCGATGCGGCATTTTACGCTGAAACTCGGGTTACGAGATTCGATTTTGGCAAAGACGTTGCCACCGGTCACGCGGTTAAGTTTAACAATTGGGGTGTTGCCAATAGACAGGCTGTTATCTGCAAAAACGTTCGACATAATTTTCCCTTGAATGAGCTAAGGATATTTAATACTAGTCACACTTTACTGGGGTTGTAGCAAAACAAAAGGAAAGAATGGCTATAAGATATATTAAAAAGACTTATGCCTTGATGGAATAAAAAAATAAATATGTATAATAAAAGAGCAATGTAAACCCAGCCAGACTCCGCGTGTCTGACTGGGCTAATAAAGGGGCTTACATCAGCCAGGCGTAACTAAATTTGGCAAAGAATGTCTTGTTATCTTTGCTTATCTTGGTCAGGTCATCATCCTGATAGCCATTGTCCGAGTATCCGGCGAAAAACACCGTTTGGGGGTTAAGCTTGTAAGCATAGAGCAGCTGTGTACTGAGGCGTTTGTATCGGCTGTCCACGTCGTCGATGTAATTCGCCTGATTGCGGCGAATGTCCGTTTTGATGAACGCCAGTCTCAGGTAGCTATTGATGTTAAACTGATAGGTAAAGCGCACATCACTGAGGTTAGCGGTAAATACATCCATACCATTGGCGGTGAGTTTTTGATAGGTGTGCCGCAGACGTACCTCAAAATGCTTGCCCAGATAAAAGTCC
Source organism: Pseudoalteromonas sp. AWH4_217 (assembly GCF_056161105.1). Taxonomy (NCBI): domain Bacteria; kingdom Pseudomonadati; phylum Pseudomonadota; class Gammaproteobacteria; order Alteromonadales; family Pseudoalteromonadaceae; genus Pseudoalteromonas; species Pseudoalteromonas sp. AWH4_217. The sequence goes on along the minus strand of NZ_JBSWYM010000004.1, from coordinate 7,403 downwards.
AGCATAGGGCGGATATAACGCTCATCAGCCATACGGTTATTGGCTAAATCGACGCGGTTTCCTCTGCGCAGCGTTAACCCACTGAACACGCCCGGAGCCGGTTTACTTTCCAGGTAAATCCATTGGGTATTTTCGGTGAACAGATCGGTGTTCCCATCTATGGCCAGGCTGGTTTCGTCATGACGCAGGCCGGTTCGCTTGCGATGATCAATACCAAAATCAATGGTGCTCTGCAGTGGACCGCTGATGGCGATGTTGCTCTGAACTTCTTTTTCCAGCAGCTCTCCATTTTCATTGTGACTGATATCCCAGTCAGTATACCAGCGAGTGCGATTCCACCAGGTCTGGTCATCACCATACCAGCGATATTCAAAACCTGTGATGAACTTATTGAAGTCGACTTGTGACAAGAACCCCATGTCTGCCCTTAATGCAGCATCGTAGTTGCGATAACTCGCAAAGGCTTTCCAATGTTTCTGGTTATGACGGTAGTCAAGCATATAGCCCAGGCCCTGATTATCTTCCTGTAGCTGGGTACGAAGCACACTTTCATCTATCTCACAGTCGTCGAGGGTTTCGTCATCGCACAGCTCTTTCACCATAGCCGGGTCGTAGTCCGTTTTCGAGGTCAGGATCTGTGCTTTAAAAGTATCATTGGCAGTGGGTTCGTATTTACCATCCAGGCTGAACACCTGATTTCGGTAGTCGTTACTTTGCCGGGTTGTGGTTAATGCGCCTATAGACAAAGTTTCATCGGCATCATATCGATAGCGCAACGCCGCATTTTCACTTTTTTGCTCCAATGAAACCACATTTGAGCCCAGGTTACCTGGCACCATGACATTGGTAAACTCATCGTTAGTCACAAAGGCAGCATAAGTATGGCCCTGCTTGCTGCCCGTCAACTTGGCGCCATAGTCCGGCGCAGCAATGTTACGGGTGTGCAACAGGTTGATATGGGAGGAAAAATAGTCCGCGTTATCAAGGAAGAATGCGCGTTTTTCCGGGAAGAATAAACTAAAACTGTTGTTAACACTGAGCTGGCCATTGTCGGCTTCTACCTGAGAAAAGTCCGGATTCAGCGTGGCGTTTAAGGTGGTATCCGGTGTAATGGCCCACTTAACGTCCAGTCCCGGCTCATAGTTAGTGTCGTTCTCCCAGTCCGGGATAGTACTGCCGTCAATATCTCGAGATTGCTGGCGACTGATCACCATGGAGGGGATCACCGCAAGGTTGCTGCTTTGCCTGGCATCAGAAAAGCCGGTGTAAGCGGGCATCTGGCATACCCAGCACTGATTTTCATGGGCAATTTGCATACTGGAAATTCTCAGTCGCTCACTGCGAGGGTAGAAGCGTAAAAACTCCATGGCCATGGTTTTGGTGTCCAGGCTGTCATCAAAATTGAGTACACGTAACGGGATTTCTGCTTCAACTACATACCCAGACTCATTGATTTGCCCAGCAGAGTCCCAAATGCCATTCCAGGAATCGTCCTCGCTGCCACTTAAAACGTTCTCTATGGAATCCTGCTGTACACCGAGTGGGTTGATAAAAAACTGATAAGCACTGCGGCCAGTATTAAAGGAGTCGATCTTTATCCCAACCAGGTCGTCATTCCAGTTGCGGTCTCGGTCGCGGAAAAACGCTCTGATCTGACTGGGGTCCGGATCTTTGGCATCGAAGGCAAGAAACAGGGACTGGCCATTTTCAAACACTCGTACAGAGGTTGAAACCGGGCTTTTGGTATTTTCATATGGCCAGGTGACATTGTCGATGGCAATATGTTTTGCCTGCTGCCACACAGACTCGTCTATTTTTCCGTCGATATTTACGCTGGCATTGATATAAGGGATGCTTGGTTCGGCTGCCAGGCTGGTGGCGCTGAACCACAAGCATGGCGCTACGAATGAGAGTGAGCTTAAAACTTTATTTAACATTATTATCGGGTTTGATAGCACAACTTTGATGGCGCATTAAATACCAGAGATGGTGTGTGAACAATTGTTTAGCGTTTAACGGTAAGGTGGCCAAGTTAAGTGGTATTTTATTTATATTTTGTGAACAGTTAGTCAAGTCATATCGCAGAACTATGTACCTGCATTGTCATTCCGTGGTAAAAAGGCGCATCTGTTTTTTACTCAGGCGTGTTGTATGTCTCTTATTTTAAAACTTGTCGCTGGTATTTTCGCCGGTGTGCTGGCGGGGTTCTATCTGCCAATGTTCCTGGTCGAATTGCTCTACACCGTTAAGGTGATTATCGGACAACTGATTTCTTTTACTATTCCACTTATTATTCTGTTTTATATCGCATCAGGGATCGCAGGGTTGCCAAAGGCATCCGGCCATTTGTTAGGCAAAACAGTTGGTTTCGCATACGGGTCGACGGTCATTGCGGGAACTTTGGCTGTACTCTTAGTCAGTTTGGCGGTGCCCCTGTTTGAGGGCAGTGTTGCTTATCAGGCTGCTGAGGCCACTAAGGTAGAAAGCCTAATTAAGCTTCAAGTCCCACCGCTGATGGGCGTTATGACGGCACTGGCAACGGCCTTTGTGTTTGGTATTGGGATCAGTCAACTTCACCTGACTCAGCTCAAGCAAGTGGTTGATCAAGGCCGTGATGTCATTGATGCGCTGCTGGCTAAAGTGATCATTCCTGCCTTACCATTCTACATTGCTGGTGTGTTCGCAGAAATGGCTGTTGCGGGTACAGTGGCAGATACGCTGAGCACGTTTGGTGTGGTGTTACTGGCAGCTGTTGCCATGCACTGGCTGTGGCTGGCGTTTTTGTATATTACTTCCGGTGTATTGCTAAAGCGCAACCCTGTGGAACTCATTAAAAATATGCTGCCAGCCTATTTTACCGCAATCGGAACTATGTCCAGTGCGGCAACCATTCCTGTTTCTCTGCGTGCCAGTAAATCTAATAAAGTGAAAGAGGAAGTTGCAAACTTCACTGTCCCTTTGTGTGCCACCATTCACCTGTCAGGGTCAACAATCACGATTGTTACCTGTACTATGGCCGTAATGATGTTGTCACCTGAAATGACATTGCCCTCGTTGACACAAATGCTGCCCTTTATTTTTATGCTGGGTATTGTCATGATTGCGGCACCAGGGGCACCCGGCGGCGCTGTTATGTCTGCTTTGGGTCTGCTTAGCACTATGCTGGGTTTTGATGAAAGTGCTGTGGCCCTGATGATAGCGCTATATCTGGCACAAGATAGCTTCGGAACTGCGTGTAATGTAACTGGCGACGGCGTGATTGCATTATGGGTCGACCGTTTCTCCGAGCAGGATCTGAAATTGCATGGTAAATCATAGTCTAACTCTAATACTAAAGGCTGTTTTTACCTAAAGTGGAAACTCGAATTGATTATGCTTTGCAATTTTCTGTGTTACTCTTGCAAAGCATAATGCGTGCATAATACATGCATTATCAGACGATTAAATAAATGACATTTGGCAGTAATTGCCATTACCAAGGCTAGTGTGAGGGTTACCCGTTGATTAACGTACTTTTAGTTGATGATCATGAACTTGTCAGAACCGGTATAAAACGCATTCTGGATGATGTGCGCGGGTTTAAAGTGGTCGGAGAGGCTAAAACGGGTGAAGAGGCAGTGAGCTACTGCCGTCAGAGCGAACCCGATATCGTGTTAATGGATATGAATATGCCAGGTATTGGCGGTCTGGAAGCGACTAAGAAAATTTGTCGATACTGTCCGGATGTGAAAGTCATTGTTCTGACAGTGCACTGCGAAGATCCGTTTCCGAGCAAAGTGATGCAAATTGGGGCACATGGGTACTTAACTAAAAGTGCCGGGCCTGACGAGATGATCAATGCGATCCGTGCTGTTAACGCCGGACAGCGTTATATTGCACCGGAAATAGCGCAGCAGATAGCGCTGGCCCAATTTAGCGGCAAAGTCGATGAAAACCCTTTCCAGTCATTGTCGGATCGTGAACTGCAAATTATGTTGATGATCACCAAAGGTGAAAAAGCACAGGACATCGCAGACCGGCTAAATCTGAGTTCCAAAACGGTAAACAGTTACCGTTACCGCATGTTCGAAAAACTGAACGTCAGTGGTGATGTGGAATTAACTCACCTGGCGATTCGCCACAAAATGATCGACATCGACAGCTCTCATTAGGATGAGCGTGTTGTTCTAAATTAGAAGCAGTTTTCGACCATGGCAGTGTTTGACAGTCAGGCGTTTCTCAAAACGCTGACCACAGAACCTGGTGTTTATCGTATGTACGACGAAGATCATCAGGTTATTTATGTCGGTAAAGCAAAAAACCTTAAAAAGCGGGTCAGTAGCTATTTTCGCAGCAATATACCAGATGCTAAAACTCGGGTCTTGGTGAGCAATATTCGTCATATTGAAGTGACGCTGACGAATACTGAGACCGAAGCTCTATTGCTGGAAAACAACCTGATCAAAAAGTACCAACCCAGGTACAATATCCTGCTGCGTGACGACAAGTCTTATCCCTACATCTTATTGACCGATCACCGTCACCCTCGCTTAGCGTTTCATCGTGGCTCCAGAAAGAAGAAAGGCGAGTATTTTGGTCCTTTTCCTAGCAGTGCTGCTGTATCTGAAAGCTTACGCTTGATGCAGAAGATTTTCCCTGTCAGACAATGCGAAGACGCCTATTATCGGGCGCGAAGCCGGCCTTGTTTACAATATCAACTAAGACGCTGTTCCGCGCCTTGTGTGGCGAAAGTCAGTGATAAAGATTACGCTGAGCAGGTTGATATGGTGCGCCAGTTTCTGAGCGGTAAATCTCATCAGGTCATCGCTACTTTGGTGGAAAAAATGGAGCAGGCGAGTATGGCGCTCAATTTTGAAGCTGCGGCGAAGTTCCGGGATCAAATCGCCTTGTTACGTCAAATGCAGGAGCAGCAATCGGTTGCGGGCAATTTTGCTGAAATGGATGTAATTGGCTTTGCACAACGCAATGGCCTGAGTGCCATTCACATGTTGATGATCAGAGAGCATAAAGTTTTGGGGTCTAAAACCTTTTTCCCTAAAATACCCAAAGATTCGGGTCGAGAAGAGATCCTGACCAGCTTTGTAGGCCAGTACTATGTATCGACGGGCAGCCACGGTCGGATAGCGAAAGATATTGTATTGCCATTTGATATTGCTGAGCTGGACGATCTGGCCACAGCCCTTACTCAGGTTGCAGAGCGTAAAGTTCAGTTGAGGGTGAATGTGCGCTCAGAGCGAGCGCAGTACCTGGAGCTCGCTAATAAGAATGCCCTGAACAGCATTATGGTGAAGCAAAATGCGCAGGACTCCATTGATAAACGATATGCCAAATTAAAGGCGGCGCTGGGCGTGTCGGATATCAACCGTATGGAATGTTTTGATATCAGTCATACCATGGGTGAAAACACCGTGGCATCATGCGTGGTGTTTGATGGTCAGGGGCCTAACAATCGGGAATATCGCCGTTATAATGTTACGGGTATTACACCTGGTGATGACTACGCGGCTATGGCATTTGCGTTGAATAAACGATATGGCAAGGTCACAGACCCTGACAAGGTGCCAGACATTATCTTTATAGATGGCGGTAAGGGCCAATTATCGCGAGCAGAATCATTCTTTGAATCCTGGACGCTGGAAAAGCTACCTATGTTGATAGGTGTGGCGAAAGGCACCAGCCGTAAGCCAGGCTTAGAAACTTTACTGATCGATGGCGGGCGTAAAACCATTAATCTGGATAGTGACTCACCTGCATTGCATTTGATCCAGCACATCCGTGATGAATCTCACCGTTTCGCGATAGCGGGGCACAGAAGTAAGCGTCAAAAACAACGTACGCAATCTGTTCTGGAAGAAATAGAAGGCGTTGGTCTGAAGCGACGCCAGGCACTGCTCAAATACCTTGGAGGAATGCAGGGCGTAAAAGCCGCTAATATACAACAACTAAAACAAGTGCCGGGGATCAGCCCTCAGTTGGCTGAAAAGATATTTAACCATTTGCATGACAAAGCTTAAGCGTTCATGCGAACATAGTAAAAAAGAGTCTCTCTTAGTAGTTATGTGGAACATTCCAAACACGCTCACAACATTTAGGTTGTTACTTATTCCTGTTTTTGCAGTGATCTTTTATTTGCCTTACTCATGGGCATTTTTTGCTGCTGCTTTTATTTTCTGGCTGGCATCTGTGACCGATATTCTGGATGGCTATCTGGCACGCAAGCTGGAACAGTCAACGCCATTTGGTGCATTTCTGGATCCAGTGGCCGACAAAGTTATGGTCAGTGTGGCACTGGTGGTACTGGCGACCCATTATCAAAATATGTTTATGACTATTGCTACCATTGTCATTATCAGTCGTGAAATTGTCATTTCGGCACTCAGAGAGTGGATGGCCGAGCAGGGCAAGCGCGGTCATGTGGCGGTATCCTGGATGGGGAAGTTTAAAACTGCTGCACAAATGCTGGCCATCATTGGTTTGATCTGGCAGTTTGAACCCTGGATGGTGACGCTAAGTTATGCATTGTTAGCCATTGCGACTTTACTGACTGTGGTCTCTATGGTGCAGTATTTCTATGCTGCCCGTACTGAATTGATTAAATCTTAGTATTCGTTGGCTGAATACAAAGCGTTTTAGATAAAAAATAAGCAAACGATTAAAAAGCTTCATTTTTTATGTTGACGCCTCCCGGAACTTCTGTAGAATGCGTCCGTGTTGAGAGGCAACAGCCTAACAAAAAGAGAAGTTCAAAACGCTTCAATATCTTGAAAGTTTTGAATTTAACTAGGGTTTAAAACTGAAATTTTAAATTTCTAGTAACGCGAGTATAGCTCAGCTGGTAGAGCGCAACCTTGCCAAGGTTGAGGTCACGAGTTCGAACCTCGTTACTCGCTCCAATTTCTCTTTATCTGATTTAGTCAGAGTAGTGTGGCGGAATGGCAGAGTGGCCATGCAGCGGATTGCAAATCCGTCTACCTCGGTTCGACTCCGGGTTCCGCCTCCATTTTCTCAACAAACTCCACATGCGAAAGCAGCCCGATGCCCGGGTGGTGGAATTGGTAGACACAAGGGATTTAAAATCCCTCGCTGGTAACAGCGTGCCGGTTCAAGTCCGGCCCCGGGCACCATTGTTTAGAGCAAGTTAACTTAATTAAAGAAACAAAAAGAGCAATAAGCATCTTAAAGTTTTAAAAAGTTACAAAGCTCCTGGAACGCGAGTATAGCTCAGCTGGTAGAGCGCAACCTTGCCAAGGTTGAGGTCACGAGTTCGAACCTCGTTACTCGCTCCAATTTAAACAACCGGTGCTTTAGCAAACCCGATGCCCGGGTGGTGGAATTGGTAGACACAAGGGATTTAAAATCCCTCGCTGGTAACAGCGTGCCGGTTCAAGTCCGGCCCCGGGCAC